>CAJMLK010000034.1 GCA_905214305.1 uncultured bacterium
ACGGGATGTGGCTCAGCTTGGCTAGAGCGCAGCGTTCGGGACGCTGAGGCCGCGCGTTCAAATCGCGCCATCCCGACCAAAAAATCAAGGGACTGCAGAGTAAAATCTGTAGTCCCTTTTTTTTCGGGGTACAGCCTCGGGATACAAAACCTTTGAAAAGCCCTGTTGAGAGCCTGTTCGCGTTGACATTGCCCTGCCGATTTCGTGAGCGAGGGTCTGTGAATTCTCGAATCCGGCCTGCTTTGCAGCATGGCCCCTATAAAACAAACCAGCAACTGGTGTACTATGTTGACAGCGATGCCGTGTTGGGGCATAGTCTCCGGACAACTGCTTACACATCCCTGATTGCCCCGGCGCCACCGGGGCTTTCCACTTTTATTGCGGCAAACGTTTTTCGCTGTTCCAGCTTGCGGCAAACGTTTTGTATTTTTCAGTCCAGACGCAGAAAAAAATTGCATCCAGCCTTTTTCTGCACGCAGAAATTTTTTAATGAAAACAGCACTAAAGCTTGGCCTTGATCTCATCAAAGCTTTCGCGCAACTTCATGGCCTGCGGGTTTTCTATGGTCTGAGCACCGTAGCGTGCTGCATAGCACAGAAAAAGCAGAGCCTCTTCAGCATCAGACATGCTGTTGCACAGGATGTCGTAGTATTCACCCCTGCTGGCAGGATCGAACTTCTTTACGCTGTCAGCAGCCTGTCGAAAAGTTTTTATAAAAACTTCGCACCGTTCGTGACGAAAAACCTTGCGGTTAAAAATCTGCAGCAGTGGGCTTGCCTCCGGGCGTGCCGCAAGCAGGCCCTCCACTTCGGCCACAAGGCTGGTCACCGAGGCCGCCGCGAGGGCATCCGATCCATCGCAGCCCAGACATTCGCGAATGATTATCCGCACATCAGCAACGGCAAAGCGGCGTTCGCGCGATTTTTTAAACTCGTCCATGAGTAACAGAAACATTCTTTCCCTGTGGTAGAGCAAGGCGATTTTTTTCTGTTTTTGCAGTTCTTTGCGTTGTTCGCGCATTTCATCGTTCTGCATTTTAATGGAAACGATAATCCCCGCAAAGGCCAGCCCGGAAAAGAGCGTGTTCAACACGCCGAAAGAATCGCCGAATGTGCCGGATTTGCTGTAGTCTTCAGTGAACGCGTACAGTCCCAGAGCAGAAGCAGACCAGATGCCCAGCACCAGAAGCGCCGCCTTCAGAAAAAGTGACCAGGTTACCTTGTCGGAAAAAATATCTTTTTCGTGAGTCTGGGGCACGCCTGAAGGCATGGCCCCTTTTGGCCGGGTTCCATTTACCGTTCCGTTTGCCGGACGGTTCTCATTTTCAGCCACAATTCCCCCTTGCTCCTCGTATCTGCCCCGGTGTGACGGCGCGTGCCCATATGCCCTCAGGCTGGCGCCGTGCTGCGCACAGTGTCACCTGTGGCGAACGCGCCCTCGCGTGGCTCTGGTCTTCCTCAGGTCCATGCGCAGTCATGCCGCGGCGGGCGTTGACCGGCAACAGCGCTGCAAGCGGGTTCATGCCAGTGGCGGTTATCTGCTTTTAAGCTTGCTGTAGATGATCAAAACAACCATGGCCCCGAGCACGGCAATAAAAAAACTGGGCAGGTTGAAGCCGGTAACTCTTCCGAAACCCAGTGATGTACCAATAAAGCCGCCAACGCAGGCTCCCACAATGCCGAGCAGGGATGTCATGACAAATCCGTTTTCCATTCGCCCGGGCATGATGAACTTGCTTATGGCTCCTGCGATTACTCCGAAGATTATCCAAGAAATTATGCCCATACTGTCCTCTTTTTGTGTTGTTCTCAAGATCAGCCGCTAGCCGTTTTCAACCGTGGACCCGTCAGTCAAAATGGCTGAATGTCCGGGCGGCACAGAATTCTGCCAGACGAGGTCGTCAGGCCGGTTGCCTGTGCTGTTGCGGCGGGACGGGCTCGCTGCTGTCTTTCTTTTCTTTTTTATGATCAAGTTCAACTACATACAGATTTCCGGAAAGCTTTCCGGCGTTGTTTCGCTGTTCATTCCATTCCGCGAAGAAAATATTTTCATAGCTGTCATAGCCCTGCTTGAGCAATTCGGCCTTGAGCCATGCCTCATCCTTGTCAATGACTTCAAGTGCAGGCTCAACAACTACTCCATTGTTGAGCACCACGTTTGAAATGTGCGGATCTTCTTTTTTCTGCACCGTCAGCTGGCCGTTGGGTTCTATCTGGGCATTCCAGATATCTTTCATGGAGTGGATACCCTGCATTCGTATGAGGGTAGCAAAGTCGCCAATATCAAGTCCGGCTTCAGTCAATTTGTCTTGAAGAAACTTGCCTTTGATAACCACGGGTTTTGGTGAGCCAACAATCATTTTGCGTACGGATTCCGTACGCATGCGCAAAAAATTTACGGCGATGACCATGGCCTGCCATATGGCAAGGACAATGATGAATTTGGTGATGCCGATATCCGGATTATAGATGACGCCGCCCAGAATGCCGCCCATAACAAAGTTGCCGATAAGGTCTATGGAGGTCATTTGCGCAAGCTGGCCGCGGTTTGTGGTGCGAAAGACAAATATGAAGGTAGCAAGGCCCACGGCAAGTTTGACGGCAATGTTTCCGTAGAGCTGGACGGACTGCCAAAAAGCTTGGTCCATAATAGACTCCGGAGCGAAAGGAGGTTGGGGCAGACTGAAAGGCCGGAGAAGCAAAAACAGGCCGGATGGCGAGGCTGGCTGGCGGGAAAATGTATCTTCGTCAAGACTATATAATACAGGCAGTAATTGCAACTGATAGGTGCTCTCACTGGCAATTGCCCGAGAGTGACCCGTAACCGGCCAGCTTGTAATGCTGATCATCGGGCTGGGCAGGGAAAGGAAAATGCCGCCGAAGCGGGCGCTGGCCCGGCAGCAGGGGGAAGCCGCGTGCGTGGCTGGGTGCAAGGGTATGCGGGCAAACAGCGTTCAGGCCGTCGGCATTCAGGCAGGCAGTATCAGGCGAACAGGGCTGGCTCACAGCTGCGCAGACTGTCCAGACCTTCACCACTGGCAGTGCTGAGGGCGTACACCGCCTGCAGGCCCGCCTGATGCAGAAAGCGCGCTGCGCGATCCGGCGAGGCGTCCGGCAGGTCAATTTTTGTAATGATGCCGATAACGTGCCGGTTGAATATGCGGGCAAGGCCCGGGGGAAACGCGGAAGTTCTGCGGCTGGCGTCCTGAACGAAAAGCAGGCAGCCGCAGTCTGCCGCCGTGGTGATGAGCGCCCGGTAAAAGCGCCTGTTTTCAAGGAATTCCGGCGGTGGAACAACAAAACGCCCTGCGTATTCCACAGCCATTGGCTGCGGCATGAACGCCGGGGCCTGTCCCAGGGCGCGGGCAAGACTGCGCCTGCCCGCGCCCCGTTCACCCATAATCATGATGCGTTGCAGCATCCCGGCCTCACGACCTTGTCATGTCGGCGAGGTCGTAACGCAGCACACTGCCGAAATACTGCAATACTTCGCGCAGGGCCGCCTCCACGCTGGCAACATCGCCCGTGATGAGCAGGGAGCCGCCGAAGCGGTCAAGAAAGCCGATGTCCACGCTGGCGGCCTTGGTGGCGATATCTGCAGCGATGATCACGCCTTCGCAAGGAGTGATGGTCAGAATGCCGATGGCCGTAGCGCATGCATCGTCCAGCCCGAGCTTGAGGTAAATGCCTTTTTGCGGGCTGGCAATGAGGTGCGCCAGGGTAATCTGCCTGCCCGGCACATACTCTTGTATGATGCGCTGTTTGGTCTCTTCCATCTTTGCCTCACACCGTAGCGTAGTTATTGCCGTGCCGGTTTCGGTCTACAGCAACTGCTTTTTCAGGTCCTCACTGGGGGAGGGGATAACGATTTTGCTGACCACGGGGCCGCCTTCGGTGACATTGGCAACGCCCGCATCCACCGACGACTGTACGGCGCTGACTTCACCGGTCATGACCACAAAAGCCTTGCCGCCAAGCCCGGCAGAAAGGCGCAGTTCCAGCAGGCGCACGTCGCCCGCCTTGGCGGCCGCATCGGCTGCCAGCACGCAGGAGGCCGCCGTGTAGGTCTCGATGACGCCAAGGGCGTTGATACGACCATGAATGGCCGTGCCGTTCATGGCGGGAATCACATCTTCATGCACATTGGGAATGATGAAGCTGTCCACAACAAGGTCCGCGCCCAGTGCGAGACCGGTCTGCACAGAGCTTGTGACCGCGCCCGTGTCGCCGGTGATGATCACAAGATACCTGCCGGGGCAGGTGGGGCGGGCCATGACCAGTTCCACGTTGGCGGCCTTGACCATTTCGTCAGCCGTTTGCATGCCCATGCCGATGCTGCTCAGTTCAACGCAGCCGATAGTACGTAATTTCATGCCCTTTCCCCTCAAGCCTTGATAGTGATGATGCCGTTTTCAACCGCGCTGACCGTACCCCGGATGCTGGCGTGAACACGCGCGCCCATGGCCCCTTCGGGGATTTCGCCGATAAGGTCGCCCACATTGACGCTCTGGCCTGCGGAAACCACAGGCAGGGCCGGTGCGCCGATATGCTGCCTGAGCGGTATGCGTACTTCGGTCGGCTCAAAGTCTCCGGCAAAAGGTGGGTGGGCCTCGTAACCCGCCAGACCGAGGCGACTTACAAGACGGCTTGTGGGAATGCGGCGTTCCTCGCGAAAGCGTGATGTGGCAAGGGGGCGACCGTCATACTCCCATTTGATGCCCGCCTTCATGAGTTCCTGCTTGAGCATGGCATTGACTTCACGAGGTGAGATGCCCATGGGGCAGGCGAATTTTTCGCAGATGCCGCATTCGGAACAGAGCAGGGCTTCTTTGGCAATGGGGTTGCTGATGGTCTGCCCGTCGAGCACGCGCATGAGCTTGTGCGGATGCAGGCTGTGGCCGAGCAGATTGCGGGGGCAGAGGTCTGTGCACTGGGAGCACTGACAGCAAACGGTATTGGTGAGGCGTTTGAGCACATGCGGGTCCATCACCTTGCGGCTCACCACGTTATGGTCCGGCGGCAGTACCAGCAGGCCGCTGGTGGTTTTGGTCACCGGCTGGTCGGCATCGGGCAGCACGCGGCCCATCATGGGGCCGCCGTCTACCACACGGTATTCGCTGATGGTGGTTCCACCTGCAAAATCGAGAACTTCGGCCACGCGGGTTCCCACGGGTACGCGCACCACCATGGGCCGGGCCACCTCGCAGCCCACCGTAAGGTAGCGATGGGTGACGGGCCTGCCGTCCAGGGCGTGGGCAATGTTGAAAAGGCTTTCCACGTTGCTGACCACAGCGCCGATCTGCAGCGGTATGCCGCGCTCCGGCACGATGTTGCCCAGCACCTCGTAGACCATGACCTGCTCGTCGCCCGCAGGGTAGAAGTCGCCCATTTCAAACGCTTCAAGGCGGCCCTGACCGCGGCGGGACACGGCCTCGCGCACACTCTTCATGGCGGCGGCGTGCTTGCCCTTGAGGCAGACAATACCCCGGCTTGCGCCGGTACAGTCCATCATGGCCTCAAGGCCGCGCAACATGACATCAACCTGCTCTTCCATAAGATAGGGGTCGCTCATGAGCAGGGGTTCACAGCTGGCGCCGTTGACCAGCACGGTCTGTGCCGTGGCGTCAGCCTTTACATGGGTGGGCAGTCCCGCCCCGCCAGCGCCCACAACGCCAGCCTGGCGTATGGCGTCTACAATTGCTTTTCCCATGGTTTCCTCTCGGGTGATTTTAAAGCATTTGGTCATTGAAACATCCGTGCAAGGCGCACTGCCTTCACGGGGCAAAACCCGGCACGATAATGCCGTGAAGCTGTGTTGCAAGGCCTGCCCTTGTTGAGCATCCCGTTGCTGAAAACAGCCCTGATCGCACAGTATCAGGCGATTCAACCCGGTGTGGCAGTGTTCTGCCCGGCCGGAGGCGCAGGGCCTCCGGCCTGAAATACGGGCCATCCGCGCGTGCGCATGGCACATGCAGACGACGATTTTCAGCCTGCCGTTTTGCGCACCGAGCTACCAGACGCGCTCGAACAGGCTCACAATATCATCGCGTGAGGGCATGCGCGGATTGCTCTGCGTGCAGATGTCCTCAAGGGCATTGGCTGCCATTGCGTCGAGATTGCGGCGGTATTCGGCTTCATCCACCTTGAGTTCCCGCACGCGCGCGGGAATGCCCAGCGAGGCGTTGAGGTCGCGCACGGCTGCCACCAGATTGCGGGTTCCTTCCTCCACGGTGGCGGCGGGCAAACCGGCCATTTCCGCGATTTCGCGATATTTTACGCCCGCGTCAAAGCTGTTGAAGTCAATGACAATGGGCAGCAGAACGGCGTTGGCCAGACCATGCGGAATATGGAACTGCCCGCCAAGGCTGTGGGCCATGCTGTGCGTGATGCCCAGCCCGCTGTTGGTAAAGGCCAGACCGGCCATGCAGGAGCCAATGAGCATATTGTCTCTGGCTACCATGTCGTCGCCCTGTTCATAGGCGCGGTGCAGGTAGGTGAAGACGTTGCGGATGGCCCTTTCGGCGTAGATGGCCGTAAAAACGTTGCTGTGCCGCGAGGTATAGGCTTCCACGGCGTGGGTGAGCACGTCCATGCCGGTTGAGGCGGTCACATGCGGGGGCACGGTGCGGGTAAAGCGGGCGTCAAGGATGGCTGCATCCGGAATGAGCAGTTCATCGTTAAGAGGAATTTTGACCGCATTGACCTTGTCGGTGATAACCGCGATGGAGGTCACTTCTGATCCCGTGCCGCTGGTGGTGGGAATGGCGACCAGCATGGCCTTGCGGTCGCGGGCGGCCTTGTGCCCGAAGTAGGAGATGGCTTTTGCCATATCAATGGCCGAGCCGCCGCCAAGGGCAAGGATCATGTCCGCCTTGCTGCGCAAAAAATGCCCCGTGGCTTCCACCACGGCCTGAAGGGTCGGGTCCGGCTCCACACCGGAAAAAATGCTGAAGCCGATTCCTTTGCGCTTCAGGTGGCTTACGGCCTGATCGGCAAAGCCGCTTTTGACCATAAAGGGGTCAGTTACCACAAAGGCGTGACTGGCGGGAAAACTCTCCAGAGTTTCCAGCGCGTAGGGGCCATAGCAGATTTTCGTCTTTCCGTAGAACTGGGTCACGTTATCCTCCGAGGCGTACGCGGGGGCGGAAGCAGGCCCCCGCGTTGCCGTCGTGTGGTCTGGTCAGTAAAGCCTTGCCCGGCCTTACCTGCATTTGGGCAGAATTATTTCCACTTCTTCATGGGGGCGGGGAATCACGTGCACACTCACAAGGTCGCCCACGCGCGAAGCAGCGGCGGCCCCGGCATCGGTGGCAGCCTTTACAGCGCCCACATCACCACGAACCATAACAGTCACAAGGCCGGAACCCACCTGCTCACGGCCGATCAGGGTTACGTTGGCAGCCTTCACCATAGCGTCAGCAGCTTCCACAGCACCCACAAGACCGCGGGTTTCAATCATGCCCAAAGCGTCAGTCATCGTCGCCATTGTTTACTCCTTACCTCAGTTTGTTCTCCGGGCACGGCCCGAAATTTTGTTTGGCGGCGGGCGCTAACTGCGTCACGCCGAAATTTTTTACCGACGGGCATCTTGCTCAATGGCAGGAGTGCTCGGTGCGGATTTTTCACGCATCCGCCATGCTGGAACGTTGCGAGACTGGCCGGAGCCGGTCAGGCTTGCCATGCAGCCCCAAAGCCTAGTGCTCGAGTCCCTTGCCGATGGCCGCCACTGTTTCCAGGGTGATTTTTTTCAGTTCTTCGGGATCGGTAATGTTGTAATGCTGCTTGATAATGGCCGCCACGCCGATAAGCAGGTCTTCCTGTTCGGGGCTGTGGCAGGGGGCAGCAGTTTCGGCATGCTGCCCGCCGCATCCGCAGCAGGCAGCCGGAGCGTCACTCCAGGCCACTTCAATGCCGCGTCTGGTCAGCTCGTCGCGCGCGCCTGCGGTGAGGATTTTGGATCCATCCATCTGCAGGCGGCCGCCGCTGACAAAATCCTGCAGATTGTCCACGGTGATCAATGTCTTGCTCATAATTACCTCTCGGGACCGCGCGAGGCGGGTTTCAGGACGCCGCCTACAGGGCCGCTCCTGTAAATGCCTTTACAAGTTCCGCATCGGGCTGGGGGATGACAACCATCTGCTGGAGGCTCTTGCCCAGCGCATCGGCAGCGGCCTGTGCGGCTTCGCGCACGGCGGCCACATCACCCGCAAGCACAAAGTAGGACTTGCCGCCGATGCCCTGACCCATGACCAGCCGCATAAGGCTGACGTCGGCTTTTTTTACGGCCGTATCCGCCGCCATGATGCCGTCGGCGGCATTGCGGCATTCAATAACGGCCATGGCCCGGCCGCCCAGAAGGGCGGGCTGGCGGCGCAGGGCTGCCTGCACCTGTGGTGAAACGGGCGAAATGGCGTATTTTCCGGCTAGATGAAAACCGGTTCCTTCAGCGGCGCGAAGCGATGTTTCCACGGATTCGCGGTCGCCTTCCACCAGGATAAGCAGACGACCGGCACATATGACCGATGCCCGCACCAGAGTGACTGGCGCGGCCTTGAGCATGGCGTCGGTGATTTCAGCACCGGCCGCTATGCTGCGGCTGTCCACAATGCCCAGAGTATCCATGACCTATGCGTTCTCCGGCTTTTTGCCCATCATTTCTTCCTGATCGAGGATGCCCACAATGGCGGCATCAACGGGCGCTTCCTGATTGTACAGGGCCTTGCGGGCGGAGCTGCCGGTGGTGATAAGCACCCGCTCGCCAATGCCCGCCCCCACACAGTCCACGGCCACAAAGCTTTCAGCCAGCTTGTTGTGGGCGAGGTCAAGCCGCTGCACCACCATGAGCTTCAGCCCGTTAAGGGAGTCTTCTTTGCGAGTGGCCCAAACATTGCCGACAACAATGCCAATAAGCATGTGACACCTACAGATTTTTCAAGATGGTCATATGGTTGTTCGCCGCGGCCTCCTGGGCCAGGGGCGTAACCACTGCCCGGCGCGGCACGCGAAGTGTCTGCGCGCCAGTGCGGGCGGCCTCTGTCACATGGTCTGCCGTCACAAGGCTCTGGTTCAGCCGGGTGGAATCCGGGGCGGGCGCAGCCAGCTCCGTCAGTCCAAAATCGGCCAAAGCGGCCTCGTAGCCTTCATACAGTTTCAGAAGGGCAAAGGGAGCCGTCTGGGCATGGGCGCGATAGGCAAAGCCCAGCGTGCGTACTTCCTTGCCTTCAAGCAGCAGGTCAAGCACCTTGCGCAGGGCAAGGCTGGAGGCCCTGCCCAGAGCCAGATCCGCCATGTCCGAGCAGCCGAGTTCCGGCAGAACGTACAGTTGCGCGTCTCCGGGCTGACCAGCGCCTTCAAAGCGTACCCTGGCCTGCGGCAAGCGGGCCGCGACCAGAGCGGAAAGTCTGGCATCGGCAGGAGCCAGAATTTCCACCAGCGGTCCGGAAGCCGCAGCGGCCTGCCTGGGCACTGCATTGCCCAACTGGGCCAGAACGCGCTGTACCACGGTGTTTATGAGGGCCTGCGTATCCGCATTCATGGCCGCATCCTTCTGCATTTTCATAGTCATGATCAAAAACAGTTCAGCGTTGAAAATCTTTGGCAACGCCGGAGCAGCCTACGGACGAACCGGGTCAGCTGCCCTGCAGGGACTTTTCTGAAAACCCTTGCCTTGAAGCGTTCCAGCGGGCGCCTTGTGACCGCGCCGTGGAATGCCCACGGCATAAATCCGTTGCCCTCGGCGCGCATGGCGCCGGTGTAATGCCTTAATCCGTACAGTTGAGGGCAATGCCCAGCGGCGTTACCAGAAACGGATTGGCGGGCTTGAACGTGGGCACGCCGGTATATTTCTCGATAATTTTTTCCATATCCAGCAGGCAGCATGTGCCACCCACCAGATACAGGGCCGAAACATTGCGCCCCTGCACATGTCGGTGAATGATGGATCCCATTTTTTCAATGACGGGCCGCACCACAGGCAAGATTTCTTTCTGACGGCTCATGTCTTTTTTCAGTTCTTCGGCTTCTTCAAAGCTGATGTCGTAGTTGCCTGCCAGAACAAGGCTTACATGAGTGCCGCCGGTCGGCTCGTCGGCAACATGGACGACCTTGCCGTCTTCCAGTACGGCGATGCCTGTGGTGCCGCCACCGATATCGACAATAGCTCCGTCGCGTACGCCAAGCACGCTGTTGGCTGCCGAGGGCTCATCCAGCACGGAGGTAACCTGATAGCCCGCGCCCTCCGCCACGTGGCGGTGGGTGGCGCAATCGCGCTCGCTGGTTCCGGGGGGGACGGCTATGGCCGCTTTTTCAAGTTTGCGGCCCAGCTTTTCTTCCAGTTCCTGCGTAAGTTCACGCACAATACGCAGCCCGCCCGTGTAGTCGACAACAAGGCCGTCCCTGACCACCTGGGCAAAGCGCATGGCGCAGGCCACGGGCTGTTTTTTGGCATTGACCGCCACAACAACAATATAGGCCGTGCCCAGGTCAACGCCCACATAGAGCGGCTCCGTGGCAGTGACCTTGCGGGGCTTTTTGCGGCATTTTTCCAGGGTGTCCATAAGCTTGTCAGCGGCGGTAAAGTCCATTGCTAACCTCTGCTCAGGCCGATGATCATGCCGGTAGCGCCAGGCTTCCAGCCTGCGCTGTTGCCTTCGTCGGCATCGATATGCATGGCCAGCTTGAAATTGTCGCTGACGCGCACCAGCACGTTTTCCAAAATCATGGGGCGTTCGGTATCAAGCCGCACGTCAACCATGTCCTTGTCCTTGAGTCCGAAACGGCGGGCATCGTCCGTATGCATGTGAATGTGGCGCGAGGCAACGATGACGCCACATTCCAGGCCGACAATTCCTGTGGCCGAAGCCAGAATGATGCCCGGCGTATCCTTGATGTCGCCGCTCTGGCGAACAGGCGGACTGATGCCCAGAGCGCGGGCATCGGTACGGGATATTTCTACCTGTGAAACATCGCGGGCAGGGCCGAGCACGGCCACGTTGTCCATGACGCCCTTGGGGCCGATAAGGCGTACGCGCCCCGTGCTCAGAAATTGCCCCGGCTGGGAAAGCGGCCTGTCGGGCCGCAGTGCCTCGCCGAAGAGCGTAAGTGCGTCAGACACGCTCAGATGCGCGTGACGGGCTGAAATCTCCACCGGAATAGGCCCTGCGTTCATGGCGCTTGCGGCAGTGCCGCATTCCTGCGTCAGAACCTTGCGGACCACGCCTGCCAGAATATCCTTAAGAGCTTGCTCGTTCATCACTTGAGTATTCATCTCGGCTCCACAGTCCGGCGGCAGGCGGGGTAGGGAGGTCGCACCGCCGCCGGACTCGTGTCGTGGGTATGGGTTAGGCTTCGCGCTTGGGCAGAATCATCTCCACTTCGCTGTGCGGGCGGGGAATGACGTGCACGCTCACAAGTTCGCCCACTTTTTTGGCGGCGGCAGCACCGGCGTCAGTGGCGGCTTTCACCGCGCCCACGTCGCCGCGCACCATCACGGTCACAAGGCCGCCGCCCACCTGGCTGCGGCCGATAAGGGTAACGTTGGCGGCCTTGACCATGGCGTCAGCGGCTTCAACTGCGCCAACGAGGCCACGGGTTTCGATCATGCCCAGGGCGTTGGATGAGGTGGTCATAGCGGTATCTCCTTTGATTTTTAACAATAGTGTTCAAATAGTTTTTGGTATGGGGCGGCGGGCAGGGCCGGGCCGCGTTTATAAAACTTTTTTCAGTTCCGCCACGATCATTTCCGTAACGGCATTGATATCCAGTCCGCCTGCGGCCGCTGCGGCCGTCTGGGGAGCGACCACTGCATCGTGATTTGCCCCGTGGTGGCAGCAGCCCGAAAGCATGGCCGAGGGCGGATAATGCCCGGCGGGAGCCGCGGGCGCGGCAACGCCCGCCACAGTGGAAACACCGCACGATAAGGGCGTAGCGCAGGAGCAGCCCTGAGACTGCAGATCGTAGGCCACACGGCGCACATTGAGCAGATTCAGGGGGGTGACGTTATCGGAAGTGGCACTGCCGCCCACTGCGCCGCAACCCAGAGTAAACGAGGGGAACAGCCCGGTGGAAAGGCCCACGGCGCCCTGAGTGGAGGGCGTGTTTACCAGCATGCGCGAAACGGGTTTTTTAAGGCCGAATTCGCGAATGACCTCTTCGTTCTGCGAGTGGATGGACAGGGAGTGGCCCACGCCGCCGTTGTGCAGAAGGGCCGTGCACAGTTCGCAGGCTTCGCGCCAGTCTTCCACCACATAAAAGCCCAGCAGGGCGGTGAGCTTTTCTTTGCTGAAGGGATATTTGGGCCCTACGCCTTTTTCGTCGGAGACCAGCAGACGCGTGCCCTGAGGCACTTCAATGCCTGCAACGCGGGCGATGCTCAGGGCGTCGCGTCCCACAATGGCGGGGTTCATGCTGCCATTGCCGCGCTCCATGACGCGCTTGACCTTTTCAAGCTTTTCTCCGGCAAGAAAGTAGCAGCCCTGGGCTTCCATAACGGCGCGAACCTTGTCGGCAATGCACGATTCGGTGACAATGGACTGCTCGGAGGCGCAGATTGTGCCGTTATCAAAGGTTTTGCTGCTCATGATCTTGGTCACGGCATCTTCGATGTTGGCGCTGCGCTCGATGTAGGCAGGCACGTTGCCCGCGCCGACGCCCAGAGCGGGCGTGCCGGAGCTGTAGGCTGCCTTGACCATGCCCGGGCCACCCGTTGCAAGGATGAGGTCGGCCATCTTCATCAGTTCGTTGGTTCCTTCAATGGAGGGCATGCTGATGCTGCTCACCAGATCGGGCGACACGTGGCAGGCGCGCAGAGCGCCCTGAATGACTTCAACAGTCCTGGCGATGCAGTTGCGGGCGCTGGGGTGCGGGGTGAACACAATGGCGTTGCCCGCCTTGAGCGCGATAAGAGCCTTGTAGATAACCGTGGACGTGGGGTTGGTGGACGGCACGATACCGGCGATCACACCAACGGGCACGGCGATTTCAACAATCTTGGTCACCGGGTCGGAGCACAGCACGCCAATGGTCTTCATGTCCTTGATGCAGGCATGAACTTTTTCGCTGGCGAGCAGGTTCTTGATTTTTTTATCCTGCGGCTTGCCAAAGCCGGTGTCTTCCACGGCCATGTTTGCCAGCGCTTCGGCCTGAGCCGCCGTGGCTTCGGCCACAGCCCTGACCACGTCGTTCACGCGGTCCTGGCTCAGTTGCGCGAATTCCGGCTGGGCCTTGCGCGCTGCGCGAATCAGGGCGCGGGCCTCCTGAATGGAAAGCAAATCCTTATCAACCATGTCCTACTCCTTTTCCTTCCGTGCCGCCCGGTCGATGGCGTTCATCAGGGTTTGCCTGTTGGACGAGGCGATCTGCTCACGGGAGAGGTCTACCTTCATGTCTGCGGCAAGCTGACGAAGTTTGTTCATGCTCATGGTTTTGCATTTTTCGGGATCATAGGCTCCCTGTCCCCCTGGGGCGGAAGCCTTTTCACCGGTCCCGGCCTTCGCGCCGCCTTCCGGGGCTGCGGGGGCCGGGGTTTCTTCCACAATCTCCACAATTTCCACTATTTCAACTTCCGCTGTTTCTGCTTGCGTCGTCACGGTTGCAGGGGCCGGGTCTGCAGTGTTTTGCCCGGGCTGCAAAAGCAGAATGCGGTCAAGTTCGCCGTCAGGGCGGGGGATCACATGGCAGGAGACACATACCGCGCCTTCCAGCCGGGCCAGCGATGCCTGTGCGGCGTCCACTGCCGACTGCACGGCCGAAACCTCGCCCGATACCGTGATGGTCACAAGGCCGCCGGTCGCCAGCGTTTTTTCAAGCAGGCGCACGTTGGCTGCCTTGAGCATGGCGTCCGCCGCTTCAATGGCTCCCACAAGCCCTTTTGTTTCAATAAGTCCCAGTGCTGGCATGGTGTATTCTCCTGTTTTTGGCGGATGCCCTAGTGCCTGATAATTTTCACGTCCAGACCGTAATTTTTGAGAATGGACTCAATGCGCTGCAAGTCGGCATCTTCGAGCACGGGGTTGTCCTTGATGGGATACTCCATGTCGAGCTGGGCGTATTTGCTTACCCCCATCTTGTGGTAGGGCAGCAAATCCACACCCTTGAAATTCTTTCTTTTTGCATGACCGGCCAAAAAGCGGCCCACGGCATGCATTTCGGCATCATCATCGTTGTAGCCCTTGAGCAGGGGCATGCGGATGTTTACGTCACAGCCGTTTTCAAGCAGCCATTGCAGGTTGGACAGGATCATCTCGTTGCGCACGCCTGTGAGGGCATAGTGCCTGTCGGCATCCATATGCTTGATGTCAAAGAGAAACAGGTCGCATACTTCGGCCAGTTCGCGCACAACTTCAGGCTTTGCGTAGCCCGATGTTTCCATGGCGGTATGGATGCCCTTGTGCTTGCAGGCCAGCAGCAGATTCGCCACGGCCTCATGCTGCGCCATAGGTTCGCCCCCGCCCACCGTCATGCCTCCGCCGGAGTTTTCGTAGAAAAGCCAGTCCTGTTCGATAACTTCAAGCAGTTCCGAAATGCCTTTCTGCTCTCCGGCAATGGCCAGGGCGGCTTCCGGGCAGGCGTGTACGCATTTGCCGCAATTTATGCAGTCTTTGCTTCTGTCCACCACATGGCGGC
The DNA here is from genome assembly GCA_905214305.1 of uncultured bacterium. GTDB lineage: Bacteria > Desulfobacterota > Desulfovibrionia > Desulfovibrionales > Desulfovibrionaceae > Desulfovibrio. The sequence goes on from CAJMLK010000034.1 coordinate 14,622, forward strand.
TGCCCGCATTGGTCATGCTGTGGATGCCCACCGGGCAGACCGGGACGCATGCGCCACAGTGAATACAGACATCTTTTTTAAACAGAACTTCAAAGCGCCGGGTCTGGCTTTCCGGGTTGGAACACCATTGACAGCGCAAGGGGCAACCTTTGAAAAACACCAGGGTACGTATGCCCGGCCCGTCATACATATTGTATTTTTGTATGTTGAAAACTCTGGCTTTTCTTTCAATCACGATAAAACCCTGCTGTAGGCGCCGTACCGCGCTGTCTGTCGTTATCTTTTCATTTTGCCGCGCCCCCTCCACGAGAATAAAGGGGGCGCGGCGTGTGCCGCATCCGGTCTAGAAGTGACGCAGCACAGTTCTGCTGATGATTTCGTCCTGCACGTCCTTGCAAAGTTCCACAAAGAAGGCGCTGTAGCCCGCCACGCGGACCACAAGGTCGCGATAGTCTTTGGGGTTCTGCTGGGCCTCAAGCATGGTCTTGTTGTCCAGATAGTTGAACTGCATCTCACCGTTGCCCAGTATGCTGGCAGAACGGATAAGGGTGATGATGCCCTGTTCGCCTTCGGGGGTGTCCAGCAGGCCGGGCATGAGCTTGAAGTTGTGCACCATGCCGATGTTCATGTTGTCGTTGGACATCTTGGACACGCTCTTGATGATGGCCGTGGGACCCTTGTAGTCCGCACCCTGGGTGGGGCTGATGCCGTCGGAAAGCGGCTGCCATGCCTTGCGGCCGCCGGCCGAGGCGCCCAGAAGCTGACCAAAGGGCGTGTTGTTGGAGATGGACAGCGTGCCGTGGCTGAGCACGGAGTAGAGCGTGCGGTACTTGCGGTGCTCGCGCTCGGTAAAGGCGATGAGGTCTGCGGCGATATCGTCGGCGTAGTCGTCATCATTACCGTACTTGGGCGCGGCAAGGCAGTCGGCCAGAATGGCGTCATAGCCTTCAAAGTTGGCCTTGAGCGCTTCGTTCATCTGCTGCAGGGTGTACTTTTTGTCATCGTACACAAGCTTCCTGATGGCGGCCATGGAGTCGGCATAGGTTGCAAGGCCGCTCCAGATCACGCCGGGGCCGAAGTTGTACATGGCGCCGCCGGAGGCCACATCAATGCCTTTTTCCATGCAGCCTTCGTACATGATGGACATGAGCGGCTTGGGCGCCAGGTCGCGGTGGACGCGCTGGGAGATGACCGTAGCCACACTGGACCATTTGGTAATGTACCTGATCTGTTCCTTGACGGCCGCATCAAACTTTTCAAAGGTGTCGAAACGGCTCAGATCGCCGAGGTCGGGGCAGACCTGCTTGCCGTACCAGAGCGGCACGCCGCGGTTAAGAACAAGCTCGATGCAGATGGGCCACTGGGTGTAGGCCGTGGATGTCCACTGATACAGGCGGCCGGACTTTTGCGGTTCCACGCAGCCCATGAGGCAGTAGTCGCGGGCGTCTTCAATATCTACGCCCTTTGCCAGCATCATCTTGATGTGGGTGTCGTCAAAGTGCACCGCGGGAAAACCCATGCCCGAACGGATGACGGACACGATTTTTTTCAGGTATTCCTGAGGCGAGGTGTTGTGCACGCGGGTCGCCAGCGAGGGCTGATAGATGCGCACATGGCGCACCGCGTCCATCAGCAGATAGGTCAGATCGTTGGTGGCATCGCGTCCTTCGCGGCTGACGCCGCCAACGCACATGTTGACGAAGGGCTGATAGCCGGCAAAGAACTTGGAGCTGCCTTCGCTGGTGAGCCACATCATTTCCGACATCTTGATGAGCATGCAGCCCGCAAGGTCAAAGGCCTCATAGGGCGTCATGCGGCCCGCCTCGATGTCGGCCTTGTAGAAGGGGTACATGTACTGGTCAACGCGGCCGATGGACATGCCGGTCTGGTTTTCTTCCACAACCAGCAGCGATTCCACCGTCCACACGGACTGTATGGCTTCCCAGAAGGTGGTGGGAGCATGGGCGGGGACGCGGGCGTTGACTTCGGCAATCTTGAGCAGCTCGGCCTTGCGCCCGGGATTGTTTTCACGGGCTGCCAGCTGGGCGGCGTATTCGGACATGCGCCGGGCATAGATCATGACGCCTTCGGTGGTTTCGATGACCGACTTGTAGAAGTAGATCTTGTCGATATCCTCGGGGCGGTCGTAGCTCAGCTGTTCCAGGTGTTCGCGGGCTTCACGCTGGATGTCCAGCATGCCCTTTTTCATGAGAATGACGTCGTAGCCGGGGTTGGAGTCGCCACCGCCGTTAAGGGCATGGTAGGAGCAGTCGGACACATAGGACTCGCCCGACAGTTCCCACAGACCGGCTTCGCGGTACTGGGCCTCGCAGTATTCGTCTACAGACTTGCCTGCCCAGTAGGGGAAGATTTCTTCACACAGAATCTTTTTGTCTTCAGCGTCAAGATGAAAGGGGTCCTGGGCGCGGCTGCCGATGGTGTCCAGTTCGTCCCTGAGCCAGCGCCAGGAAATTTCGGGAGAAAAAGCGCCTGCGCGGGGCGCACCGTTGGGAGCGCCGACAATAAGCTCATGATCCTGGATAACCAGGGGGGCGGTTTCGCAGCAATGGCGAAAGGCCGTGGCACGCAGCAGAATGCGGGGCATGCCGGGGTTTTCCCTGTCAATCTTGGTGATTGTGCGGGCGCGGTGAATGGTGATGCGCGGGATCTGCTTGAGGTAGTTTTCTTTCAGCAGTACGTGACGCTGTGTAGGCCCTTCAGGCACACCGGGACCCGAGTGGGCAGCCGGAGACGCCTGCACCGCTGCGGTCGGAGCCGAGTGGGCGGGCAGGGTGACAGTGGCAAAAATCTTGCGCAGCTGTTCACGCTCTTCAGGCGAAAGGTTTTTGGTGACTTCCGCTATTTTGCTCGAAAAATCATGAAGATCCACGTTCTATCCTCCATATTCTGCGGTCAGAAGGGCCTGCGGGCTTTTGGTGTGCGGCCCGGGGTCAGCGGGCCTGGGGCAGAGTGCCCAGAGCCTCGCGCAGTACGCGTCTGAGCAGGTCAAAGTTCTGCTCGTTGCCGGTCACACCCCCGGTGGGGGCGGATGGTGCGGTAAAATCCGCCAGCTGGGCGAGATCACGCACGCCATAGCCTATCTTTCTGCGATAAATGAGATTCATGGGTGAAATATTGTCTGACGTGATGCCATAGCCCGCGATGCCGCTGCCCTGCGTCATGGCGGGGGTGAGGTTGGTTGTCATGCCCATGCCGCCAAAGGCTGCGCCGGTGTTGACCAGCAGCCGCGCCACAGGCTTTTTGAGGGCAAACTGACGAATGACCTCTTCATCCCTGCTGTGAATTGCCAGCGTTTGCGCATGGCGCTCCTGAAGCAGCAATTCCACGCACTTTTCGCAGGCGTGCATCCAGTCAGGCTCCACATAATAGCCGAGCACCGGGGCAAGAAGTTCCCTGACGTAAGGGTCACGCCCCGTGACGTACTTGCGCTCCGCCATGAGCACCCTTGTGCCGACCGGAATGGAAAACCCCGCCTTGGTCGCCAGGGCCTCCGCAGACTGCCCCACCATGTGGCGGTGGCGGCGTCCGTCCTCATGAAAAAGCACCCGCACAAGGGCCTGTGCCTCGGACTCGGTCATGAAGTATGCGCCCTTGTCCTGAAAGGCCCGGCGGGTCTGGCGTTCAACACAGCCATCCACAATGACACACTGCTCGGCTGAAGGAGCCAGACCGTTGTCAAAGGTTTTGCTGGCAATGATGTGTTCTACGGCGGCGGGAATATCGGCGCTGCGCTCGATGAAAACAGGGCCGTTGCCCGTACCCCCATAAATGAGGGGCTTGCCGCTGGCGCGGGCGGACTCGAACATGCCGAGAACTCCCGTGACCATGACAAGAGCCACGCCGGGGTGGCGCATAAGCTCTTCTGTGCCGCTTTTGGCGACGATATCCAGATAGGATATGGCCCCTTCGGGCAGGCCGTGGGCCTGACCGGCGGCGATCATGATGTTCAGGGCGTGGCGCATGCTGTCCACAGCGCGCGGGTGAAGGGAAAAAATTATGGCATTGCCGGACTTGATGGCCAGCAGCGCGTTGTAGATGGCGGTGGACACGGGGCTGGTCACCGGGCAGAGGGCCACGATGACGCCCAGGGGCACGCCCACATCATGAACGCCTTCCTGTTCCTGCCCGCCAAGGTAGCCGACACAGCGCATGCCGCGCAGGCTCTGGCGCACCCGGCGGCAGACAAAAAGATTCTTGGCGGTTTTATCCTGCCAGCGGCCACAGTCGCTTTCTTCATGACTCATGACGGCAAGGGACTGCGCATGTGTTTCCACAGCGTCAGCCATGGCTTCGACAATGCCGTCCAGGCTCTCTTGTGGCAGGGCGGCCAGTTTTTTACCGGCTTCAATGGCATTTTCAGCCAGAATGCGCGCCTGCTGTATGGAAATGAGGTCCTTGTCGCCGATCATGATGCTGCTCCGTGGTCTGTGCCCGCTAGAGGGCGTACCGCCGTACAAGTTTTACAAGATGCCGGTGAGGGGTAGGGATGACGCAGGAACTGTATACGTCTGCCCCCATGTTTTTTACCGCCTTTACGCCCGCCTCGACTGCGGACTTGCAGGCCGCAACGTCGCCCTGAACCAGAGCCGAACAGTAGCCGGAAGCGACGTTTTCGTAGCCGATGAGTTCCACGTCGGCTGTTTTGATCATGGCGTCAGCCGCTTCCATGAGATAGATGATGCCGAAGGTCTCGATCATGCCCAGCGAACGCAGGCCGGGGTCGCCCTCAGGAACGGAATCCACCACGTGGGCCATGGCAATGCTGCCGACACCGCGAACCGGGCGTGGCATGACGTTTTGCGCAGTAAGCTTGCCGATGGTGGCGGCTGCGGCTGCCCCTGCGGCCACGGAAGCCTGCACGGCGGCCACGTCACCTTTCACCATGATGGTTACGAGAGTAGAACCCACGTTTTCGTAAGCGATCAGTTCTACATCTGCGGCTTTGAGCATGTTGTCCGCCCCATAAATGGCAGGCACCATCCCCAGCGTTTCAATGAGGCCGAGGGCCTCCTCACCTGCATACAACATACACGCTCCGTGAGCTTCGGATTTTGTGCCGCAAGCCATCTTGGCGGCGGTGAAAATGATTCTTATCTTCTTTGTAACCTTTCCCCTATGGGGCAAGGTCAAGGCCTTTTCGAAAATTTTGGTATAAAAATTTCTGTTTTCTGCGATTTCTAGACGAGTTTTTATTATTCCATAAATAAAACAGAGTATTGCAAAAATAGTGCGAGGATGAAAAACGGTTTGCCCAAACGTGGCCTGAGCAAAGCAGCAATGACCTGTTTCAAACCTGTCAGGTGATTGAGCCGCTCAGGCAAATACCGGTTTTTGATGATTTGTGTGTAAAAGCGGGGTGTTTTGCAAAGCTGTGACGTGCTTTTTGGGGCATGTTCAAACCGGTTCCGGTCGGGAATGGCGGAATTTTTTTGTACGTAAACGCCGCGTTATCAGCTTGTTATTGAAAGATTCCTTGCGGGGTAATGTTGGGTCAGCTGTGAAAATAAAAAGCGTGTCCCGTTCCTGCACAGGGGATGGATAATTGGAAAAAGGCGGTTTTTGCACCATCTCTGGGCGTGTTGACGCCGCCATGCCTTTTTATGCAAATTTTGTTTTTGGCTGTTGTGATGCAGGATTTCATTTTGTGAAATGTTTTGTAAAAACAGATTCTTATCTGTGATGGAAGAATTTGTTTGCAGGCTTTGCCTCTCGTGCCCAGAGAGAATTGACGGCATTCAAAAAGAAAATTGAATTTTATGCGTCATATTTTGTGAACTCTATTGACCTTCCTGCTTGGGGTAAGCTTATGGTGGAAGTAATTGGGCGTAGCGGCTTTGCCGGGGCAAGGGCGCTTTTTGCCATTCCACACCATTTTAGGAGAGAAGGAGTAGGTCATGGAGCACACGGTACAACCCTCCGGGGTTTCCGGCCTGGGCGGAGCCGAGGCGGCCCTTGAGGCCAAAACAAAGCTGACGAGCAGCTTCAGGCGGCGAGGTGTTTTCACCGCAACCATGTCGGGGGTTTCTTACGGCACGTATACGGCCTTTATGACCCTGGCGATGACCATGGGCGTTTGGGGCGTGTGGTATGGCGGCTCATCGGGCCTTTCGGATTTTTCCGTCATGTTTTTGCTGGGTGCGCTGGGTGCGGCTGTTACTGACGCCTGCAGCGCTTTTTGGGCTGTGCTTATTGCCATCGGCAAGGGCAAACTGGGCGACTTTTTCCGTTGCCTGCGCACCAAGCCGGGCGCCATCCTCATTGGCGTGGCTGTTATCGGCGGGCCTCTGGCGAGCACCTGCTATGTGCTCGGCCTGCAGAGCGCGGGGTCCATCATTGTGCCCATCAGCGCCCTTTGCCCGGCCATCGGCACTATTTTGAGCCGCATTCTTTTCAAGCAGGCCATTTCTGCCCGCATGGCTCTGGGCATTTTTATCTGCTTTTCCGCCAGCGCCATGATCGGCAGCACAGGTCTTGCCGAAAACGCGCCGCCGAACCTTTTTCTCGGTCTGACCTTTGGTTTTCTGGCCGCTTTTGGCTGGGGGCTTGAAGGCTGCGTGGGCGGCTACGCCACCTCTATGATTGATCCTGAAATCGGCATCACCATCCGCCAGGTCACTTCCGCTGTGACCAACCTTTGCATTCTGGTTCCCCTTTTCGCCCTCATTGGCGGCGACAGCGCCTTTTTCATGATCAAGACCGCCTTTACAGACACGGCTGCCATGCCCTGGTTCCTCGTAGCGGGCTTTGGCGCGTACTTTGCCTTCATGCTCTGGTACAAGGGCAACGCCATGTGCGGCACGGGACTCGGCATGTCGTGCAACGGCGCGTTCTCGTTCTGGGGTCCCTTCTTCTGCTGGCTTGTGCTCGGCCTCTGGTTCGGCATTGACGGCTATGCTTTGGCTCCGCTGGTGTGGATTGCCGCCATAATCATGGTGGCGGGTATCTTTATCATCGCTGTCAATCCGTTGGATTTCTTCAGGAAGAAGGGGTAATTCGTCATGAGACCTTTGAACTATGCCATCCTTAAATATATGACGACCGTGACAGAAGCCTGCACCGAAGATGTCATGAACGCCCTCAAGGGAACGTATGCTTCGTTTCGTGCGTTCAACAAAAAGGACGTTCTGACTGCGCTCATGACCGCGGTCGCCAACGGCCTGCTGGTGGAATCGCGCTTTGAGCTTGACGATCAGGGCGATGTGCGCATGTATTTCAGTGCCGATGCTGAAGGCGCTGCCACCATTAACCGTTATATCCCGGACTAGCTCTGCCGCTGGCAGGATGTCCGGCCTTTATGCCTGATACAGGCGGTTCCGTCCGACATGATGGACATTGACGGCGGAACCGCCTGTGGATAGCGAGGGACTTGTTCACAGAACCTTTCGGCTGGCCGTTACGGTCTCTGGGCAAAGAGATGGTTGCGCGGAAGGTTCGCAATAACAGTGGTATACAAATCATCAGATATTGACGTGAGCAGTTTGCCCGATGGTTCTTTGAAAAATGCGTGCATTGCTTCAAAAACCGGGTAAACAGCACTGGCGCTTGCGAGGGAAGGGGGTTAGAGGCTTCCCCGCGCAAGGCGGCCGCCGCACAGTGGGCCTGTGTTGCAGCTTTTAGGGCGAAATGCCTGCCCCCATGCGGTCACAGGCTGTCATCCCGCCGGGCATCGCCCTATTGCCCCTCTGTACAGGATTTCGGGTAGTGTCATGACAAAACGAAGATATTCCATCAGCCAGATGAGCGAGATTTCCAACATCTCGAAAAAAGCCCTGCGCTTTTACGATGACCTAGGTCTGATCGAATCCAAGCGGCACGGGGCCAACAATTATCGCTATTACACGCAGGAAGACCTGCTGGCAGTGCCCCCGCTGAAATACTACAAGCAGATGGGGTTTCATCTTGGTGAAATCCGTGAAGCCTTTGAGCTGGGCAGCAATACTTCGCTCACGGCCCTGCGCAAAATTTTCATGAAAAAAATCGAAGGTCTTCAGGAAGAAGAAAGAACACTGCATTTGCGGCTCACCTCGGTGCGCGACTGGCTTGAGTTGCTGCACGAGGCCGAAATGGTGCTTGAGAACGGCCTGCACAGCGTATCAGTCAAGTACGTGCAGCCCGATGAGCTGCTCTTTCATGACCAGACCTTTTCGTCCGACATCAAGTCCGCCATCATAAATCTGGAATTCACCAATTATGTGGAATCGGTGAGCAACAGCATCACCGGCCCGGTCATGATCCGTTTTTCTTCCATTGAAGACCGCATCAAGGACGAGCCACAGAACGTGCAGATTTTGCAAAAGACCATCCTTCCCTGTCAGGCGGAAGAGACGCAACCTTACGGCGGCTTTCTTGCGGCCTGCTGCTATCATATCGGGGAGCACGGGGCCATCCGCGATACCTACAGGAAAATTCAGCGTTGGTGCGCATCCAACAACTATATCTGCGACAAGGGTTCGTATGAGCGCTACGTAACCGATTTTTGGACCACCAACCACGAAGAGCTTTTTGTTACCGAGGTACTTGTAAAAGTCAGCCGCCCCGGAAACGTGCGCAGCCTTATGGCAGAGGCGGAGTGAACGGCTGGCGCAGTCGTGGCGCCAGTTCCCTGATGACCTGAATTTTGAAGCGCCCGTAGCGCGGCGGAGGTTCTCATGCAGGGATTGACCCTGGCCCGTGAATTTTACCAGATTTGCCGCCCTGTTTTGTGGCAAGAAATTCCCGATATCATGGCTGGCGCCGCTGTGGGGCTGGCAGGTGAAGGCTCTGAATGCTTTGGCTGCGATGACGCCGCCTCTCGCGATCATGACTTCGGCCCGGCCTTTTGCCTCTGGCTGCCCAAAGCTGATTTGCAGCGCGAGGCCCCGCGTATTGAAGCGGCCCTGGGGCGTTTGCCTGCGCACTTTGGCGGTTTTGCCAGCAGGCTGGCGCCTGCGGGGCGTCTTGGCAGGGTCGGGCCGCTGGGCATTGAGGATTTTTACGCATTCTTTACCGGCCTGCCGGAGCTTCCGACCACCTGGCAGCAATGGCTGGCTATTCCGGAATACCAGCTGGCAGCCTGCACCAATGGCGAAGTCTTTGAAGACGGCGCAGGAGAGTTCACGCGCCGCCGCAAGGAATTGCTGGCCGGTTACCCTCGTGATGTGCGGCTGAAAAAGATGGCGGCGCGGTGCATGGTCATGGCGCAGGCGGGGCAGTACAATCTGCCCCGGAGCCTGCAACGGGGCGACGGCCCTGCAGCCATGCTCTGTCTGGCCCGCTTTGCGGAAGCGGCCCTGTCGCTGACCTATCTGTGCAATGACCGCTACATGCCTTTTTACAAATGGGCGACGCGCCTTGCTGCCTCACTTCCCGTATTGGGGAGCGAGGTGGCGCAAACCATGAACAGGCTTGCGGCGACACCGTTGCGCGGGGCCGAGGATATGGAGGCCGCGCGCGTAGTGGAAGATTTTTGCGCTGCCGTTGCCCGGCATCTGAGGCACGTGGGCCTGAGCGAAGAGACAGGCGACTGGCTGTGGGCACACGGCCCGCACATCATGCGTCACGTGCGTGAACCCGGGCTGCTGCGCATGGATATGCTGCAAGGCTGAAGGAGAGAATATGGCGAGTCAGGAACAGTGGAGCAGAGATTTGCAGGCAGCTCTGGAGCTTTTGGCACAGGGCCAGCCGGAAGACAGTCTTGCACGGTTGCGCACGCTGTTGCGCACATGCGACAACACGCCTTTGTGCCGCGCCGCGATTCTGGAGGGTACGGCGCGTGTGCTGCTGGCGCTGGGCCGTGGCAAAGAAGCCGTGTCGGCCATGGAAGAAAGTCTCGCCCTTTTGCGCAATGCCTACGGCTCTTCTTCACCTTTAACGTTAAATTTGATGCAGAATCTGGCGCATCTCTGGCTGGAGACGGGCAACTACGGCAAGTGCGAAGCGTTGGGGCTGGAGGCGGTCGCTGCCTGCGAAGCTGCTTTCGGCGGGCATTCTCCCCGTCTGGCGAGCGCGCTGCTGCATCTTTCGGCAGTGTATTACCGTCAACAGCAGTGGGATCGTGCAGAGCAGTGCCTGCAGCGTGCCAGAAACATATGGGAAGGGCACGCCCGCGCAGGCAAAACGCTGCCGGACCAGCAGCTGGGAACCTGCCTGAATAATCTGGGACGCCTGTATGAAGAGCGCGGCCTGCTTGCTGCGGGCATTGACTGGCATCGTCAGGCAGTGGCCCTGCGCCGTGAGGTCTGTGGCGCGCACGAGGATACGGCCTTTTCTCTGGGCAATCTGGGCGTGGCGCTGGCTTCGGACGGGCAGTGGGACGAGGCCGCTCGTACGCTTGAAGAGGCTGTGGCCTGTTACGACAGCCTGGGCAAGGGCAGCAGTGCAGAAGCGGAAAGTTACAGGAAAAATCTTGAACTGTGCCGTCGGGCTTTGTCCGAACAGGGATCGCAGCCGATTTCGTGGCAGCCCGCACCGGAACGGGCCACGCAACCCTCACTGGCGGACGCACGTCAGGCGCTGCTGGCGGAAATTATCGAGCGGGAGCTTGTCATGTTTCTGGCAACGCCCAACGAGGGCGGCACAGCTCTCTGCCAGCAGCGGCCGGACAGCTTCAGGATCATGCGGCGCATGGCTCACGAGCCGCTCAGCAACCAAACGCTTGCTTCCTATCTTGAGGACCTGCGCCGCGCCGAGCAGGCGGGGCGCAATTTCATGATTGAAAAATACGCCCGTATGGATAACCGCCTGCCTCCGCTAAGTACCAGTCCCCTGCTGGATGAAGTTGCTGATGCCGAAGAGGCCTTCATGCGGGCTGCTTCCGCTCGATACCCGCATGTGGTTGTGCCCGACAGCCGTGGAGCCTTTAAAAAATATCTGCGTTGTGAGCTTGAAACCCTTTCTCCGCAAACGCTTGCCCTGTACGCTCAGGATTTGCGACAGGCGGGGTATGAGGGGCGCAATACAGCCATTGAACGCTATACCTGTCTGGCCCGGCTCATGGGCAAATCCGGCCTTGAAGAGCTTGAGGCGTCGGCTCGGGCCGCTGCTGTTTAGCGCTGTCAGTCAGCTGGTTTCAGCCCAAAGGCGTCCAGCTTGCGAGCTTGCATTTCTCCCCTCAGGCGTGCCCAGCCTGTCCCCGGTGTGCCCTGTCGTCAGGCTCGCCGGGCGGCGGTTGCGCCGATGCCCGAGGCAGGCCGGTTTGCTGGTTTTGCGAGCCGGGCAGGGCATGTTCTGTTTTCTGAAAGCAGGGCACACCGTTAGCTGCAAGACCTTCATGAACAGCCGCCGCATCGCCTGCGCGCCATGCCGACTGTCGGACGTATTGACCTTGCAGCAGTTCACCGTCATTATCATCCGCTGCCCAAGGGGCTTTTTCAGAACAGTTTCATCTTGAAGCTGTTCCGCGAAAGTGCCGACGGTGGTACACATCAAGGCACGCCCGATGGCACAAGTCTGCCTGAGCCGTTGCCGCAAGGCATCTGGCTGCTGGCAGCAGCTCCGGGTCGTGTTGTTAGCGCTGAATGAAATCCATCCGGCCGCCTCACAGGATGAAGGGCGGTTGTCCGCCAGCATGTTCATGCAAATTGATTTCCTGTGCAACGTGAGCCGATGTTGATTATCGGCCTTATTATTTCCTGTGGAGACGCTTTTTTATGCTCACCTATGATATGACTGTCACTCTTGCTGTGCTTGGAGTGGCTGTTATTCTTCTTGTAAGTAACGCACTGCGCAATGACGTGGTAGCTGTTCTGATTATTCTGGCATTGACGCTCAGTGGTGTTTTGCCCGTGCAGGAGGCCATCTCCGGCTTTGCCAGCACTACGGTGCTGATTATCAGCTGCATGTTCATAGTGGGCAAGGCCATTATTCATACGGGCATTGCCCAGCGGGTGGGGGAGTTCATTATCCGGCGAGGGGGGCGAAGTGAGCGCAGGCTGTTGCTCATGATCATGGGGGCAGCGGCCTCGGTGGGGGCGTTCATGAGCTCCACGGCCACGGCCGCCATCTTCATTCCCATCACCCTTTCCGTAGCGGAAAAAACCCGTATCAATCCCAGGCGTCTGCTCATGCCCTTGGCGCTTGCCGCGCTTATCAGCGGCATGATGACGCTTGTGGCCACCACACCAAACATTATTGTTAACAGCATTTTGCGCGAGCACGGCCTTGAAACGCTGGGGTTTTTCAGCTTCACGCCCTTTGGCGTGCTCATTCTGCTGCTGGCTATGGCCTTTATGCTGCTTTTTGGGCAGGACATGCTGGCCCCAAGGGATTCACGGGTAGAATGCAAGAAAAGCCTTTCCATTGATGACTTGCTGCGCCATCACAAGATCGACAAGCAGCAGTTTCTGTTGCGCATTCCGGAAGATTCAGAACTTGTGGACCGAAGCGTGGCCCGCATGCAGCTCAGCGCCCGATACGGAATCACCCTGCTGGCTGTAGAAAGTAACGGCCACGGCAGAAGGCGAATCATCACACCGGCAAAACCGGAAAAGGTGCTTCAGGCCGGTGACCTTTTGATGGTTATCGGTTCCGCAGCCCAGCTGCATGTCTTTATCGAAACGTTTTCGCTGGAGCAGGTTTCGGCCACCGTTTCCAAGCGGAGAAATTTTTTTCAGGTGGTGGGGCTGGCGGAAGTCATGCTCAACCCGGAGTCAACGCTTATTGGAAAGTCGCTGAAAGAAACGCTTTTTCAAACGACCTTTCAAAGCATGGTGCTTGGCATACGCCGCAAGGGAGAAACTCTGACCGAAGATGTGGCCGATATTCCCCTCAAATTCGGTGATGTTCTGCTGGTATGCGGCGCGTGGGAAGATATCCTGCGACTTGAGCGCAATAAAAACCAGTATCTGTTGCTCACATTGCCTCAGGACTATAAAGAGGTGATTCCCGCGCGGCAGAAGGGAAAAATTACCCTGATCATCATGGCTGCCATGGTGGTGCTCATGGCTTTCAGCCTGCTGCCCCCGGTAACAGCCATTCTGGCCGCCACGGCTGCTCTTGTGCTCATGCGCTGCGTGCCGCTGAATTCCATTTATGAGGTGGTGGACTGGCAGACCGTTGTCATGATCGCCGGAATTTTGCCGCTTGTTCTGGCCTTGCAGAAATCAGGGATTATTTCGCTGGTTTCTGATGGCTTCATACAGCTTTTGTCCGGGGCTGGCCCCTTTGCTGTTTTGGCAGGATTGTTCATGATTTCGGCCCTGCTGGGGTTTTGTCTTTCCAGCACGGCGGTTGCCATGCTCATAGCCCCCATGGCGGTGGATGTGGGCGTGAAAATGGGTATCAGCCCTCAGGCCTGCGCAATGTCGGTAGCCATTGCCTGTTCCGCGGTATTCATTTCTCCCCTTGGCTCGGCAGTGCATATGCTGGTGCGTGAGCCGGGGGGGTACAGTCTGAAAGACTATGCCAAGGTGGGTGTGCCGCTGCTGTTTCTGGCCCTTTTGGCAACCCTGTTTTTTTGCTGGGTGCTCTATCTGCCCTAGATTGCGGCATTTCTGCTGCGGGTTGGCCGGGTTTGCTGTTCTCGCACAGGGCAGGGCACGCGCCAGAGCAAACCGTTCAGTTGTGGCGACACCGCGCCCGGCGGCAGTTTTTTCGTGCTGTCCGTGCCGGCACGCTATTACCCCGGGTCTGACCGCGGCATTTGCACTTTGGGGAAATAGGACTTATTTTTGAAAGAAGCCGTGTGAAGATTTATTTTTATATAAGGATCTAATGATGAAACTGCCGACACTTCCTCCCATTCTCAAGCTGCAGGTTGTGCTGAAAACCCTGGCTGTACAGGCATGTCTTTTTTTTGGCATTCTTTTGGCCGTGTGGGGTTTGCAGCGTGCCTACTCCTTCATTGACGCCACTACTTTTCCGGAGCCGATGGCGTTGCCGACCGCTGCGGACAAGCTGCCGGAAAATGAAAAAGGTAAGGTTCTGCTTGATGCCATCACCCATCAGTTGCAGCGCGAACTGAACTCCACCTTTGGCTGGAGCATCAATGACATTGTTTTTAACCGCTTTATTCTGGATAACCGGGCGTATCGCCAGTATGGCGTCTATCACGCAACCAGGTTCCTGCTGGATCTTTATGCCAGCCAGATCGCCAAACTGGGAACCAGCGACAGGGAAAGCGAATTTTTGTATAAGGCGCGCATAAACAGTTTTGCCATTGACCCGCGCAGCTTCATGTTTCCCTCTGCCGAAGGGTCATATAAAAAAGGCTTTAAGCTTCTTGAGGATTACAAAAAGTCACTGGATAACGGAACAGGCGTGTATAACTGCCGTTCTGACGATCTTTACGCATCATTTGTGACTGTAACGGGAGAAAACCTGCTTGGTTATGCTCTTGGGCTTTTGCAAAATGCGCAAAGCATGTCTTTTTATACTCTTGATAATCGTATTTATGAAGTTCAGGGGATCGTTCTCGTGCTTCGGGACTTCATTAATACTCTGTATATGCTGTATCCGGAAATCCGAGCCAAGAATAATGAAGAAAACATGGCCTCGGCCATGTCCTATCTGAACCGGATATGTGAGTATGACCCCCTGTATATCACGTCATCCTTTAATTCCGGGGAGCTTGTCCTGTCTTATCTGCTGTTTGCAAAGGCGCGGCTGGAAGACATACGTAACAGCATCCGCATGTAAGTCTGAAGGACGCTGTGGTGTATTGCGCAGGGATGTGAGCGGAAAACAAGAGCGCTCATGCTGCTGCAAGAAAATATTCGGTACGACAGGCCGCACGGTTCCCACGCTTTTTCGGCGGTGATGACCGGCGGCCTGTTTGTGTCTGCCGGCCGGGTGCGTTCTGCCCATGTTCAAACGGGCAGGTGACGTGTACCATGCGCTCAAGAGCGAAACGGCAGTTCTTTACTGCAAGAGCGGAGGAATAGCATGGCTCCACGCTACATACTGGCCCTTGATCAGGGTACGACCAGCTCGCGCGCGATTCTTTTTGATCGCGATGCCAATATTGTGCAGGTTGCGCAAAAAGAGTTTAGCCAGATATATCCCGAGCCGGGATGGGTGGAGCATTCGCCCAATGAAATTTTTGATTCGCAGGCTCACGTTCTTCATGAATGCCTGCGGCTTGCGCAGGTTGGTGGCAATCAGATTGCGGCCGTGGGCATTGCCAACCAGCGGGAAACAGCCATTGTATGGGAAAAATCCACGGGAGCGCCTGTTTACAACGCCATTGTCTGGCAGGACCGGCGTACGGCGGCCTTTTGCGACCAGTTGCGGGCTGACGGCAAGGCACGGATCATTCAGGAAAAGACCGGCCTTGTGCCGGACTCCTATTTTTCTGGCAGCAAGGTGCGGTGGATACTGGATAATGTGCCGGGAGCCAGAGCAAAGGCCGAGGCCGGTGAACTGCTGTTCGGCACGGTGGACTCCTGGATCGTGTGGAATCTGAGCAAAAGGGGAGCGCATGTAACTGACCCTTCCAATGCCAGTCGAACCATGATGTTCAATATCCACACGGGGCAGTGGGACAGTGAACTGCTAGAAATCATGGGCGTGCCCGCCAGCATGCTGCCCGAGGTTGTGCCTTCATCCAGTCATATGGCAGAGGTGCATCCTGAATTTTTTGGCTGCGCGATGCCCATTGCGGGTATTGCCGGTGATCAGCAGGCCGCCACTTACGGCAATGCCTGCATGAGCAGCGGAATGGCGAAAAATACCTACGGGACCGGCTGCTTCCTGCTGCTCAACACTGGGCACAGTCCGCGCGCCAGTTCAAACAACCTGCTCACTACCGTGGCATGGCAAACAGCCAGTGGCTATTCCTATGCGCTGGAGGGAAGCGTTTTTGTTGGTGGTGCAGTTGTGCAATGGCTGCGCGACGGCCTTGGCATCATCAAGGATTCCTCCGAAATGGAAGGACTGGCCGGTACTGTGCCGGACAACGGCGGAGTGTATATGGTTCCCGCCTTTGTGGGCCTTGGCGCGCCGCACTGGGATCAGTACGCCAGAGGGACTATCGTGGGCCTGACCCGAGGAACCGGCAGGGGGCACATAGCCCGCGCCGCCACCGAGGCCATCGCGCTACAGACTCTGGACATCATTGATGCCATGCAAAAGGATACCGGCATTGCCCTTACGACCCTTCGTGTGGACGGCGGAGCCAGCCGCAACAACATGCTCATGCAGTTCCAGGCCGACCTTACAGGGGTTCAGGTGGAGCGCCCGGTGGTTACAGAAACCACAGCCCTCGGGGTGGCTTTTTTGGCGGGACTTGCCACGGGTTTTTGGGAAAGTGAGCAGGAGGTGGCCAGCTTGTGGAAACTTGACCGCAGTTTTGCTCCCTCAATGCCCGAAGACAAGAGGGATGAACTGCTGTATCAGTGGCATCGTGCGGTGCAAAGGGCTGCTCAATGGCTTGAGGAGTAGGGCAGGAACGCATGTTTGCCGAACCGTTACCGCCGGCAGGCTGCGCCGTAACTTGCGCCGTAACCTCCGCCGCTTTTTGCTAATGGGCGAGAGGTTCTTGACTTACCCCTGTGCATTGGGATAAAAAGCTTTTCGCACCACGGTTTCAGGCTGACATGTCTGGAATCCAAATTTGCCGGGATGGTGGAATTGGTAGACGCAGCGGACTCAAAATCCGCCGGGGGCAACCCCTTGCGAGTTCAAGTCTCGCTCTCGGTACCAAAG
>CAJMLK010000035.1 GCA_905214305.1 uncultured bacterium
CGGGCGTCTGCTCGCGCAGCCGCCAGAGCAATTTCAAAGTGAAATTGCTCTAAAACCGGGCAAAAGCTGCTTGCCCTGTCTTACCAATCCTACTGTTTTTTATCGCGCTTCTGCTGCCGGTTTGCCGGAGCGGCCTTACGCGCGGGCTGGGGCTTGCTGTTCTGGGCGCGCACCACAGCCTTGGCGTCGGGATCGCCATTTTTTGCCGCCAGATTGTACCAGCGGTTGGCCTCGCTGAGGTTGCGCGGCACACCGGTTCCCTGATCATACATCAGTCCCAGACTGTACTGTGCGGCGGCCTCGTTCTGTTCCGCGGCCTTGCGATACCAGTCCACGGCCTGATTGTAGTCCTGCGGCACACCACGGCCCTGCTCATACATAAAGCCAAGATTGTACTGGGCTTCAGCGTACCCCTGTTCGGCAGCACGCGTATACCACTGCACAGCCTTGGCCGGGTCCTGAGCATAGCCCCGGCCTTCGGCATACATGAACGCCAGATTGTTCTGCGCCTTGGCGTGGTCCTGTTCCGCCGCCTTTTCAAACCAGTGGGCGGCCTTGGTGTCGCTCTGGTTTTCGCCCTTGCCGTTCAGATACGTCCAGCCCAGAGAATACTGGGCTGATGCAAGCCCCTGATTGGCGGCACGGCTGTACCAGTCAATGGCGGCGGCCTCATCCTTGTTGACGCCGCGCCCGTGCGCATAGAGATAGCCAAGATTGTACTGGGCCATTGCCAGCCCCTGCTCCGCAGCCTTGCGGAACCAGCGCGCGGCCTCACGGTAATTGCGCGGCACGCCGTCGCCCGAAGCCAGAGCCGTGGCCCAGGAGTTCATGGCGCTCACGTCGCCCTTTTCCGCTGCCAGACGAAAAAACTCCGCCGCTCTGGTGCGGTTTTTCTTTACGCCCTTGCCGTCCAGAATAAGACGCCCCATAACGTACAGGGCTTCAGCGTTGCCGCTGTCCACAAGGGGCTTGAGCAGGCGCACGGCCTCGTCAAAATCATTCTTGCCCAGCGCCGTCTGCACCTGACGCAGGCTTTCCCCGTCATCAGCGAGGGCATCACCCTGAGACAGCCACACGGGCGAAAGGCACAAGCATGCCAGAAAAGCTGTGATAACTAACCGAATTTTCATATGTTACAAACTCTTCAACGTTGGGATCCAGTAATGGTTTTCATCGCCCTTGAGCGTAAGAGCCTGAAGGGAGCAAAAAGCGCGGCGGGCATCCTGCACTGATGTGCGGCTCCACCACGCGCGGGGGTCTTCCCACACTTCGGTGACCTTGGCGGCGGCTTCTTCGGGCGTGGTATGCAGTATGCCCGCCCGCACAAGCACATCCAGCAGGGCATCGCTCTGCGGGGTAACAGGCCACACATCCCGCCGCCAGAACAGAATGGTGGGCACGTTGGCAACCAGAGCCTCAAGAGTCGTTGTGCAGTTGTGATCCACAACCAGCAGGCGGCAGGAAAGCATCTGCGGCTGCAAAGGCCCTGTGGCAAGACGTACCTGGGGCATGCGTTCCAGCAGCCAGTCCGCATCGCGCAGCGAGCCGGGCAACGGGAAATAGGGACGATACAGGGAGCTGCCCCGTATGTTCCGCTCCAACGATTCAAAAAAGCGCAGCTTGTCGCGCCTGTAATCCACCAGTTGCAAGGGCGTGGGATGGGCATCCAGACGATAGCCGTAGGCGGGCATTTCCGTACCCACAAGCAAGAGGTGATGCCCGTCCTGACCGTGCCAGCTCTTTTTTATGCGGGCCAGTTGCGGGTACGGCAGGGGGATAAAATTTCCCCGGCTGCTGCCGTGCTCACTCCAGCCCCAGGTGGCAAAGGCGTGCTGGCTGTACTCCACCACGGCAGTATCACAGGCACAGCGCACCTGCCCGTAGTTGCCGCCGTGCTGCACATACATGAGCCTGTGGCCCCGGCCGCGCCAGAGCGCGAGCTTTTGGCGGTATTCCGCATCCTCATAGGCCAGAATGCTTGCCACACGCAGGCGCGGCGACAGCATGCCGGGCGCGAGGCGTTTGGGATGATCGAGCTTTTTCAATGAGCGCGGCATCCCCGCGCGAAAAAGGGCCATGACATCAAGATGCCCCGGCAATGCCGCGTCAAACCCGGTGGCGGCCCGCCCATAGGTCGAAAGCGGCTGCGAACAGTCATGCCCCCGGCTTTTGTGCAGCAGGGCCAGAGAAAAGCGCAGGCTCTGCCAAAGGCTGACGCCCTTGAGGCGGGGAAAAGGCAGCCTCAGCATGGCATTGCGCAGCATGCCGCGCACGCGCTCCTTGCCGGAAAGACATTTTTCCGCACCGTATTCACGGTTTACAGGCTCAAGGTATTCCCATGTCCAGTTTTTCGGCCATCCATCATGAAAATGGGCCTCGAACAGACGCGAGAACAGCCAGTGATTAAAGGTATGCCCCAGGGCGCCGTGCAGAACAAAGTCCGGCTCGGTATGGAACGTAAAGCCGCACTCCACCGGCAACAGGGGAACGTGCAGGGCCTCGTCGCCCCACGCTTCGGCCAGAGCCTTGACTCTGTCCCAGCGCTCCACGATCTGTGAAGCCATGTTCACGGCCCAGGGGGCCAGTAGCGTCTCCCAGTAGGCGGTTGGCAGCGTAGAGCTGTGCGAGCACAGCTCCGCCGCCAGCGGAGCGATGCTGTCTGCGCAGAGAGCCTTGGCGCGGCGGCACGCACGCTCCATGATGGGAACTTCCGCCAGCGGTTCGGGCGGAAAGGCAAAGCGCCTGTCCCAGGCGGGAAAAAACTCCTCCTGCTCCACAAAGCACCAGGGTCCGGCGGGCCGGTGCGTTTCCGGTTCGGCCCCCCGGGGCATGCGCCCAAGAACGAGTATGCTGCGCCCGTGATCCATGATTAACCCTTGCTTCCGCTTTCCAGATCAGACCAGTGCAGCACGGTGTCTTCCGCCAGATCATGCCGGGCGCACATGCCCAGCACTTCGTCGTAATTGCGCGGCGAAATGCCGTGAGCCGGACGCTTCCACGTCAGGTCGGCGGCAGTGATGCACGTACCGGCAGGAATGGCGCGCGCCGTGACCAGAGAGCGACGGGCGTGCTGTCTGGCCGGTTCTTCTTCCGGCAGGGCGCGCAGATTCAGATCGCCCACACTGGCAAGAGTGGCGTTGAGCCTTTCAAAGAAGTGCCGCAGGTCGTTCTTGTCCATGGCGTGATAATGGTCATTGCCGGGCAGGGACTTGTCGTGCGTAAAATGTTTTTCAAGCACGCGCGCGCCCAGCAGGGTGGCCGTTTCAAGAATGTGCATGTCTCTGGGCAGGGTGTGGTCGGAATAGCCGATGGCGTGCTGGGGGAAGTGGCGGGCAAGAGCCGGAATCATGCCCAGAGCGGCATTTTCGTCCGCTGTGGGATAGTTGAGCACGCAGTGCAGCAGGGCAAGCTTGTTGCCCCTGGCTTCAATCCACTCCACCGCCTCGGCGATTTCGTGCAGATGGGCCGCACCTGTGGAAAGCAGGATGGGTTTGCCGAAATCGCAAAGGATGCGAATAAAAGGCTTGTTGGTAATATCCGACGAAGAAATCTTGAACACATCCATAAGATCATTGAGAAAATGAGCGGACTCCACATCAAAGGGCGTGGACAGAAAGGCTATGCCCGTTGCGTCGCAATGTTTTTTGAGCGCTTCAAATTCATTTTTCCAGAACGAGTCGTGCTTTTTAAACAGCTCATACTGGCTGCGGGTCGGCTCCTTGCCGGTATCCCAATAGGCCGGAGAATCCTTGGAGGCCAGGGTTCCCGCCCTGTAGGTCTGAAACTTGATGGCGTGCGCGCCGCCTTCGGCGGCTTCGTCAATAAGTCTGCAGGCAATGTCCATGCTGCCCTCGTGGTTCACCCCGGCTTCAGCAATGACATAGGGAACGGGAATGCGCGTTTCGGGGGCAGGAACAGCAAATATATCCATGAGTTTCATGCTCATTTCCTCACTGGTGAATTTTAGATTGCCACTATACTCCCTTGCTGCGCAAAAGAAAAGCAGCGCCACGGGGTGACGCTTGTAACCATTTTAAATAACTAAAAATTTTTATATCCCTTTTGACGGCTACACATGTAATTCTTCGTTTTTACAACATATGAACAATTTTGCCTTTGCGCCGCACATGCATTATATTGGTCAGTCGCACGTCACAGACACACAACGATTCTTTCCGCCTGCAGTGCGGTACGCCGTTTTTTGGATACATCTATTATGCAAAAGAATGTCACGGGCTATTCCGCCGCCCTTCTGGCCGTTATCATCTGGTCTGGAAACTTTGTAATCGCACGAGCGGTGGCGGGCCTCATACCCCCCTGGCAGTGCAATTTCTGGCGCTGGCTCATTGCCCTGATCATCCTGCTGCCCTTTGCCCGCAAGCACTGGCACACCGACTGGCCCGCCATCAAGAAAAACTGGCGCGGGCTGTCTCTTTTGGGCATTCTTGGCGTTACCCTGCTCAATACCTTCATCTACAAGGCCGGGCAAACCACAGAAAGCATCAACATGGCGCTGCTGGTTCCCACGGCCCCGGTGGTCATCCTGATACTCTCGCGCGTGATCTACAACGAGCCGATATCGCCGCGCCGTCTGGCTGGCGTGCTGGTGGTCCTTGCGGGGGTGACCATACTGGTCAGCCGCGGTCAGTGGGATCGGCTGGCCCATCTGCGCTTCAATGAGGGAGACCTGTGGGCCCTGGGCGGCGTGCTGTGCTTCGGCCTCTACTCGCTGTTCATACGCCGACGCAGCCCGGACATTTCGCCCATGGGCTTCAGCATATCCACGTTTGCGCTGGGCCTGCTCTACTCCCTGCCCTTTACCGCCATTGAGGCTTTCATGCTGCCCCTGCCGCAACTATCCACAACCCTTGTCATCAGCGTGCTTTACGCCGGTATCGGCTGTTCTGCCCTGTCGTTCTGGCTGTGGACGGTTGCCGTTGACCACATAGGCCCGGTGCGGGCGGGCATGGTCTATTACAGCCTGCCCGTTTTCGCGGGCATCGCCGCCAGCATTGTCCTGCACGAACGTGTGGCTCCGGCCCAGCTGGCGGGCGGCGCACTGGTCATCAGCGGCATCATCATCGCCACGCTGGTTTTGCCACAGCATAAAAAGAAAGCCTGAAAAAACATCTGCGGCACTGCCGCCAAGGAGCATCCTGATGAGCACACAGCCCATACGTATCGTGCTGGCGACCCACAATGCGGGAAAAGTACGCGAGCTGGCCGACCCGCTGGCCCGATTCGGCGTGGAAGTTCTGAGCCTTGAGGCTTTTCCGCATATTGGAGAAATTGAAGAAACCGGCGTCACTTTTGAAGAAAACGCCTGCATCAAGGCGCGTGAAGTGGCCCGCCTGACCGGCCTTGTGAGCATTGCCGACGATTCCGGCCTTGAAGTGGACGCTCTGGGCGGCAACCCCGGCGTCTATTCCGCCCGCTATTCCGATGATTGGCCCAGCCGGCCCGATGAAAGCCGCGATGACCGCAATATCCGCAAGCTGCTGCACGAGCTGGCCGATGTTCCGGAAGGCAAAAGAGGCTGCCGTTTTGTGAGCTGCATGGCCTGCGTGCGGCCTGACGGAGCAGAAATGGTTGTTCGCGGCGACTGGGAGGGCACGTTGCTTTTTGCCCGGCGCGGGCAGAATGGCTTTGGATATGACCCTGTTTTTTTTGACAAAGACGTACAAAAAACCGCAGCAGAACTGACCCGCGACGAAAAAAACGCCCGCAGCCACAGAGGCAACGCCCTGCGCGCGCTGCTTGCCAGATGGCAGGATTTCATGAGCGCGTAACCGCCATGCGCTCACGCGATTTGGGCGCAGGCAACGGCAGGCAACCGCAGGTGGCGATTTGCAATGACCGGTCGCAGCCTGCAACGGCAGGCAGCTTCTGGTTTTCGCGCTTTCCTGTTATAGCATTTTCGCATTGAGGATATCTATTTTCAATGCTTCCAAGACGCCCGCTCCGGCGTTTGACCGCGCAGACAAACTGCGCCTCCGCGGCGGGTGTCTGCTTTCGCATCCGCCAGAGCGATTTCAGAGAGAACTTGCTCTGGAAGCATATTCACCTTGCGTCAAAAAATAATGCGCTGCCACAGGCCCGACTTTTTTCCGCCCGGCCCACAGCGAGGCCACGCAACCTGCTGCACCGCCCAAAAACATTCAGAAAGACAAGCCCTGAAGCCGTGAGTACCCGCATGCCACAGTCGCCCCCCTTCTCCGATCCGGCTCGTCTGCCGCAAGCAGATGCCCACCTTGACCGGCCAAATGCGGAACAGCCCCACGCCGACAGGCGGCGCACCTTCAGGGCGGAACATCCGGCCCCCGAGGGTCAGCCCCTGTTGCGCCTGAAAAATCTGTCCATCACATTCCAGACGGACAACGGCCCCCTGCCTGCGGTGCGGGATGTGAGCCTCAGCCTGGAGCGGGGGCGCATCACCTGTCTTGTGGGCGAATCCGGCTGCGGCAAAAGTCTGACGGCACGGTCCATTCTGCGTCTCATGCCGGACAATGCCCGACTGGACGGCAGCATTCTGCTGGACGGGCAAAATCTGCTGCAATTGCCCCCGCGCGAAATGCGGGCCATACGGGGTCGGCGCGTGGGCATGGTTTTTCAGGAACCCATGACATCCCTCAATCCCGTGCTCAGGGTCGGGGAACAGGTGGCCGAACCCCTGCGCCTGCACCTTGGTATGAACCGGGCAAAAGCCCGTGAAGAAGCCGTGGCCCTGCTGGCTGAAGTCGGCATCCCTTCCCCCGAAGGCCGTTATGGCGATTATCCGCATCAGCTTTCCGGCGGCATGCGCCAAAGGGTGATGATCGCAATGGCTCTGGCCTGCCGCCCTGACCTGCTGCTGGCCGACGAGCCGACCACGGCGCTGGACGCCACCATTCAGGGGCAGATACTGCGCCTCATGCGCTCCCGCAGCCAGCAGCGCGGCATGGCGGTGCTGCTCATCACGCATGATCTGGGCGTGGCCGCCCAGATGGCCCACAGCGTGGGCGTCATGTATGCCGGACGCCTTGTGGAACACGCTCTGGCACAAGACCTTTTTTCCCACCCTCTGCACCCCTACACGCAGGGGCTTCTTCAGGCCGCCCCCAGCGCCCTTTCCAGAGGACTCAGCCGCCTGCCCACCATCCCCGGCAGCGTACCTTCCCTGCGCGCCATGCCGCAAGGCTGCCCTTTTCACCCCCGCTGCGCCAGGGCGATGCCCTTGTGCCGCGAAAAAATGCCCCCGGACTTCGCGCCGGAAGCAGCTTCAGACGCTGCACCGGCTCTCACCCCGGACTCCGGCCCAGATTTCGGCCCGGATTTCGGCCCGGATTTCGGCCCGGACTCCGGCTCATACGCCAGCCCGGACTTCGGGCAGCGCAAACACCGGGTGGCCTGCTGGCTGCACGAAATTTAACGTAAAACCGGTAAAATCCTGACGCAGTCATGCGCCCGATAAAAAGCGCATTCCGGGCCGTTGCCACTAGAGCAGTGTCAAAGTGAAACTGCTCTGGCGGCTGCGTGAGCAGTCGCCCGCCACCCCACTGCGCGCCCGGCACGGCAATCCCCTGATGCAACAGAAAAGGCGGCATGGAAAACCCATGTCGCCTTTTCTGTTGCGCCGCCGCG
This sequence comes from uncultured bacterium, assembly GCA_905214305.1. GTDB lineage: Bacteria > Desulfobacterota > Desulfovibrionia > Desulfovibrionales > Desulfovibrionaceae > Desulfovibrio. Next base: position 7,621 of record CAJMLK010000035.1, read on the forward strand.
ATCCACGCTGGCCGCGTAGTGTTGGTCAGGGCCTGATGACCTTGTCTGCAAGATCAAGGCTGGTCACGATATCAAGCATGTTGGAAGTTTCTCCAACCGCCTTTGCCTCCAGCAGACCGTAGTGCCCAAGGCAGGCCCCGCATACCAGAATGGAAACGCCCGATGCCGCCAGCCGCTGCAGCGACTCGAGCGCAGGGCCAGACCGGGCCGCCAGCCTGACACCGCCGTTGACAAGCACCAGACGCCACAGGCGGGGGCCAAGTTCCGGCAGCGTCGCCAGAAAATTTTCCATAAGCTTCGTGCCCAGGGTGTCATCGCCGCGCCCCAGTGTTTCTGTGGTCAACAGCACGAGGGTCTGCGCACCCGCCCCCTCCACAGCGCCGGATTCTGCGGCCTGCGGCACAACAGGCGACACGCCCCTGGCGTGCTGTGCGTCCACGGCGTCAGCCGGCACGGCCCTGATGCGCCAGCACCGGGGGTCGTGCTGCACAACCTCCAGCGCATAGCCACGCCCCTGAAGAAAACGTTGCACATTTTCCAGCGCAGGCGCGTTGTCAACCACCACCTCCAATGCAGCAAGCCCTTCCCCGACGGCAGTGCGACAGCGAATGACCGGCTGGGGGCAGGCAAGCCCCCTGCAATCAATAATCTCCATAATATCAACCTCTTTGCTGTTACATGGGTTTATTTACATTTCTTGCTGTTAAGAGTAAATATACACTTGCCGATAAGCAAGCAAACCAAGGCGGAAATATATGGGCATAATACTGCAACTCTTCATACTGTGTTCTCTCGCCGGCATGGCTTTCATGGGTGCGCTGCACGGCTTGCAATGGCTGCTGCCTGTTTTCGCCGCAGTCTGTGCCGTGGCGGACGCCCTCCTCTGGCTGAAACGCCGGGCAGAGGACAAAAAGTTGCGTGATCAGAGCGACGCTCTTTTTGTTGATGGCGCTGCGGCCCGCGAGGGTGATGTGGCCGAACGCGCCGGATACTGCTTCAGCCATCTGCACGACGCGGAACAGGCCGTGGCCGAAGACGCCGCTGCCATCAAACATATGAACGCCACGGCCGACGAGCTTAAAGCACGTCTGGCTGCGGTTGAAGAAGAAAAAAAGAACCTGCACAACAAGTCCGAACGCGGGGCGATGGTGCTGCACAAGGCGCATTCGGTATGCAGCAATCTGTCCTCCGACGTGCGCGGCCTGACCAGCCTTGTGGTCGAGGTGAGCAAGGGCGTTGAATCCCAGCGCGACAGTCTCACTGAAAGCAGCCAGGCTATGGAAAAAGTTTCGCAGGCCGCCTTTGAATCGTCAACCAGAGTGCAGGAACTTTCAGAAAGCGCCCAGCGCTCCAGCGCCAGCGCCGCCACGGGCGAGCGCGAAGTGGAAGGCGCGCTTTCTTCCATTGAAAAACTCAAGGATATCATCGTACAGCTCAAGGCGGCCATGGCCGGTCTGGGCGAAAAAGCCAGCAATATCGGCCATGTCATGAATGTCATCAATGAAGTGGCTGACCAGACAAACCTGCTGGCCCTCAATGCCGCCATCGAGGCCGCCAGAGCCGGTGACGCCGGACGCGGCTTTGCCGTGGTGGCCGACGAGGTGCGCAAGCTGGCCGAAAAAACCATGGGCGCCACCAAGGAAGTGGAAGAAGCCGTGCGGGCCATTCAGGATGAAACACAGCTCAATGTGCAGACGGTGGACAGGGCTGCCCGCCTGAGCATGGACGGGGCCGAGCAGGCCGCCCGTGCCGGGGCCTTCATGCGCGACATTCTCCATGCCATGAACGAAACCGCCGCCCACCTCCAGAGCATAGCCCAGGGCGTCAAGGATCAGTCCGAGCAGAGCATCGGCACAAGCGAGACGATGGGTGAAATCCGCCGGATATCGGAACAGACGGTAGCCGGCATGGAGACGTTCATCGCCGCCCTCATGAGCTTCCAGAGCGGCATGGAAGAGCTGGACATGACCATCAACGCGCTGGTCTCGGGCGACTATGAACAGGCCACATCAGACAAGTTCGTCCAGTGGACGCCCAAGCTCGACCTGCATGTCGCCATGGTGGACAGGCAGCACCGGCTGCTGGTTGACTATATCAACGAACTGTACACGGCAATGGCCCACAACCGCACAACGGAAGAGCTTCAGGTCATTCTGCGCAAGCTGCGCGACTACACGGCCACGCACTTTGCGGACGAAGAAAAGCTGTTTACCGCCACCGCCTATCTGGGCGCCGCGGAACACATGAAAATCCACAGAAAATTTGTGGCAAAGCTGGATGAAGTGGAAGAACAGCTCAAATCCGGTACGGCCACCGTAAGCATGGATCTGCTGACCTTTCTCAAGGACTGGCTTGTGCAGCACATTATGGGTACAGACCCCACCTATCTGCCGTACCTCAAAAAAGAAGATTTTGAACAGGATCACGGCCGGTAGAAATCTGCCCGCGGCTCTCTTGCCAGTACGAAGACCAAGGCAAATGCCGCCTGACAGGGAGCGCCGACATGCCTGTCCATGCGCGGGATGCCCCCGGAAAGCGGAGCCGAAAACAGTTACCTTCCCTGAAAAACACGCCAAAAGGGCCTTGTTGCAGCAGTGCGGCAAGGCCCTTTCTGTTCCTGCGCGAACAGGGTGCTGATGCCGGGTGATACGCGCGATGACATGCGAATGCGCGCGGCTGGCCTCTGGTGCATGCGCGCGGCTGGCCTCTGGAGTGTGTGGCTGACCTCTGGTGCGTGCGTGGCGCTGCGAGGCGTGGCCTGCTTGCGCCCCTGCACCACAGGGCGGAAAATGAGAATGGAGAGAAACGTATTCAGCGTTTCTCTCCATTCTCTCAAAACGTGGCAGCGGGCCTGCATTGTCGCAATATTCAGAACATTTGCCCATCAGTGCCCGCGCGGCGGCCGCGTACCGTCAAAAACCTCCCCCTTGTCCGGGACGGTGTTTGCGTCAGTTGCCGCACATGCCCAGAAAGTAGCCGTGAAGGCGCGTATCCGGAGTCAGCTCCGGATGAAAGGACGTAGCCAGAATGTTGTTCTGGCGCACGGCCACGGCCTGCCCCCTGACCTCGGCCAGCACCCTTACGTCCGCCCCCACGCCGGTGATGACGGGAGCGCGGATGAAAACCGCCGGAACAGGTTCCGGGCCGATTTCCGGCATGCTGAGGTCGGTTTCAAAGCTGTCCACCTGACGGCCAAAGGCATTGCGCCGCACGGTGGCGTCCAGCACGCCCAGGCGTGGCTGGTCTGAGTTTTCAATAACGCGGCACAGCAGGATAAGTCCGGCACAACTGCCATACACCGGCATGCCCTGTTCAATGCGCTCGCGCAGAGGTTGCAGCATATGCCACTCGTTGAGCAGCTTGCCCATGGTGGTGCTTTCGCCGCCCGGAATGATCATGGCATCAATGCCATCCATATCCTTGAGCTGACGCACTTCGCGGGCCGCCACGCCCAGACGGGACACGGCGGCCACATGCTCACGAAAAGCCCCCTGAAGGGCCAGAACACCCACACAGCGTGCGGCCATATTACCAGCCCCGCTCCTGCATGCGCTCGCCCGAAGGAATGGTGGAAATTTCAATACCCACCATAGGTTCGCCCAGATCGCGAGAGATTTCGGCCAGCAGGGCGAAATCCTTGTAGTTGGTCACGGCCTGCACAATGGCACGGGCACGCTTGGCCGGATCGCCGGACTTGAAGATGCCGGAACCCACAAACACGCCGTCGCAGCCAAGATGCATCATCATGGCGGCGTCAGCCGGGGTGGCAATGCCACCGGCGGCAAAGTTGACCACGGGCAGGCGGCCTTCTTTGCGCACGAGCAGGCACAGTTCAAGAGGAGCGCCCATTTCTTTGGCAAAGTTGGGCACTTCGGCTTCGGGCAGGGCGCAGAGCATGCGCACTTCGTCCATAACCTGACGGCAGTGACGCACAGCTTCAACCACGTTGCCCGTGCCCGGCTCGCCCTTGGTGCGAATCATGGCAGCGCCTTCGGCGATGCGGCGCAGGGCTTCGCCCAGATTGCGGCAACCGCAGACAAAAGGCACGGTAAAGTCGCGCTTGTCGATATGATATTTGTCGTCAGCGGGAGTGAGCACTTCGCTTTCGTCAATGTAGTCCACACCCATCGACTCAAGAATGCGCGCTTCCACAAAGTGGCCGATGCGCGCCTTGGCCATAACGGGAATGGAGGCCACTTCCATGATTTTTTTAACAATGGTGGGGTCGGCCATGCGGGCCACGCCGCCGGCAGCGCGAATGTCCGCAGGTACGCGTTCCAGAGCCATTACGGCGCAAGCGCCAGCTTCTTCAGCGATCTTGGCCTGTTCGGGAGTGGTGACGTCCATGATCACGCCGCCTTTCAGCATTTCCGCAAGGCCTGTCTTCAGGCGGATGGTGCCCTGTTCCATTTCTTCTACTCCTTTGAGCCGGGTCTGCCGGCGAGATGTTTGGCAGTCTACCGCTCACGCTGCGGCGTTGCTGGGATGCTTTATATGTCATAAGCGGTCGCCTGACAATACATTGGCGAAGCCGAAACAGGTTCTGATCGCCTCCGGCTTGCGCTCTCCCCCGGCTCTGAGTATGCTGTATTTTTCCAGAGGATGCCTATGACGACCACACCCAGTTTCTGTATCAGGCTGCCTTTTCTGCGCGGTTCCCTGGCGGACAGGCACGCGGAAGATGCCCGTACGGCCCTGCCCGCGACCCTGCTTTTGTGGCCCGGCCTGCCACAGCCCCCGCAAACGGGCGTATTTTGCCCGGCGGACTATCCTTTCGGCCCGCGCGAGGCCGCAGCCTGCGTTGAAGACCTGCGCCGCATGGGCGACGAGGCCCTTTCGGGCCTGCCCGTGGGAGCCGCCTCGGCGGGCAATGCCCGCGCCGCCCGCCATGCCTCGGAAATGGCGATGCTGCGCGAGCTTGGCAATGCGGACAGTCAGGCCGCCCTCAGGGCCGAGGCCGCCCGCAGGCTGCGCATCGAGCACGAGCAGGCGCAGAAGACCCTTCTATGGGTATGGCTTCAGGAAGAACGCATGGCTGAACTGGCGGACATGGCCCATGCGCTGGCCCGCAAGTCCGAAAGCTTCACCCGTTCCCTTGGAGTGGACGAAGGCGATGCCCAGGGCGCGGGCGATTTTGAATACCATGCGGGCGCAGGCATTCTGGGCATGCCCGTAACCCTCGATCTGGGGCTGATGCCGCCGTGGCGGCTCGTAACAGCCAATGCCATGCACTTTTTGCCGCCCGACATGCCCATTCTGGCAGAAGGCCTCATGGCCGAAGACATGCAGGAAGAAATGGATTTCAATCCGGCCACGGTGCATGCCGCCATTCCGGCCACCATCCTGCCGCGCCTGCTTCAGGCGCACGCCCCGGCCTGGCGCATTCTCGGCCGCACACAGCCCACCGGCTCTCCGCCTCTGGATGCCGAGCGCCTGTGGCTTGTATGGAGGCCCGCATCATGAGCACGCTTTTTCCCCACGGCCTTGCAGGAGTCATCTTTGACTGCGATGGCGTAATGATAGACTCTCGCGAATCCAACAATATTTTCTACAATCGCGTGCTTGAATACTTCAATCTTGCACCCATGACGCCGGAGCAGGAAGAATACTGCTTTATGGCAACCGCCATGCAGTCATTGCTGTACATTGTTCCGCCACACCTTCACGATCAGATAGAGCATGTAACACGCGATGTCGTCAACTATCGGCGCGACATACTGCCCATGCTGCGCCTGCAGCCGGGATTTACCGACTTTATTGACGACCTTCGTGACCGCCGGGTGCGCATGGCCGTGCATACCAACCGCAGGTTTGAGGGAATACAAACGGTTCTGGACATTTTCGGCCTGCCCACCTATTTTAATCCTGTGGTTGCGGCCGATACGGCAGCGCCCAAGCCGTCTCCCGAAGGCACGCGGCGCATCTGCTCCGCATGGGGCGTTCAGCCCGAAACCGTGCTTTTCGTGGGCGACAGCGAACACGACAAGGAAGCGGCCCGGGGGGCGGGCGTAGTATTTGCGGCGTTTAACGGCGGGCTTCTGCGGGGGCAGATAACGGTTGCGGACTATGCGGGCCTGCACGCCGCGCTGAACCCGATATTGCCGCCCCAGAATGCCACGACGTAAAACCAGGCCCCGCCGGGTTCCCCTGAGCGTATTTTTTGACCCCAAGACCGCCATTCTGGAGGGCGCATGATTGTTCTGGCCAATACCATGAGCGCCGTTGCCATGATTCTCGGTTCACTGCTGAACCTGTATTTCTGGATCGTCATCATCGCGGCCGTGCTCACCTGGGTGCGTCCCGACCCATATAATCCCATAGTGCGCACCCTGCGCGCCCTCACGGAACCCGTGTTTTACCGTGTGCGCAAGTGGTTGCCATTCACCTACACCACCGGCATGGACTTCTCCCCGGTGGTGGTGCTGCTGAGCATCGAGCTTTTCAACCGCATTGTGGTTGCCTCTCTTGCCCAGTACGCGCTGGCCATCCAATAACTCCGGCTTCCTCGCGGACTTCCGCGTTCGAACATCTAACAATGGAGATTTCTTATGGATCAGCATGAACTAGAACTACTAACCAAGTATGCGGCTACTGATCCGGAGCTGAAATCCCTTTGGGAAGATCACGTGCTCTACGAAAAACAGGTAGAAAAGCTTGAAGGCAAACCCTTCCGCACCCCTACTGAAGAACAGACCTTGAAGCAACTGAAAAAACAGAAGCTTGAGGGCAAAACCCAGCTCATGGCAATCCTCGACAGGATAAAAAAACAGGATTGCTAGCAGGCTGTTAAGGAGCCGGCTATGGAATGTACAGGTGCGCAGATTCTCCTTGAGTCCCTGAAGAGAGAAGGCGTTGACGTGCTGTTCGGGTATCCCGGCGGCGCAGTGATTGATATATATGACGAACTGCCGCGACATCAGGAAATACGTCACGTGCTGGTACGACATGAACAAGGGGCTGTGCACGCGGCTGACGGCTATGCCCGCGCCTCCGGAAAGGTAGGGGCCTGTCTGGTTACTTCCGGTCCCGGAGCCACAAATACGGTGACGGGCATAGCCACAGCCTATTCCGATTCCATTCCTCTCGTAGTCATTACGGGGCAGGTTCCCACACAGCTGATCGGCAATGATGCCTTTCAGGAAGTGGACATCGTGGGCATCACCCGCCCCTGCACCAAGCATAATTTTCTGGTAAAGGACATCAACAGGCTGGCCCTTACCATCCGTCAGGCTTTCTATCTGGCGCGCACGGGCCGCCCCGGCCCGGTTCTTGTTGACCTGCCCAAAGACGTCATGCAGACAAAGGCCGAATTTGTGTGGCCCGAAGAAGTCTACATGCGCAGCTACAACCCCACCTACAAGCCCAATCTCAACCAGTTGCGGCGCTCGGTAGAAGAACTGGCGCGCGCCGAACGCCCGGTTATTCTGGCCGGGGGCGGGGTTATCATGTCCGATGCCGCCGAGGCCCTCACGAACCTCGCGCGCAAGCTGCAAATCCCCGTCACCTGCTCGCTCATGGGCCTTGGGGCCTTTCCCGCTACTGACCCGCTGTGGCTCGGCATGGTGGGCATGCACGGCACATACGCCGCCAACCTGGCGATCAACAATGCCGATGTGCTGGTGTGCGTGGGTGCGCGCTTTGATGACCGCGTTACGGGCAAGCTGGCAGGCTTCGCGCCCAAGGCGCGTATTGTGCATATCGACATCGACCCCACATCCATACGCAAAAACGTGGAAGTTCACGTTCCCGTGGTGGGCGACTGCCGCCTGGCGCTTGAGGGCATGGGCGAAATATGCAGCGCCAAACTTGAGGGCAAAGACTGGGGCAGCGAACACGCGGCGTGGCTTGAAGCCGTGGCCGAATGGAAAAAAAGCAAACCCCTCTGCTATCAGAAAAACCACAATATCAAGCCGCAGGAAGTCATCCAGACCCTGTACGAGCTTTCCAACGACGATGCCATCATCGCGACGGAAGTGGGCCAGCACCAGATGTGGGTAGCCCAGTTCTACACGTTCACAAAGCCGCGCACCCTGCTCACCAGCGGAGGTCTCGGAACCATGGGTTACGGCTTTCCCGCGTCCATCGGCGCGCAGTTTGCCTTTCCCCACAAAAAAGTCATCACTGTGGCGGGCGACGCCTCATTGCAGATGAACATCCAGGAGCTGGCCACCGTGGTCGCCAACAGGCTGCCCATCAAGGTCGTCATCCTCAACAACCGCCACCTCGGCATGGTGCGCCAGTGGCAGGAACTCTTTTACAACCAGAACTACAGCTCCACCAACATGGAGGCCCAGCCGGACTTTGTGAAGCTGGCCGAAGCCTACGGGGCCGAAGGCTATCGCATCGAAAAGCCCGAAGACCTGCGTGCCACCCTCGAAAAGGCCCTTGCCACACCCAATCCGGCCTTTATCGATGTAGTGGTTGAGCGCGAGGAAAACGTGTACCCCATCGTGCCTGCGGGCGCGGCGCTTGATGAAATGTTGCTGGTGTAAAGGAGGGGCTATGACCAAGACACATGTGCTTTCCGTGCTGGTGGAAAACGAACCCGGCGTGCTCTCCCGCGTGGCGGGACTGTTCAGCGGGCGCGGCTTTAACATCCATTCGCTCAATGTGGCCCCGGCCCTGGAAGAAGGCGTCTCGCACATGACCATCACCACAGAGGGCGACAGCCTGATTTTGGAGCAGATAATGAAACAGCTGCACAAAATCGTGTCTGTCATCAAGGTGGTGGACTTTGCGGACATTGCCGCCGTTGAACGCGAAATGATGCTTGTCAAGGTGCAGGCTGAAGGCCCCATGCGGGGTGAAATTCTGCGCACCGTTGAGATATTCCGCTGCAAGGTGGTGGACGTAAGCCCCAATGAAATGACCATTGAGGCCACAGGCAATCAGGACAAGCTGGATGCCATCATCAATCTTTTACAGCGCTTTGGCATCAAGGAACTGGCGCGCACAGGCTCTGTGGCCATGCGTCGTTCCAAAAAGGCGGACTAGGGGCTGTTTCACTGCACCCCGGGGCACTTTCGCCCATGAGCGGACTTTCATCGAGCATGGTCATCCGCTCTGCCGCCGCACTTGGCGCGCCACACTGCAAGCCGGTGTGAGTGCGGCAAATACACGCTTTTATGCTGCACACGCCTTTAAGCCCTCCGGGCATTTCGCGGCGTCATGGTTCAGGACTGTCCGTTCCCGCGTCTGACGGCCCACAAGGCCCTCTCCGGCACGGGAATGACGCAGGCGGCAGGTGTCCCTTATCCCCAGGGGCCGCCCCTGCGTGAAGGCAGAACCGCAACCGCTTTCGCAGCCACCTGACAGCGCGCTGTCAGGCAGAGGGTGCAACAGCGCCCGGACCCATGTTCAGGCCCACGCTCTTTCCCAGCGGTGGAAAGATCTACAATTTTGTTTAACCATGAGTGATCTCAGAGGATGTTCAGATGAAAGTTTATTACGATCAGGATGCCGACCTCAATCTCCTGAAGGATAAAACCGTCGCCATCATCGGCTACGGCAGTCAGGGCCACGCCCACGCCCAGAACCTGCGCGATTCCGGCGTCAAGGTTGTGGTGGGGCAGCGCCCCGGCGGCGTCAACTATGAACTTGCCAGGGAACACGGTTTTGAGCCGGTTTCTGCGGCCGAAGCCGCCGCTCAGGCTGACCTGATCATGCTTCTGCTGCCCGATGAAGTGCAGGCCGCCGTTTACGAAAACGACATCAAGCCCAACCTTGCCAAGGGCAAGGCCCTGCTTTTTGCCCACGGCTTCAACATCCACTTCGGCCAGATCCAGCCGCCCAAGGATGTGGACGTATTCCTCATCGCTCCCAAAGGCCCCGGCCATCTGGTGCGCCGCACCTACACCGAAGGCGGCGGCGTGCCCTGCCTCGTGGCCATTGAACAGGACGCCACCGGCAAGGCCCTTCAGACGGCTCTGGCGTACGCCAAGGGTGTGGGCGGCGCGCGTTCCGGCGTCATTGAAACCACCTTCCGTGAAGAAACAGAAACCGACCTCTTCGGCGAACAGGCCGTGCTGTGCGGCGGTGTTTCCGAACTGATCAAGGCCGGTTTTGAAACCCTGGTGGAAGCCGGCTATCAGCCTGAAATGGCCTACTTTGAATGCCTGCATGAAATGAAGCTCATTGTGGACCTCATGTACGAAGGCGGCCTGTCGCGCATGCGCTACTCCATCAGCAACACCGCTGAATACGGCGACTACGTTACCGGCCCCCGCCTGATCACCGATGAAGTGAAAAAAGAGATGCGGGCCGTGCTCAAGGACATCCAGAGCGGCGTATTCGCGCGCAACTTCATTCTTGAAGCCCGCGCCAAGTACCCCATGTTTCTTACCACCCGCCGCAACGAATCTGAACATCAGATCGAAAAAGTGGGCAAAGAACTGCGCAGCATGATGCCCTGGCTCAAGAAAGACAAAAAGGACTAGTGCAGTTTTATTTTGAAATTGCACCGGCGACTGCGTGAGCAGCCGCCCGCAAGTACAAACGGCCATCCTTACGGGTGGCCGTTTTTTTGCGCGACAGTCCGGCAGTGAACAGACGCCCGCCACGCCGTTGCGTCCACCAGTTGTGCGTTTGCGTCTTTTCTCATAACCTGATACGAAAAACCGTGGCTTTGCACGTGTTTCGCTCCGGCGGCACAACCAGCGGCCACCATACCGCGTACTGGCGACAAATCCCGCCCTTCCGGCCCCGGAGCCGATTGTTCCTAACCCCATGAGGTCGCGCATGGCTGCCCAAAACGCCCATGAAAATACTGAAGAAATCATCGACCTGACAGAACTTATCGAAAAAGGCGAGGTCCCGGCGGCCAACCAGCAGGCCGAACCCGCTCACGCAGATGATGAGCAAAACGTTCTCCATTCGCATATGCGCAGCCTGAATGAAGAAGGTCGTCAAACCGATGCGGAAATTGACGATCTGCTGGCGCAGATGGAAGCCAGAGACGATAGCGAAGATTTTTCCGCCGACGGCGAAATGCCGTTCGCTGCGGCTGACGATACAGCAACAGACACCGCCACGGCCCAGCAAGCTGGCAAAGCTGCCGGGTCGGGAACCGCTGTCGCACCCGACGGGCACATCGTGGACCCCAACGAAAAGCTGCACATGCCCGGCATGGGAGACGTCGATAATCTCCTTAATTCTCTGGATATTCCTCCTCAGCCACCGCAGCGCTCCACCACGGCCCAGTCCCCCCGGCACACAGATGCCGCCGTGGATCAGATGCTGGACGGCCTGACGGGAGCGGCATGCCCCGTAACGGCCCAGCCCGAGCATGCACACGACAACGCCCACGGCAACACGCCGGATGTGGACGATCTGCTGGCTGCCGGAACCGTGCCGGAGCCTGTTATTTCTGACGAACTGGAAGCCCTGCTCAACGCAAACGACCTCGATGCATGGCATGCCACCCCCGCCAGTGGGGCTGCGGCGGCTCAGCCCGCGCAGGGCCATGCAGCACCGCAGGAAAATGCAGGGCAGGCTCCGGGCCAGACTTCCGGCAACGCGGCTGCCCCGCTCCCGGAATCCGGGGCGGAGCCTCAAGCGGCCGAGCCTTTCAATCCCGAAGAACTTGCGGCAGACCTTGATATGCTGCTGGCTGCCGTAAATCCCGCTGCGGACACCGCAGGCGCGGCAAAGCCCGCTGCTGCGAAGCCCGCCGACAGCGATCTGGACTTTGATCTGGATGCCCTTCTGGCCGCTGCCGATGCCGAAGTACGCGAAAGCGCCCCTGCACCCGCAGACAGCAACGACAGCCCTGCGGACCACGCAGCGCAAGCTGCGCCACAAGCTCCCGCACAGCCGGAGCAGACAGCTTCTGTCGGCCCTGAAGACACAAAAGCCCCCGTGCCGCAAACAGCAGAACAGCCCGCGCCACAAGCTCCCGCACAGCCCGAAGCCGCCGCACAGGCCGCGCAGGACACGACACCGGACGCTGCGCAGGACGCTACGCAGGACACGCTTTCCGATCTTGATATTGACGCTCTTCTGGCTGAAGCCGCCAACGAGCTGACGTCCTCGGCCGAAGGCCCGCTCCCCGATTCGGCGGATACAGCGGGCACGGCGGATGCGACAAGTATTGCGGACACAGCGGACACTTCAGACACGTCCCATGCGGATGCCCAGATCGGTCAGCACACAGAAAAAGCACCCGTGGCTGACCAGACCGCCATGCCATCCGACGCGACGCCGGTCCATGGGGCAGAAGCCGCACCAGCCGCACCGATGGACGCCGCTGAACCTGTACGCTCAGCCAGCGCGGCTGATGCCGGGCACGCGGACACCACTGCGGCCACAGATGCTGCCGCCGTTGCAGCACCTGCGACAGAGCCGCATGCCGCTGCAGCCGAGGGTGACGCGGACGACACCGACGAAACCGCAAATGCTGCGGATGCCGTTGCCGCGCCTGCTCCGGAAAGCGCCCCTGCCGCCAGCAGTGCGGACGCCACAGATGCACGCCCTGCGGACACGGCAGACATGACTGACGCGACGCCCGCTGTGAACACGCCGGACACTGCGCACGGAGATACTGTCCCCGCCGAAGATGCTGACGCGGCCGAAAATGCTGACACGGCCGGGGACTCTGCCCCCGCTGACGATGCCGCTGCTGACAATGCCCCCGCTGACGACGCCGCCATCACTTCCGCTGCCGCCGCCGCGTCCAATGTCGCTGCTGGCGCTGCCGCATCCACCCCCTCCCACGCTTTCGCGGCCGATGCGCTTGCTGAGCGTCTGGATCAGTGCACGGAACTGCTGCGTCAGGCCGAAGAGCGCGTGAGCACGCTGGAAGCTGCCGTGGCTGAAGCCCGTGAAGCTGCGGAACAGGCCCGCGCACTGGCCGATGACGCGCGCGAGGCCGCCGGTCTGGCCCAGGCAAGTGCTGAAGAAGCACAAAATACGGCCCGTGCTGTTGGCAGGGATTCTGCCCGTGCGGTGGAGGAGGCCATGCAGACGGCCCGCAATGCCGAGGAAGCCGCCGGGAGCGCCGTACATCAAGCTGCCGCCGTCCCGGACGTGGCCGCCGTAGTGTCCGAAACCCTTTTTGAACCGGGCCACCCCCTGCACCAGCACCTCATGGAAGCCATACAGGCAGCCGCGGCACAGGCAGCACAGCAGGCCACGCAACTGGCTCTTCAGGAAGCTGCCGCGCAGGCGTCCGCCCCTGCCACCAGTGAAGATCCCGTTCTGACCCAGCGTCTGGACAATGTTGACCTGACACTGCGCGGGGCCTCAGCCCGGCTGGACGCCATAGAAGAACGGCTGGACGCTCTTGAACCCCGCTTCAACGAGCAGGTGGAAAAGTCCGCGGCAGCAGCCGCCGCCCGCATTCTGCGCGAAGAAATCGCCCGCCTGCTTGAAAGCGAGATGTAGCCGGGCCAGCTGTGTCCGAGCACGAAACGGCCTGCCTGAAGTCGGCAGGCCCGCGCGGGCAACTGCCCGCACAAAAAGCACGCACCGCTCTCTGCACTGTCGCGCACCGTGGTCAGTGTCGGGAACCTGCAAGAACTGTGTAGCCTCACGGCAAAAGGCGTCTGTGGCCTGCAGCCGACGTTGACGTTTTTTTGCCCGAAGCTGAAAACACGCCTCCCTGTCCACCCGGTCCGGCAAAACATCCTGTCCGCACTGGCGTCAGGCTTGCCAAGCAGAGGCGGAACGCATATGCTCGTGCGCGATTTCTCCTGCATGGGACAGTAGCCCGCCAAGTTCGCCGCATGCGGTTTTGCTCAAAGACCAAAGCGTGGCGGGATGGCGTATTTTCAACGGCCAGATTGGCCGTGACGCATGCATGGCAAGGGCAAAGAAGCGCCACGAAGCAGCAGGAACACCGTTTTTGCTCCGTTCATCGCCGTGCCGGACGCCACAGAGCGCCAGGGCGGATGTTCCCAAAAGCAAAATGTTTTCTGCCATGAATTACATGCCGCATGGCGCTGGCTTCAGTTCGCTGCCATGCATAAAGCCGGAAACATGTCCGGCACGAATATAAAAAAGGGGGCGGGGGCTTTCGTTTCCGTTCTTTTTCCCGTCCAGGCAATGCCCGCTGTGGGTCATGGCCATTCCCCAAAGGGCGGGTTTTGTTTTCCGGCCGTGCGGCCGCAGGCGCAAGCCCCAAACCGTGCAGCCTGCCGGACGGCAGTAACGAGGCAAGAGGACCGTATGGATAAGGATCGCAAGGAAGCCCTGCAGGTAGCCAAGGAACTGACCGCCAAGTTTATTGAAACACGCACGGTTTCTCCCGGCAATTTCGCAGAGGTTTTTCCCTCTGTATACCGGGTGGTCTGCACGGCCATCGGTGTTGACGCGGATCAGGACAACAAGGGTAAATAAGTGGACTCTTCTCGGCTTTCCGGGCAGCAGGACAGGGCCTCGGCCCCGGCTTCCGTGCCCTCACATGACGCTGCCGTGGCCGGCATGTTCGGCCGCATTGTACGCTTTTACGACCTGCTCAACCGCGTCCTCAGTCTGGGGCTTGACCAGCACTGGCGCAAGGTGCTGGCACGCAACGTACGGCTGGGCGAAGGCGGCGTGGTGCTGGATCTGGCCGCAGGCACACTGGACGTGTCCCTGGCAATCCGTCGCCAGTACCCCACGGCCCTTGTTCCCGCGCTGGACTTCTGCCCGCCCATGCTGGTACAGGGCAGCCGCAAGCTCAAGGGCGACAATGCCCGGCGCATCCTGCCCGTGGCGGCCGACGCCAAGCGCCTGCCCCTGCCCGACGCCTCGGTGGACTGCCTGACCATTGCCTTTGGCATACGCAATATCATCCCGCGTGAAACGGCCTTTGCCGAAATGCTGCGGGTGCTGCGCCCCGGAGGCAGGGCCTGCATTCTGGAATTCGGTTCCGGCCGCGAACGCATCTGGGGCGGCCTGTACAATGTGTATCTGAACCACCTGCTGCCCCGCGTGGGACGCATATTTTCCAAAGATCCCGCTGCCTATGCCTATCTGGCCGACACTATCCGCGCGTTTCCTTCAGCCGTTGAGCTGGAAAAGGAACTGCGCCGGGCCGGGTTCAGCAAGGCGTGGTATCAGAAACTCACGTCGGGCATTGTCTGCCTGCATGTGGGTGAAAAGGCCCGGTAGGCGGCCTGCGGCAAGACGGTTCCACGGGCATGCCCCGCAACGGAAACCTGACAAAAGGCAAAGCGCGACTCTTTTGCTGCGACAGGCCGCATGCCGTGACACTGACGGAACAGGCACGGCTTTCGCCACGGGCAGCAGAAACAGCGTATTTTGCATGCCTTTTGGCAAAGACGCGCGCAAGCGCTGTGTCCCGCACGGGGCACAGGCAAAAAACCTGCGCAGGGCTGCCCGGCAGATGCCGGAGCAGTTTGCCAATGAAATGCATCGCTGCTCCGCAGGGATTTTCAGACAAATCCCTGCCGCGAAATGCGGGCGGGCAGGCTTTTGTCTGCCATAACCGAGCATTTCGTGGGTTCACTGCTCTAGCGTGAAGCCAGCCAGACGACCAGCAGCCCCAATGCCAGAGCCGTCAGCCCCAGCACACGCAAGCGGCTTTCCGGCAGGGGAAGAATGCTCAGCAGCGCCCGGCGCATACCGCCGGGAAAAAGCGTCCAGCACAGCCCCTCAAGCACGATGGCAAGGCCCAGGGCGCGGAAAAAAAGTTCTATATTGAAGTCCATGCTTTTCTTGGTGACGAAAAAAGCCTGTTTTGTAAAGGAATGAAATTATGGTGACATTCGAGGCCCTGCAACAAGGCAAAGAAACGCTGGCCGTCGTCGGCCTCGGCTATGTGGGTCTGCCCCTGGCCGTGGCCCTTTCGCGCCGCATGAGCGTGCTGGGATTTGACATCAGCGCCCCGCGCATCAAGGAACTGCAGGACGGACACGACCGCACCCGTGAAGTGGACGACCAGAAACTCCAGGCCGCCAATGTGCGCTATTCCTGCGATCCGGCCGACCTCAGGCAGGCCGCCGTCATTATTGTGGCTGTTCCCACGCCCATTGACGATCACCGCTCCCCCGACCTGACTCCCGTGGTGGGGGCCAGCACCACCGTGGGCCGCCACATGAGCAAGGGCTGCGTGGTCGTATACGAATCCACCGTGTACCCCGGCCTGACCGAAGAAATCTGCGTGCCCATCCTTGAGCGCGAGTCCGGCCTCACCTTTGGCCGCGACTTCACCGTGGGCTACTCGCCCGAGCGTATCAACCCCGGCGACAAGGTGCACACCCTTGAAACCATCACCAAGGTTGTTTCCGGCTCCGACGACGTTACCACAGACCTGCTGGTGCAGATCTACGGCTCGGTGGTCACGGCAGGCATACACCGCGCCTCCAGCATCAAGGTGGCCGAAGCCGCCAAGGTCATCGAAAACACCCAGCGCGACCTCAACATCGCCCTCATGAACGAGCTTGCCATCATCTTCGGCCGCCTCGGCATTGATACCCTTGAAGTGCTTCAGGCCGCAGGCAGCAAGTGGAATTTCCTGCCCTTCCGGCCCGGTCTTGTGGGCGGCCACTGCATTGGCGTGGACCCCTACTACCTTACCTACAAGGCCGAAGAGCTGGGCTTTCACCCTGAAGTCATTCTGGCGGGCCGCCGCATCAATGACAATATGGGCAAGTATCTGGCCGAATGCACGGTCAAGCGCCTTATCAGAAGCGGCCGCATCATCAGCGGTGCGCGCGTGGGCATTCTGGGCTTTACCTTCAAGGAAAACGTGCCGGATCTGCGCAATACCCGCGTGGTGGACGTTATCCGCGAACTTGAGGACTACGGCGTGCAGGTGCTCGTGAGCGACGCCGAGGCCGATCCCGCCGAAGCCCTGCACGAATACGGCCAGATTCTGCTGCCGCAGGGCGACCTGCACAATCTGGATGCCCTTATCCTCGCTGTAGGACACGATGCGTACAAGGCCCTGTCGCCCGATGCCATAAAAGCGCTCTTTGCCCAGCCGGACAAAGCCGTTGTGCTGGACGTAAAAAGCTTTCTCGACCCGGCCGCCATGCGCGACGCGGGCATAGACTACTGGAGGCTGTAAGCCGCGTGAGCCTGCTTATCTGCGCTGCCACCGGCCCGGAACTGGCGGGCCTGCTGCCGGGCCTTGTTCCCTTTTCCGCGCCCGCGCGGAATGACGGAACAGGCTCAGCGCAGGCGGCCGCTGCCGGTCATGTCGCCCCGCACGGGGCTGAAAGCGGCGCAGCGGATGCCGCGACATGGCCCGAAATGCGGCTCTGGCCCGTACAGCTCAAGAAAGGCCCGGCGCTGTGCTGCCTGACAGGCATCGGTCCGGTTAACGCGGCCCTTGCTCTGGGCCTTGTCCTGAGCCGTGCCGAAGCCGAAGGAACGCCCGTCAGCGCCGTGCTCAACGTGGGCCTTGCCGGAGCCTTTGATCTTGGCAGCCATCCCCTTCGTTCACACTGTCTGGTGCGGGAAGAGGTCTGGCCGGAATATGGCCTGCACGACGGCCAGACAGTCATTGCCGGGGCCTTTGGCTTTCCGCAGTGGCAGCCCCCGCAGGGCGAGGCCGTGCGTGATCGCCTGACGCTCCACGGCGTTGAGGCTTTGTCGGCTTTCGGCGGCAGATGCGATGACGGTGTGCTGGCCCCCTGCCGCTCACTGACCGTGGCGGGCGTGAGCGCAAGCTTTGCCCGCGCGGCGGATCTGCAAAGCCGCTATCAGGCTGATCTGGAAAATATGGAAGGCTTTGCCGTGGCTTACGCCTGCGCACGACAGGGCATCGCCTGTGTGGAAGTACGCAGCGTGTCCAACAAGGTGGGCCCCCGCGCCAAAGAGGAAAAAGATTTCCCCGGCGCATTGCATGCCCTTGCCCAGGTGCTGCCCGCCCTTAACCTCATCTGAGTGGTGAAATGATTCAACTCAAAGCACGCATTGCCCTGGAACTTCCGGCCATCAACCGCGCCCTTGACCGGGCTGTGGAGACATTGCCCGAACCTGTGCGCCCGGTAACGCGGCACATCTTTGAGGCCGGAGGCAAGCGCCTGCGCCCGCTTCTTGTGGTGCTGACCGCCCGCCTGCTGGGGCATGACGGCGAAGACATCCACGACCTTGCCGTGACCCTTGAAATGCTGCACGCAGCCACCCTGCTGCACGATGACGTGCTGGACAATGCCGTGAGCCGCCGGGGCAAGCCCGCCGCCCACACCCTCTACAATGTGTCCAGCGTGATCCTGGCGGGCGATGCCCTGCTGGCCGAAGCCAACGCGCAGGTGGCGCGGCGCGGCGACCCGCGTCTTACGCGCTGCTTTTCCGAGGCCACCAGTCGCACGGCCGCGGGCGAGATTCTTGAAATAGCCGCTCAGGGCCGCGTGGACACAAGCGCCGGGCATTATGAAGAAATCGTGCGCGGCAAAACAGCATGGCTCATCCGCGCCGCCTGTGAAATGGGCGCGCTGGCCGCCGGGGCAGATGAGGCCAGCGTGGCCGCTGCTGCGGCCTACGGCGAAAATCTGGGCATGGCCTTTCAGATGGTGGACGACGCGCTGGACTTCGCGCCCGAAAGCGCCACCGGCAAACCCACGGGCGGCGATGTGCGCGAGGGCAAGCTGACTCCGCCCCTGCGTCTCTATCGCGACAGCCTGAACCACGCCGAACGCGATGCCTTTGACGCGGCCTTCACGGGCTTTGCTGTCAGCGCTGCCGACGCCGAATCCGTTGCCCTGCGCATACGCGAAGCCGGTTTTGATACGGCCGTGCGCCGACAGGCCGATACATTTCTTGATGCGGCGAGGCTTGCCCTGCACAGCCTGCCCGACAGACCCGAGCGCAAGGTCATGCTCAAGATGACCGATTATGTGCGCGACAGAAAAAAATAAGCTGTAACCGTACGAGGAAGCACCAATGCTCTACCGGGTGGAAACCGGCCTGCACGCCGGACTGGACGATACACAAGGCCGCAAAACGGCCCAGCACCTGCGCAAGGCTCTTGACCTTTCCACAGGCTCAGTGCGCCAGATCAAGGTATTCACGGCCGAAGGATTCAGCGAGTCCCAGGTAAAACGTCTGCTCGACGAAGGTATCTGGCACGACCCCATCCTGCAGGCGGCGTCCCTTGAGCCGTTGCCTTCGGGCGACCCCGCGCCCGACTGGTATGTGGAAGTGGGCTTTCGCCCCGGCGTGACGGACAACGAAGCCCGCACCGCCCGCGACACGGCCGCCATGGTGCTGGACGTGCCGCGCGACTCCCTGCACGTGTATACGGCTGTGCAGTACCGCATTGTCAACGATCCCGCCGCCCCGCTCAGCCGCGAGCAGGTGGACACGCTGGCCCGCGACCTGCTGTGCAACACCCTTATCCAGCGCTACCGCATCAAAAGCCGTGACCAATGGCAGGCCAGCCCCGGCTTTGAGGCGCAGGCCGCCCAGGTTACCGGCGAATCCAACGATACGGTGGAAACCATCGGCCTGTCCGGCTTGGATGACGAAGCCCTCATGCAGGCCAGCCGCTCCAATACCTGGGCACTGAACCTCAAGGAAATGCACTGCATCCGCGACCAGTTTTCCGCGCCGGATGAAGCCCGCCGCCGCGAGGCCCTCAACCTGCCAGCCAACCCCACTGACGTGGAAATGGAAGTGCTGGCCCAGACATGGTCCGAACACTGCAAGCACAAGATATTTGCCTCGCGCATCGACTATACCGATGAAGATACCGGCCGCCACGAAGTGGTGGACAACCTTTACAAGACCTGCATCCGCGACGCCACGGCCATCCTGCGTGAGCGCATGGGCGAAAACGACTACTGCAAGTCCGTATTCAAGGACAATGCGGGCGTCATCGCCTTTATCAACGGCTACGATGCCTGCATCAAGGTAGAAACCCACAACAGCCCCTCGGCGCTCGACCCCTACGGCGGCGCGCTGACAGGCATTGTGGGCGTCAACCGTGACCCCATGGGCACAGGCATGGGCGCGGAACTGGTGTGCAATACAGACGTGTTCTGCTTTGCCTCGCCCTTTCACGACAAGCCCCTGCCTCCGCGCCTGCTGCACCCCCGCCGCGTGCTCGAAGGCGTGCGCGAAGGCGTTGAACACGGCGGCAACAAGTCCGGCGTGCCTACGGTCAACGGCTCTCTGGTCTTTGACGAGCGCTTTCTTGGCAAGCCGCTGGTCTATTGCGGCACGGTAGGCATTATTCCTGCCGAACTGCACGGCCGCCCCGGCTGGTACAAGAAGGCCGAAACCGGCGACGTCATCGTCATGACCGGCGGGCGCATCGGCAAGGACGGCATCCACGGGGCCACGTTCTCCTCCGAAGAGCTGCACGAAGGCTCCCCGGCCACAGCCGTACAGATCGGTGACCCCATCACCCAGCGCAAAATGTATGACTTCATCATACGCGCCCGCGATCTCGGCCTGTACAACGCCATTACCGACAACGGCGCGGGCGGCCTGTCCTCGTCAGTGGGCGAAATGGCCGAAGACACGGGCGGCTGCGTGCTTGATATTGCCAAGGCTCCCCTCAAGTACGATGGCCTGCGCCCGTGGGAAATCCTGCTCTCCGAAGCGCAGGAACGCATGACTCTGGCCGTGCCGCCCGCAAAACTGGACGAATTCATGGCTCTGGCCGCCCGCATGGATGTGGAAGCCACCGCCCTGGGAACGTTCACCGAGTCCGGCTATTTTGAAGTGCGCTACAATGACCGCATTGTGGCCTCCATGCCCATGAGCTTCATGCACGAAGGCGTGCCGCAGCTTGAGCTGGAAGCCGTGTGGAAGGCGCCCGAAGTCAAAGAAATCAAGGTGGATGTGGCCGATGCGGATCAGGGCGCATTTTTGAAGCGCATGCTCAGCCGCCTCAATATCTGCTCCAAGGAATACATTATCCGCCAGTACGACCATGAGGTGCGCGGCGGCAGCGTCATCAAGCCGCTGGTGGGCGTCAAGCGCGACGGCCCGGCCGATGCGGGCGTATTGCGCCCCCTGCTGGAATCCGATGCGGGCCTCGTCATCTCGCACGGCATCTGCCCCAAGTTCAGCGAGTATGACACGTACTGGATGATGGCCAACGCCATGGACGAGGCCATCCGCAATGCCGTGGCCGTGGGCGCCGATCCCGATGCTCTGGCAGGGGTGGACAACTTCTGCTGGTGCGACCCCGTGGTCAGCCCCACCAATCCCGACGGTCGCTACAAGCTTGCCCAGCTTGTGCGTGCCTGCCGCGCCCTGCGCCAGTTCAGCCTGGCCTTCGGCGTTCCCTGCATCTCGGGCAAAGACTCCATGAAGAACGACTACACCGGCGGCGGCGAACGCATCTCCATTCCGCCCACGGTGCTCTTCTCCATACTGGGCGTCATCCGCAACGTTACCGCCACCCAGACCTCGGACTTCAAGAAAGAGGGCGACCACATCTACATGCTTGGCGGCACGTGGCGCGAAATGGCGGGCAGCGAAGCCGCCGATGAACTGGGTCTCAAGGGCGGGCAGGTCCCGCACGTTGATGCCGGAACCGCCATGGCGCGATACCGCGCGGTTTCTGCCCTCATGGGCCAGCGCGCCATTTCCGCCTGCCATGACTGCTCTGACGGCGGTCTGGCCGTTGCTCTGGCTGAAATGTGCATCGGCGGACGCCTGGGCGCGGAGCTCAACCTGGACGCCGTACCGGCCTTCCAGAGCATGAACAGGACGGAACTGCTGTACAGCGAAAGCGCCAGCCGCCTGCTTGTGAGCGTCAAACCCGATCTTGCCATGATCTTTGATGCCCTCGGCCAGTGGCAGGTCTGCACCCGCATCGGCACGGTGACCGGTGACAGCCGCCTGACCATCAAGTCCGGCGACAGCGTCATCGCCCACGAAGATGTGGACGATCTGGCCCGCGCCTTCAAGGTTACACTGGACTGGTAAACACCGCCGCCGCACAGCGCGGGGAGACGGTCATGCCGCAACCCGCCACACCGGCACGCTGAAAATGCAACGGATACACAAAGGCCGCCGCAAGAACATATCTTGCGGCGGCCTTGCATTCATAAGGTACGGTGACTTGCATGCACCGCTTTACTGTCTGTTCCCCAAACTCACCCTGCCTGTCGCGTCAGAGCATTTCAACTTTGAGAATGTATGTTCTCAAAGTTTGAGGCACGCTCTCTTCGGCGTTTAATGGCGCCAATAAACTGCGCTTGCGCCTCCGTGGCGGGCGTCTGCTCCCGCATCCGTCAGAGCAGTTTCAAAATGAAATTGCTCTAACGATATTGTGCGGAGCGGAGGGAGATCACCGAGCGAAACAAGGAAACTGCCACGGCACAAGCCGCGCAGTCTTCGCAACTGCAAAGTACCTGGATACCCAGAGCAGATTAACTTTGAGAATATACATTCTCAAAGTTTAAGGCACGCTCACTTC
>CAJMLK010000036.1 GCA_905214305.1 uncultured bacterium
ACCAAAGCTGCCGATTGCCGCTTAACATGGCGTTCGAATTTGACGACCTACCTCAGGCATGATAAGCGCCGCAGCCCAGATAGAGGGCGTGGTTGAACGCCTCAATTCTTCCATAAACGACATTGCGGAACAGGTAGACAATACCGGTGGCGCGCTGAGCCACGCCGTGGCCCGGCTGGCCGAAACCGCGACAGCTATGGAAGAAATGAATTCCACCGTGCTTGAGGTTGCCAAAAATGCCGGTGGCGCTGCGGATGTTTCGGCATCGGCCAAGCTCAAGGCTCAGGCCGGTTCCGAGGTGGTGTACAAGGCCGTAGGCGGCATACAGGAAGTGCAGCGCCAGTCCCTTGCCCTCAAGGACGGCATGACCAAGCTTGATGAGCACGCCAGGGCCATCAACCAGATCATGAGTGTCATTTCCGACATTGCCGACCAGACCAATCTGCTGGCGCTCAACGCGGCCATTGAAGCGGCTCGCGCGGGCGATGCGGGCAGGGGTTTTGCCGTTGTGGCCGATGAGGTGCGCAAGCTGGCTGAAAAAACAATGGCCTCGACCACCGATGTGGGCAATGCCATCCGCGCCATCCAGCAAAGCGCCTCGCAGAGCATTCAGGAAGTGGAGCTGGCCGTGCGCAACATTGCTTCCGCCACGGACTTCTCCAACAAGTCTGGCGAAGCCCTGCAGGAAATCGTGGGCATGGTGGACCAGACCGCAGACGAAGTGCGCGCCATTGCCACTGCCAGCGAGCAGCAGTCCGCCACCAGCGAAGAGATCAACAAGTCCATCGCTGACGTGAACCACATTGCCGCCACAACCTCCGAATCCATGCAGCTGGCCATGGCCGAGCTTGAGGCCCTGCGCAAGCAGGCCCACAGCCTGGCGGAACTGATCGAACACATGAAAAACGCCTGATGGCGTCAGGGGCCTGCGGCTCCTTGCCAATAACATCGGCGCCCCTTCCGCTTGTGCGGAAGGGGCGCCGATGTTTATAACCTTTGATGCCGCAGTGTATTGCCGCGCAAGCATATTGCGCCAGCATATTGCGGCGGCGTCTGATCACGCTGCCGCAAGAGCAGTTTCAAAATCAGAATGCTCTAAACGTTGAAAAGGAAATGCATGACATCTCCGTCCTTGACCACATATTCTTTGCCTTCCACGCGCAGCACGCCGCTGGCGCGGCAGGCGGCCTCGTTTTCGTGGCTCATGTAGTCCTGATAGGAGATGACCTCGGCGCGGATGAAGCCGCGCTCAAAGTCCGTATGAATAACCCCGGCCGCCTGAGGAGCCTTCCAGCCCTTGTGAATGGTCCATGCGCGCACTTCCTGCGGGCCGACCGTAAAGTAGCTGCAAAGTCCCAGAGTTTCGTAGCCGGTGCGAATAATGCGCACAAGACCGCTCTCGTTAATGCCGTACGAGGACAGCATTTCGGCCTGCTCGGCGTCGGAAAGGCCCTGCAATTCTTCTTCCAGCTTGGCACAAATGCAGGCAAAACCTGCCTGTCGCCCGGCGGCAAAGGTCTTGAGGGTTTCCACAAAGGCATTGCCTTCGGCCACAGCGTTTTCGTCCACGTTGGCGCAGTAAATAACAGGCTTGGCTGTCAGAAGGCCCAGTTCACGCCATGATGCAAGAAAAGCCTCGTTGCTTTCCGGCAGGACAAATTCGCGGGCGGCCTTGCCATCATCAAGATGGGTCAGCAGGGTCTGCATTGTTTCGGCGGCTGCCTTGGCGTCCTTGCTGCCCTTGGACATCTTTTGCAGGCGTTCGAGGCGTTTTTCCACGCTTTGCAGGTCGGCCAGCAAAAGTTCCGTCTCAATGGTGTCCACGTCACGCAGGGGATCAACGCCGCCGTCAACGTGCGTGATGTTTTCATCCTCAAAGCAGCGCACCACATGCACGATGGCCGCGCATTCGCGGATGTTGCCCAAAAACTGGTTGCCAAGGCCTTCGCCCTTGCTGGCTCCCCGCACAAGACCGGCAATGTCGATGAAGTCCACGCTGGCATTGATGGTTTTTTGCGGTTTGGCCTTGTTTGTCAGGTCGCGCAGTCGCGTGTCAGGCACGGCCACCGTAGCCTTGTTCGGCTCGATGGTGCAGAAGGGGTAGTTGGCGGCCTGGGCGTTCTGGGCCTTGGTGAGGGCATTGAAAAGAGTGGACTTGCCCACGTTGGGCAGACCGACGATACCTATGCTGAGGGCCATGCTTTCTCCTGAATTGTCACCAGTCAAGACCCGGCGGGCGTCCGGGCCGCACATGCGCGGCTGCTCCGGAGGGTAATTTCCCGGGTCGGTGTCCGTCTGACCTGCCGTTGTGAAGCCGCGTCATTCGCAGGCTGCCTCACGGCAGGGGCTGGCGCGGCGGTGAAAAGTTCAGCGGGCCTTGCCAACACGTCGAGGCCCGGCGCATGCGCCGGGCCGGGCTTGTTATAGACAGAACGGGCCATCAAGGCAAGAACCTTGGTATCCGCTGATCAAATCTTCGATTGACTCAGCTCCATGCCCCAAAAGGGAAGTCATTTTTTGAAAAGACACAAAAAACGCCCGCTTAAGGGAAACAGTGAATTCTCCTGTTCACGTTTTTTGTGCTTCTGCTCGCGCAGGAACCACGGGAAGTGCTTTATTCCGCGTTTCCCTTACTGCAGGCGGGTATTCACCGAGGGCGTGACGCCCCCCTTGCCTCCGGGCGAAGGGTCGCGCAACAGCGGCAGTAGATCTTCGGTAATGGGGATCGTGCCGGAACCCATAGCCAGCACTTCGTTGCTGGTGGTGTGGATAAGCCGGATGTTGAAACGTACCTGCTCGCCGCTGACCACATAGGTTCCGGCCATTATGGCCTGACTTGTGCCAACCTTGCTGGCAAGGCGGTTTACATCGCGCGTAAGGATGAATTCGCCCTTCTTTTTGTCAAAATAGATGTCGCGTCCCTTGCGCAGTTCCTGAAAGCGGTAGCCTGCATTGATAAGCCAGCGTGACACTTCTTCCATCATCTGCCGGGCAAGGGGCGAGGCCTCATTGAGGTCATTGAGGTTGGCGGGGGTTGTGCCCATGATCATTATATTGGCGCGGGCCACGGCTTGCTGTGATTTTTTGCTTTCCGCCGGGTCCGTTCCCGCATAGCGCATCATGAGCTGTTCATCGAGCTGCTTGGCTATTCTGGTGGCCGCCGTGGGCACGTTGCCTGCGGCAGCGGCGGTCAGCGGCAGCAGCAGGGCCGCCATGACAAGAATGATAACGAGATAAAGCCTCATGACACGATCCTCAGCGCATGGTGCGCAGCAAAAGTTCAATGCCGCCCATTTCTTTTTCAATGACCTCCAGCTCTTCGGCGGAGCGGCAGGTGGAAAGAGCCTGGGCATAGGATTGCCGGGCCAGCTCAAACCTGCCCTGATCGCGATAGGCGCGGGCCTGCTTGAGATATTTGGCGCTGATGTTCGGCCCCTGATCAGCCGATCTTTTGGGCTGCCCGGCGTTTTTTTCCGAAGGGCGCTCATAGGTCGAAAGATTTTGGGCTACGGCCCGCATGCCGTGCGGCAGGGCCGAAAAAAGAGGCCCCAGAGCCAGAGCGGCCAGAGCAATTCCAAAGATACGCAAGGTGCAATTACAACGCATGGCTGCTTTCCGGCATTATTTGCCCTGTTTGATGGCGACGTTGCCGCTGCTGATGGAACTGGCCGGCGTGTACAGCGAGGGATACAGGCTGCCGCGCTGGCCCGAAGGCCTGGCGGCAGACGCTGTGGACACGCTTGAACTTTGTGCCGGTGGCGCGGGTTTCGGGGCCGGAGGGTCTGTTTTGCCCATGCGGGCCACAATGGGCGTATTGACCAGCACAAGCTGCCCCGTGCGCATGACAAGGCCGTCGGTAGCCCGTACAAGGCGGGCATTGACGAAGGTTGCGTCCTTGTCCACATAGTAGGTTCCAACCACCAGCGCCGCCCATTTTTGTCCCACGGGAATGACGGCGTTTTCGATCAGGGCCAGATCATCACGCCCGCCGACAACGGCAATATTGCCCGTCAGGCGGTATTCACGCGCAGGAAAGCCCCGCTGGTTGAATTCGTAAAACATGGCTTCGCCCATGAGTCTGCCCAGAGGAGAGCTGCGCGAGGTGTTGTTTTCATCCACAAATGATGTGGGCATGGCAACAAATCCCTGCAAGGCGTCATTGGGCACTGTGGCCAGCATCTGATCCGCCAGCTCGCGGAATTTAAGCTTCAGTTCCACGGCATCCATATAGCCGGGATCATTGGCTGTAGGCGGCGCTTTGGAGCAGCCGGGCAGCAGGGACAGCGCAAGGGCGCAGATCAGTATGGAGCGCAATAAACCGTGCATGGCAACCTCAGATAGTGTTCTGTCATACTTATCGGCCCCCGTCCGGGAAACTTCAGTGCAGGGGTGAAAAATCGGGCGCTTGTCTGCCCCGGTGCAAAAAAACATGCAAAACGCGTTCCAGCCACATGACCGGCTGTCTGCTTGGCTTGCTGCATGAAATAGCTTACAAGACGCCTTTAAAGGATATGGCGACACAGCGCCGCCACGTTTTTCATCTGGGAGAAGGCATGGGCAGGAATACCAGAGCGATACGCCTTGGCGGCGTTGCCGTGGGCGGCGGCGCGCCCGTTGTTGTTCAAAGCATGACCAATACGGACACGCGCGATCCACAGGCGACTCTCGGGCAGATAGCCCGTCTGGCGGCCCGTGGCTGCGAAATGGTTCGTCTGGCCGTGCCCGACGAGGCTGCCGTGGCGGCCCTGCCCGCCATCCGCGCGGGCACGTCCCTGCCGCTTATTGCAGATATACACTTTGATCACCGCCTGGCCGTGGGTGCGCTGGAAGCGGGCCTTGAAGGGCTGCGTATCAATCCCGGCAATATCGGCCCCAAGGCGCATGTGGACAGGGTGGTGGATGCGGCCAAGGCACACGGTGCGGTCATTCGCGTGGGCGTCAATTCCGGCTCCGTGGAAAAGGACATCCTGCGCAAATTCGGCGGGCCATGCCCTGAAGCTCTGGTGCAAAGCGCCCTTGGGCATGTACGTCTGCTCGAAGCCCGCGCCTTTTACGATACCAAGATTTCCCTCAAGTCTTCATCCGTGATGGACACCATCGCCGCCTACCGCCTGCTGGCCGCCGCCTGCGACTATCCCGCCCATATCGGCATTACCGAGGCCGGGGGCCTCATGCGGGGAACGGTCAAATCTGCGGTGGGGCTGGGCATTCTGCTGCACGAGGGCATTGGCGACACTCTGCGCGTTTCATTGACGGCCGACCCCGCCGAGGAAGTGACCGTGGCCTGGGAAATTTTGCGGGCGCTGGGCCTGCGTTCACGCGGGCCGGAGATTATTTCCTGCCCCACCTGCGGCCGCACCGAGATAGACCTTTTTTCTCTGGCGCGCGCGGTTGAGGACCGGCTGGCAACGTCCACCGCCTCCATAAAGGTTGCGGTTATGGGCTGCGTGGTCAATGGGCCGGGCGAGGCGCGCGAGGCTGATCTGGGCGTGGCCGGAGGCCGCGACAAGGGCATCATTTTCCGCAAGGGCGAGATCATCCGTTCCGTGAAGGGGCAGGAAGCCTTGCTGGCGGCTTTTATGGAAGAACTGCAATCACTGCTTAACGAAAAGGAAAACATCTAATGCGCTTCAGCTCCTGCTATATTCCCACGCTCAAGGAATCTCCGGCCGATGCGGAAGTGGTCAGCCACAAGCTGCTGCTGCGGGCGGGCATGGTGCGTCGGCTTACATCCGGCCTGTACATCTATCTTCCCCTGGGCCTGCGGGTGATAAACAAGATCAGCCGCACCGTGCGCGAAGAAATGGAAAGAGCCGGTTTCCGCGAACTGCTCATGCCCATGGTGCAGCCCGCCGACCTGTGGAAAGAAACAGGCCGCTGGGAACATTATGGCAAGGAGCTGCTGCGCTTCAAGGACAGGAATGAGCGCGAATACTGCCTCGGACCCACCCACGAAGAAGTCATCACCGACCTTGTGCGCGGCGAGGTGCGTTCCTACCGCCAGCTTCCTGTGCGCCTGTATCAGATCCAGACCAAGTTCCGCGACGAGATACGCCCCCGCTTCGGGCTTATGCGCGGACGCGAATTTGTGATGAAGGACGGCTATTCTTTTGACGCCACCACCCAGGGGGCCGAAGAAAGCTACAAAAGCATGTACGACGCCTACATGCGCATTTTCAGCCGTCTTGGCCTGCGTTTTCGCGCTGTTGAGGCCGACACCGGCTCCATCGGCGGTAACTTTTCCCATGAATTCATGGTGCTGGCCGACACGGGCGAAGACACCATCGCCTTCTGTCACGACTGCGAATACGCCGCCAACGTGGAGCGGGCCGAGGTTGTCTGGCGGGGCAGCCCCGCTGCGGGCCATTGCCCGGCCATGGAAAAAATCGCCACACCCGGCGCGCACAGCGTGGAAGAGCTGACGGCCCTCCTGGGGGTTCCCGCCAGCGCCATCGTCAAGACCATGCTTTTCAAGGTGGACGGCCAGACGGTGGCCGTGCTTGTGCGCGGCGACCGTGAAGTCAACGATATCAAGCTCAAGAACCTGCTCAAGGCACAGGATGTGGAACTGGCTGACGCCGCAACGGTGCAGGCCGTCACATGTGCCCCTGTGGGTTTTGCCGGGCCTGTGGCTCTTGACGTGCCTGTCTATGCCGACGCCGAGCTTCAGGGCGGCACGGACTATGTGGTGGGGGCCAATGCGGCTGACGCCCACCTGAAGCATGTGGACCTTGCCCGCGACACTGCGGTGACCGCCTGGGCGGACCTGCGCGTCATCACCTCAGATGATCAGTGCCCCCGCTGCGGCGGGCGCATGGAGCTGACCCGGGGTATCGAGGTTGGGCACATTTTCATGCTCGGCCTCAAGTACAGCGAAGCCATGCACGCTGTTTTCCTGGACGAGAACGGCAAGGAGCAGACCATGATCATGGGCTGCTACGGCATCGGCGTTTCCCGTGTGGCCGCGGCTGCCATTGAGCAGAATCACGACGAAAACGGCATTGTTTTCCCGCCGCCGGTGGCTCCGTTCGAATGCGTGCTGCTCAATCTTGACCCCCGCAGCGAAGAGGTCAACGCCAAGGTTGAAGAAATCTACGCCCTGCTGCAGGGCATGGGCGTCGAAGTGCTGCTGGACGACCGCGAAGAGCGCCCCGGCGTCAAATTCAAGGACGCCGACCTGCTGGGCATTCCCATGCAGCTTGTGGTCGGTGGCAAGGGCCTTGGCCGTGGTATTGTGGAATGCAAGGACCGCCGCACGGGCGAAAAGGGCGAACTTTCCGCCACCAGTCTGGAGCAGGATTTTGCCGCATGGGCTGAAAAAGTCCGGCAGGGCTGGATCAGCCGCTAGACAGTGTCGTCACGAGCGCCTTTCCCGGTATCTCTGCGTCGAACTTCGCCTTTTATTCCGGTCGAGTACCATAAGAGTACACTCCCTGCATAAAAGGCTCGTTCTCCTTGATATACCAAGGAAATTCATCTCGTGACGACACTGCCTAGAGCCTGCTTTTGAAATGACCGCCGCCCGCAGAAATGTTTTTTTGCGGGCGGCGCTTCACTGGTATGGTTTTCGGTTGCTGTTGCGGGTGCTGCGTCAGGCCGGGCTGCCATCGGGCGGGTGTCGGGTGGGGAGATGCCGGGGGCATTTGCCCAGGTATTTCTTGGGGCCGCCGTCTTCCCTCCACAGCGTCAAAAAGATATGCTGACAAAACATCATGCAGGAAGCCATACTGACAGTCCGTGAACTCACGGAACAATTGCGCAAAAGCCTTGAAGGGCGTTTTCCCTTTGTATGGGTACGGGGTGAGGTGACCAATTTCTCACGACCCGGCTCCGGGCATGTCTATTTCAGTCTCAAGGATCAGGATGCGCAACTGCAATGCGTCTGGTTCCGGCACATGCAGCGGCAGGCCGAGCAGGGTTTTGATCCGCTGACGGGGGAAGTTTTTGACGAACCCCGTGCTTCGCCCCTTGAACTTTTACGCAATGGGCTGGACGTGCTCTGCGCCGGGCGCATCAGTGTGTATGCGCCGCGCGGGCAGTATCAGCTTGCCGTGGAACTGGTCCAGCCCGCAGGCGAGGGGCTGCTGGCGCAGGCGTTTGAAGCAGGCAAGCGCAAGCTGGCCGCCCTCGGCTATTTTGACCGTGAGCGCAAACGCCCTCTGCCCAGAGATCCGCAACGGGTGGCCCTTGTCACCTCGCCCACCGGGGCTGCCATTCACGACTTTCTTGAACTGGCGCGTGATCGCGGCAGTGGTTCGCGCATCCGCCTTTTTCCGTCGCTGGTGCAGGGGGCGGAGGCTGCTCCGGCCATTGTGCGCGCTCTGGCCGAAGCCAATGCTCAGGCCGGGCAGGCTGACGGGCCGCAGGTTATCGTGCTTGTGCGCGGTGGCGGTTCGCTGGAAGATCTGTGGGCCTTTAATGAAGAAAGCGTTGCAAAGGCCGTTTTTGAATCCCGCCTGCCTGTTCTTGCGGGCATTGGCCACGAAGTGGATGTGACACTGGCAGACATGACCGCCGACATGCGCGCGGCCACGCCGAGCCACGCGGCCCAGTTGCTCTGGCCGCCGCGCCTTGAGCTGCACCAGCGTGTGGATGATGCCAGGGCGGCTTTGCGGCGGGCCATGGAGCGCCGCCTTGAATCCGTGGAACAGCGTTTGCGTGAACATGAAAAAGCGCTGACCTGGTTTTCGCCCCAGCGCCACCATGAGCGCCTGTACGAGCGCCTTGCCGCGCTTGACGCTGCCCTTGCCAGAGCCGTGCGGCACTGGCTGGAAAGCCGTGCGGCGCAGACTGCTCAGCTTGAACGCGCGCTGCGCGGCGCTCTTGGCCCGGAAAAAATCCATATCCTTGATGCCCGCCTTGAGCACCTGCGCGCCCGCCTGCATGCAGCCCTGCCGCGCCTGACGGACGACCGGGAACGCGCCCTGAACAACGCCGCCCAGCGATTGCAAAATGCAGCCAGAAATCATCTGGCGCAGCATGAGCACAGTCTGGACATTCTTGGGGCGGCTCTTGAGGCGGGCGATCCCCTCATGCCGCTTTCTCGCGGTTACGCTCTTGTGAGCGCCGGCGGCAGCCTTGTGCGCTCTGTGGAAACAACCCCGCCCGGCACGGAAATTGAGGTGCGGCTGGCTGACGGCAGTCTGGCTGCCGTGGTCGGCAGCGTGCACCGCCCCGGACGAGGGAAAAGGAAAAAAATATGAAAAATATTCTCCATATACAGCCTGCATGCAGGGCGTTTGCCGCACTGCTGCCTGCGCTGCTTGCCTTGCTGGTTTTTTCAGGCGCGCCTGTGCTGGCCGCACCGCAGATAGGCCTTGAGGCCCCGGCCACAGTCGCCAGAGGCGATGCCTTTCTGGCTCTGGCCGTCAGCAGCGAAGCCGTACCGGCTTTCAGCTTTCACTGGATGGGAAAAAAATATGCGGCCACGGCCTTGCCCGTGGTGTCTGCGCCCGGCGCGGCACAGCGCTGGCAGGCCGTCATTCTTTTGCCCGTGCCTCTGGACGCCAAAGAAACTGACCTCACCCTTGGTGTAAGCCTCGCGACAGGGCAGGTCAGCGCAAAAAAATCCGGCACTGCCGCGCAGGCTGTCACGCAGGGTATCCGCCTGTATGACAAAGACCGCCCCGTACAAAAGCTTACGGTGGATAAAAAATATGTTGATCCGCCCGCGGCGCAGATGGAGCGCATCAAGGCCGACCGGGAACTAGTGCGCAAGACCCTTGCGCAGTATACGCCCGAGCGCCTGTGGACGCTGCCCTTTGACAGGCCCGTGCCCGGCGGTGTTTCCAGTCTTTTTGGCCTGAAGCGCGTGTTCAACGGTCAGCCGCGCGGGCTGCACAGGGGGCTTGACCTGCGGGGTGCCGAAGGCGCGCCCATAGTTGCCTGCGCCGACGGCAGGGTAGCCCTGACCGGGGATTTGTACTTCTCGGGCAATGTGGTGTACATCAATCACGGCGAAGGGGTTTTCACTGCCTATCTGCATATGTCAAAAATTATGGTCACGCAGGGCCAGCCCGTGCGCAAGGGCGAGGTCATCGGTCTGGTAGGGGCCACTGGCCGCGTTACCGGGCCGCATTTGCACCTTTCTTTGCTGGTGCAGGGTGTTTCTGTTGACCCTCAGCCTTTTCTGACCGCAGACCCCGCCGGTGAAGCAGCGCCCCCGGCTGTTCCGGGCAAGGCTGCGCAAGACGCCAAAACAGGAAAGTAGACCGCATGAGCGCCAAAAACGACAATCTTTTTGAAAAAAAACTGGCCCGGCTTCAGGAAATCGTCGGCGCGCTGGAATCCGGCGATCTGCCGCTTGAAAAGGGCATGACTCTGTATAAGGAAGGCGCCACATGCGCGCGCTATTGCCGTCAGCAGCTTGACAAGGCGCGTCATGAACTGGAGATATGGCAGGATGATCGGGCAAGCCCCATGAATTCCCAGGGCGGGTCGGCCGGGGAGTATCCTGATGATGAAGCTGAAGAAGCCGAGGAAGCGTAGGAGGCTTGACAGGTGATGATGCCAGTATCCCGGATGAAGGAACTTTTGCGCCAACGCGGGCAAATGGTGGAAGAAAATCTTGCCGCGTGCCTTGATGGCCGCGCTGTGCCGCAGCGCCTCAAGGATTCCATGCTCTACAGTCTTCAGGCTGGCGGCAAACGCCTGCGCCCGGTGCTCTGCCTGAGCACCGCCGCCATGTGCGGTCTGCCGCTGGGCGATGCCCTGCCTTTTGCCTCGGCTATCGAGATGATTCATACCTATTCACTGGTGCATGACGATCTTCCTGCCATGGATGATGACGATCTGCGGCGTGGCAAGCCCTCAAACCACAAGGCTTTTGACGAGGCCACCGCTATCCTCGCGGGCGACGGTCTGCTGACTGACGCCTTTTTGATGATGTGCCGCAGCCCCCTGGCCCCGCCGCGCGTGTTACGTGCCATCAGCGAACTGGCTTTGGCCGCCGGTTCGTCCGGTATGGTGGGCGGACAGGAATGGGATATGATATTTACCGGCAAGGACACGGTATCCATTGAAGAGCTGCGCGGTGTTCACGCCATGAAAACAGGTGCGCTCCTGCGGGCTTCCTGTGTGTGCGGGGCCATGCTGGCCGGAGCTTTGGACGAGGATCTGGCTGCCATCGGTTCTTATGGCGCAGCCCTTGGCGTGGCCTTTCAGATTGCCGACGACATCCTTGACGTGGTGGCTGATACCGCCACCCTTGGCAAGCCTGTGGGCAGTGATGAGGCCCAGGGCAAGAAGACCTATCCCGCGTTGCTGGGCCTCGACCAGAGTCGTGTTCTGGCGCGGGAACAGGCCGAAAAGGCCAAGGCCGCGCTTGCGGGCTTCAGTGGGGATGAGGCTGCATTTTTACGGGCATTGGCCGACTATACGGTCACCAGGGCGGCCTGACATGCCTGACACTCACATTATGACGGCACAGGGCGTTCCCGCCGCGGCAGGAACGACCCAGCCCAGAGACATGGCGGAAGCCGGCGTGCGGGATGCAGGCCAGCCGGTCGGCCTTCTTGACGGCATTGAGCGCCCCTCACAGCTTGTGGGCATGGATGATGCCGTGCTTGCGCAGTTGGCGGGCGAGGTGCGGCAGCGCATCATTGACGTTGTTTCGCGCAACGGCGGCCATCTTGCGCCGTCGCTGGGCGTGGTGGAGCTGACGCTGGCGCTGCTTTCCACCTTCAATCTTGAAGAAGACAAGCTCGTGTGGGACGTGGGCCATCAGGCCTATGCCCACAAGCTGCTTACCGGCAGGGCGCGGCAGTTCCATACGCTGCGTTCCTTTGGCGGCATTTCCGGCTTTCCGCGTATGGCAGAAAGTCCTTATGACCATTTTGGCGTGGGGCATTCCTCCACATCCATCTCTGCCGCTCTGGGCATGGCTTTGGCCCGCGATCTTTCCGAACTCAAGCACCATGTGATCGCCGTGATCGGTGACGGTTCCCTTACGGCCGGTGAAGCCTTTGAGGGGCTTAATCTTGCCGGGCATATGGGGCGGCGGCTTATTGTGGTGCTCAATGACAACGAAATGTCCATCTCGCCCAATGTGGGGGCGCTTTCGCTTTTCCTGAGCCGCACGCTTTCGCGGCGCTGGGTGCGGCAGACCCGCAAAGAGGTGCTCAATTTCCTGCGCTCCATTCCCCGTATCGGCCAGAAACTGGCTGTATACGCCATGCGCGGCGAGTGGAGCTTCAAGTCGTTCTTTACGCCGGGCATGCTGTTCGAGGCGTTCCGTTTTAACTATATCGGCCCTGTGGACGGCCATGACCTGCCGAGCCTGCGCCGCCATCTGCAAATGGCAGCCGCTGTCGAGGACGGCCCCGTGCTGCTGCATGTGCGCACACAAAAAGGTAAGGGCTACGCTCCGGCAGAAAAAAATCCCACCCTGTATCACGGTGTGGGCCTGTTCACGCCCGAAACCGGGCAGCCGGTTCCTTCCACAGCCAAAGTTCCGTCCTTTACCGGAGTTTTCAGTAAAACTCTGGTGGAACTTGCTGAAAAAGATGAAAGAGTTATCGCGATTACGGCGGCCATGCCCGAAGGAACCGGTACGGACAGCTTTCGCCAGCGTTTTCCGGATCGCTTTGTGGACGTGGGCATTTGCGAACAGCATGCCGTGACCTTTGCCGCCGGGCTTGCCAGTCAGGGGTACAGGCCGGCTCTCGCCATCTATTCCACGTTTTTGCAGCGTTCCTACGATCAGGTGGTGCACGACGTCTGCATCCAGAATCTGCCGGTTACGCTTTGCGTTGATCGCGCGGGACTTGTGGGCGAGGACGGGGCCACACATCACGGAGCCTTTGACATCGCCTACCTGCGGCATATTCCGCAGATGAGCCTGCTGGCTCCGCGCAACGAGGATATGCTGCGCCACTGCCTGCTCACCTCGCTGAACCACGATGGCCCCTGCGCGTTGCGGTATCCCAGAGGCGCAGGCTTTGGTGTGCCTTTTGAAGGCCTGCCGCGTCTGCTCACCCCCGGCAGGGGCGAACTGCTTCAGGACGGGGAAAATATCGCCATCATCGCCGTGGGCAACCGCGCCCATCCCGCGCTGGAGGCGGCGGCGCAGGCCGAGCAGACCCTGGGCTTCCGGCCTCTTGTTTTTGATCCCGTGTGGCTCAAGCCTTTGCCCGAAGAGCAGCTTGCCTCCATTGCGCGCCGCTTTGACCGCATTCTTTTTGTGGAAGAAGGCGTTCTTGCCGGTGGCTTTTCCTCGGCAGTGCTGGAATTTTATGCGGACAAGGGCCTCTTGCGCGGCCAGCGCATCAAACGTCTTGGCCTGCCTGACAGCTTTGTGGAGCACGGCAGCCAGTTGCGCTTGCGCGAACTGGTGGGGCTGCGCACAAAAAATATTGCGGCAGCCATTGTAGAGCTGGCAGGGCAGAAGTAACGGGGCGCGTGAAGGCGGATTAATAATCGCAGTGCGATGTTTCCACCGGACAGGGGATCGGTGAAAATTGGCCGCACCGTGTGTTTTGCACTGGCTTGTTCATGTGGCAGGCAAGCCGGAGGATACATGCTCTCCGGCTTGCCTGCCATTTTCATTTTATGGGATGCGTTTGGCCGCCTGCGCGGCGGGCGGCAAGGCGGGGTGCTCCGGGGGCGTGCGCAGGGGGGCCGGAGCGGTAAAAACGGATGCCGCCGCCCTTGAGATGCGCTTCAATGCCGCCGGGCAGCTGAAAGCGTGTGTTGCCGCGGCCCTGCTCAAGGGCCTGATCCAGAGCCAGCAGTGTTGCTGCTCTGGCCTGCCCGGAGGTGGCTGCCTGTGGTGTTTCATTTTCACAGTGCGGACCGTCTTCGCTTTCCGTTTTCATTCCGACTGCGGAGCACAGTTGCTGTACTGCCCGCATGTAAAGGCGCAGGCGGGCCGCAGCGGGCAGCGCCCTCAAAAGGGCGCGGGGCAGGGTGAGCGCTGCAGGGGGCGGCGGCTCATTCGGACTGGTCTGCCCTGCGTGCGGGGTTTCTTCCATATGCCAGGGGTTTTTGCGCAGGGCTTCATCCAGCGTTTGCTGCCAATAGGCCCTGTCCAGATCGGCAAGCTGGCGCATATGCCCCAGAGTGCGGTCAAGGGCGGGGTTTTCCGCCCGCAGCAGTGGCAGAACCTGAAGTCGCAGCCGGTTGCGGCGGTAGGCGGTGCTCTGGTTGCTGGCATCCTCGCACCAGTCAAAACCGCAGTGGCGCAGAAGGTCTTTAAGGGCCGAGGGGCAGCAGTGCAGCAACGGGCGCAGCAGGCGACGGTTGTCATCCCGGGCGGGCATGCCGCCAAGAGCGGGCCAGCCCGTGCCGCGTACAAGCCGCAGCAGGATATCCTCGCTCAGGTCTTCGCGGTGGTGGCCGAGGGCGATAAATCGCGCGTCGACGGCCTGCCGTTCCTCTTCAAGCAGGGCGTAGCGCAGTGCGCGCCCGGCCTCCTCTTCACCCATGCGACAACGGGCGGCAAAACCTTGCACATCAGCCTTGCGCACTGCGCAGGGGATGCCCAGAGTACGGCATGTACTTTGCGCATGTGCCGCATCATCAGCGGCTTCAGGCCGCAAACCGTGATTGATGCTCAGGCCATGAAGCGTCAGGTTCAACCGGGGGGCAAGCAGGGTAAGTATGAGGGCCAGCGCTGTGGAGTCCGCCCCCCCGGAAAGGGCCAGCACAAGGCTTGAACCGCGCGGCAGGGCCAGATCGTGCAGGCAGAAGCGCTCAACCTCCAGACAGAGCAGAGCGGCGGTACGGGGAAGATCCTGCAGGCGTGGGGCTTGATTCATGCGTGTGCTCGAACCTTGATTGCGGGCTGTGCCTGCTGGTGTTGCAGGCTGCGGGGCCGGACCAATCCTGATCGGGCCGGACGGTACAGCTTTTTTTCGCTTTGGGTGCGGGTTTGCTTTGCATTTGTGCGACCGCGCCGGGGTAAGCCGCGCAAAACCGAAGCAAAAGCAGAGCAGGGCCAGGCCGGGTCTGTCCAGGACAATGCCGGACAGCATATTTCTCCCTCCTGAAGCAGCTCTTGCTTTTTGCCGGTGGCTCTTGCGATACAGCGCGCAGACGAGGCGTTTTTACTATCCATCGTTCAACGCGCCCAATCAGTCAAAGCCAATCTCGTGGATGGCATTGCGCGGCGCGCAGGGAGATCACCGAGCGAAGCGAGGAAGCTCCCGCAGCACAAGACGCGCAGCCCTCGCGACTGTAAAGCGCTGGAAACTTCGGGGGTGGTCCGGGGGGAGTGCAGAGGGGGCCTCGGAGGGGCAAAGCCCCTGACAGGTCCGCTCTGCCGCCCGCCGCGCAGGCGGCCCAAATGAAATAATCAGAAAACTTCAACTGCCAGCGGCCCTGCAATGCGAGGCTACTGCCTTACCAGAAGCGTATTTTCAGTGTGCGATAGCGTTCATCGTGCATTCGCTGCATATTCCTCGCACGCTCACATCGGCACGCCTTGGGCGCACGCGTCTGCCGCCCGCCGCGCAGGCGGCAGAGCGGTCAGAAAAATATCTGCCGCGTCAGACGCTGATGCCAAGGTCGGCAAGCATCTGATCAAGCCAGACGATCATGCGATCGCGCAGTTCCGGCTCGGCATAGTGCACGCATTCACATCGCATGCGGCCTTTGGCCCGAACCAGAAGTTCCATCCGCAAAGCGTCTTCTTCAAGTTCAAGCCCAAAAACATGCGGCCCGCAGCTTTCGGCGTGCTCTTTCTGCAGACCGGAAAGCAGTTCTGCGGGCGCGGGCAGCCAGTACAGACCCTCAAGACCGGCTTCAAGCTCCATTTCCCTGAGTCTGGCGGCTATTTTTGCCGTGTCCTCGGGCGTGAGGTCGTCGATGCCATACCAGCGCATCAGTTTTCCTCCGAGTAAATACAGCCTGTTTTATCCAGGTTGAAAATGCGGCGCATGATGCTTATGCGGGGGCCGTTGCCTTCCTGAGACATGCCGCCATGCTTGAGAAAAATGATGGGGTCGTGGTTGAGCTTGCGTACCAGCGCACCGGCCATGGCTTCAAGGGCCTCCCGCGTATTGTCGTCCACGGGGCCAAGGCGCTTGAGGGTTTTTGCCAGTTCTTCTTCAGCGGCCCGCTGGCCTTTCTTGATAAGGTCCACGATGGTGGGCTGCATGTCCAGAGCAGCCAGCCAGCGCGAAAAATGCACCACTTCTTCATCGACGATCTCTGCCGCCTTGGCCGCCTCATCGCGCCGGGTGGCGAGGTTTTCTTCAACAACTTCCTTGAGGTCGTCGATATCGTACAGATAGACGTTGTCCAGACCGTTGACGTCGGGATCAATATCGCGCGGCACTGCAATATCAATAAAAAACATGGGCCTGTTTTTACGGGCCTTGAGGGCAGCGCGGATGTCGCGGGCGCGGATAATAGGTTCCTGCGAGCCGGTGGAAGTGATGATGATGTCCACATCCAGCAGATGACGCGACATGTCTTCAAAAGGGATGGCGTGCCCGTTGAACTGCTTTGCCAGTTCCTCTCCCCGCACAAGGGTGCGGTTGGCCACAAGGATTTCGTTAATCCCGGCCTGAAGGAGATGCATGGCGGCCAGTTCGGCCATTTCGCCCGCTCCCACAAGCATGGCCTTGTGTTCGCGCATGTCGCCGAAAATGCGTTTTGCCAGTTCCACGGCGGCATAGCTGATGGAAACCGCGCTGGAAGCCACGGCGGTTTCAGTGCGGACCCTTTTCGCCACCGAAAATGCCTTGTGCAGCAACCTGTTGAGAATGACCCCCGTGGCCCGGCTTTTTACGGCCTTGCGGTAGGCGGTTTTCAGCTGGCCGAGAATCTGGGGTTCGCCCAGCACCATTGAATCCAGGCTTGACGCCACGGAAAACAGATGCCGCACAGCCTCAAGATTTTTATGCACATAGACGTAGGGCCTGAGATCCTCAACGTCGCTTTCCCTTGCTCCGGCCCAGTTGCGCAGCACCTGCTCCGCCACTTCGCCGGTTCCTGCCGCCAGGATTTCCACGCGGTTGCAGGTGGAGAGTATAATACTCTCGCTAACCGCGCCCGTACATGGCAAAGCCCAGTGTTCTTCATCGCAATGATTGGCAAGGGCGAAGCGTTCGCGCACATCCACTCCGGCGGTGCGGTGATTCAGGCCCACAAGAAAGATATCACAGTCCATAGTTCATGCCCAAGTCAGCGCCGGATGAATGCGTGGTGCGTCTCCATAAAGGTATTCACCACAATGATTGAAAAAAGACACAGAATAAAAATAAAAACCGCCAGTCGTGCCGGTTTGCGGCCTCTCCACCCCTTGGTGATCCTGTTGTTGAACAGTACGGAAAACAGCATCCAGATGACAATGCTGATAACTTCCTTGGGATCGCCCGTAACGGTAGCGCCAAATACGGGCTTTGCCCATACAAGGCCGGAAATTATGCCCAGAGTATACAGAGGGTAGGCCACAACCGTAGTGAAGGCATTGATTTTGTCAAGCATGGTGAGGGCGGGCATGTCCTGCCAAAAACCCTTCATATACTGCTTGCTCTTGATGCGCGCTTCCAGAAAAAGAAAAAGTGCTCCAGCCGCGAAGGCCAGGGCCAGCAGGGCCAGACTCAGAAAAAGCGTGCCGATGTGCAGGGCGTAAAAAGGCGCCTTGAGCGAAGGCGGAACCTGAACAACCGCTTCAAGGTACGGGGCCGACATGGCAAAAAGCATAAGGCCAAGCGGCGAGGCGAAAATAAGCGGCGACTCCTGACGGAGTTTGGCCCACGCCACCAGCCCGCACAAAACCACAAACCAGGCCATGAGCTGCAGGTATGCACCAAGGCTCAGCCCGCCGGGCAGAGCCTTGTGAAAGCCCGTAGCCAGAGAGATGGTCTGAAAAATAAAGCCCGCGCCTGCCAGCCAGCAACCAGACTTTCGCCAGAAAGGGCTGCGCGCCACCATGCCGACTATGCCGGACACGCTTGCAAGGCCATACAGCAGCAGCGTGACACCGGTGGAAAATTCAGGGGAGATCATAAAGTAACTCCGCTATATGAGCGTGCAGTTCCGCAGGCAATTCTGCCAGCAGCCACTGGCGGCAGTTTTCCATTTCCTTTTCCTCCAGCCATTGCTGCAGGGGAGAAGCCGCCAGTTTTCGGAACAACTCGGTATTCTGCCCTGTCTCGCCGCCCAAGGCAAGAACAAGCGGCCGCAGACGACCCATCAGACAGGCCATGCGTGCGCGGGGGGCCAGCCAGCAGGCCAGTTCGCCTTTCCAGCGCCGGGCCAGAGCCGGGCTTGCGCCGCCTGTTGAAAGCGCCGCAGCCAATGGGGGTTTGCGGGCCACGGCAGGAACCTGAAAGCTGCCTTCTTCCGGTGCGCTTGCACAGTTGCACCATACGCCGTTACGGCGGCAGGCGGCGGCGATGCGCCTGTTTTCGGCATCATTGCCTGTGGCGGCAAAGACCAGAGCCATGCCCTGCACGTCGCCTTCCTCACAGGCGCGACGCTCGAAGCGCACGCTGCCGTGACGCAGCAGGGCGTCAAGGGCGGCATCGCCGGGCGAAGGCGCATCAATATCCAGTACGAGCACAAGGGCCGGGTTGCACGCCAGCACTCCTTCGAGCTTGCGGCGTCCTACCTGACCAAGACCCGCCACGAGGCAGCGCATCCCCTCAAGGGAAAGATAGAGTGGATAAAAAGCCGTTCCGGCTACGGGTTTTTCCATGTGGGGTCCGTTGTGCGTCATAATGCTAAAAACTGCATGTTTTTTCAGTATATGTCCATCATACAGCAGGCTTTATGTTTTGCAAAGGGCTGCCCTTGCTTCGCCGGAGCTATTGCCTTACCTTTTCTGGGAATGGATGTCCGGCGTCGCCGCAGGCCGGACCGTTTTGAAGTATTGTGTTTCCGCTTGTCCGGCAAGGAAGGGATATGACGGCTTTTCTGGTGCTTCAGGCAGCGCGCTTCGGCGATGTTGTGCAGACAGGGCGCTTGCTGCAGGGGCTTGCGGCGCGCGGGCAGGTGCATCTGGCTGTGGATGAGAGCCTGGTGAGCCTGGCGCGCCTTCTTTATCCCTTTGCCCGGATATACGGGCTGCGGCTGCACGGCTGTGACGAAGACGGAATCTTGCATACCAATGTGCGCGTGCTGGAGCAGTGGCGGCATGAACATTTCAGTGCCGTCTATAACTGCAATTTTTCC
The DNA here is from genome assembly GCA_905214305.1 of uncultured bacterium. GTDB lineage: Bacteria > Desulfobacterota > Desulfovibrionia > Desulfovibrionales > Desulfovibrionaceae > Desulfovibrio. The sequence goes on from CAJMLK010000036.1 coordinate 19,123, forward strand.
GGCCTTACTGCCGCCCTGTGCCGGATTTTTGCGCCGGAGCTGGTGCAGGGCTTCAGGCCCGCGCCCGGCGGCATCTGGCGTTCCCCGTGGGCGCGCATGGCATTTCGGCTCAGCGAGCGGCGCGTGCTTTCTCCCCTCAACCTTGTGGATTTTTGGGCGTTTTTTGCTCCTGACCCTCTGCCGCCCCAGCAGGTGAATCCTGTGGCCACGCCCGGCGGGCAGGGGCTTGGCGTGGTGCTTGCCGGGCGGGAATCACGCAGGTCTTTGCCCATGCCCCTGCTGGCAGAGGTGGTGCGTACGGCGTTTTCTGCTCTGGGCGGGCCACGCGTGCTGCTTTTCGGCACTGCGGCTGAACAGCCCGCCGCTCGCAAGCTGCTGCGGCTGTTGCCCGCAAAAATGCAGGACAGGGTGGAAGACCTGAGCGGGAAAACCAGCTGGCCCGGGCTTGTGGACGCCGTGCAGGGACTGGATGCCATCATTGCGCCGGATACGGGAACCATGCATCTGGCCGCGCGGCTCGGCGTACCTGTGCTGGCTTTTTTTCTGTCTTCAGCTCTGGCGCATGAAACCGGGCCTTACGGGCATGGGCATCTTGTCTGGCAGGCGTCGCGGACGTGCGCCCCCTGTCTTGAAACAGCCCCATGCCCTTATGATGTGGCCTGCCTTGAGCCTTTTCGCAGTCAGGAACTGCTGCGCTCACTGACGCTTGCTCTCACCGGGGATGCGCGGCGTGCGGCACTGCCCGGCGGTCTGCAGCTGTGGCGCAGCCGTGTGGACAGCTTGGGCACGGTCCTGTGTCTGGAGTCGGGCGAAGACCCGCATGCCGCCAGACGCATGCAGGTACGGGAGCATCTTGCCTCTTTTTTACGGCTGCCCCGGCCATGTCCGGCTTCTGTGCCGTCCCCTGTCATGTCCGGCAGGGCCGGTGACGAAGAGATTGATCAATGGCTGTGCGGCGATGCGGACTGGATGCTGCCGCCGCAACGATACCGCTGATGTGGAGAACACGCTGATGTCCACGGCTCCTTTGAGAATACTGGTTGTTTTGCCCATGTACGGCGGTTCGTTGCCCGTGGGCAGATACTGCGTGCGCGCGCTTGAACAGATGGGCCATAATGTGCGTGCCTTTGAGGCGCCGCTCATGTTTTCGGCCTTTACGGGTTTGCAGGCTCTTGGCCTGCCTCCCGCGCAAACAGCGCAACTGGAGAATGCTTTTCTTCAGGTGGTGGGGCAGGCCATATGGGCGCAGGTGCAGGCGCAGGAACCGCATCTGGTGCTGGCCATGGCGCAGGCCCCCTTGGGGCGCGGCCTTTTGCAGCGCTTGCGGCGTGCCGGGGTGCGTACAGCCATGTGGTTTGTGGAAGACCACAGTGTGTTTCAGTACTGGCGGGCCTACGCGCCACTGTACGACGTATTTGCCATCATACAGAAGCAGCCCTTCATGGACCTTCTGACCGCTGCAGGGCAAAAAAACTTTCTGTATCTGCCCCTTGCCGCGCAGCCGGATTTTCACGCGCCCACAGAACTGACACCGGAGCAACGCCGTGAATACGGCGCTGATCTCGGTTTTCTTGGAGCTGGCTATCCCAACCGCAGGCTGGCCTTTCGCCCTCTGGCGGGGCGTGACCTGAAGATATGGGGTTCGGACTGGGACGGAGAGGGGCTGCTGGCGGCCCACGTGCAGCGCGGCGGTGCGCGCATCGGTGAAGAAGAGAGTGTGCGGATATACAATGCCACCAGAGTCAATCTTAATCTGCACTCAAGCCTGCAAACGGCGGAACTGGTGAGCCACGGCGACTTTGTCAATCCGCGCACCTTTGAACTGGCCGCCATGAACGCCTTTCAGCTGCTGGACGAGCGCAGCCTGCTGCCGGAACTTTTTGCACCGGACGAACTGGCGACCTTTGCGTGCATTGAAGAATTTTATGCAAAAATAGAGTATTTTCTTGCCCACCCGGAAGAACGGGTGGCCTATGCAGGCCGCGCAAGGGCGCGGGTGTTGCGCGACCACACCTACGGGCATCGCATGCAGGCCCTGCTTGATTTTGTGGCCGATCGTCTTGGCCCCTGGCCGCAGGACGCTTGCCTGCACTCTCCTGAAAGCCGGGCAGGGCAGGGCGTGGGCCATGCCGCCGATGCGTCGTGCGCTGCGGGCAGCGCCGTGCAGCCGGAACTGGCGGGCGAAGGCGGTGCAGAGCTGGCCGCAGCCATCAGCCGGACGGTGGAAAAACTGGGCCTTGGACCGCATGCGGATTTTGACCACGTGGCGGCGGCGCTCAGGGCCAGAAGCGGCGCCCTTGACGAAACAGAAGCCTGTCTGCTTTTTCTTGATGAATGGCGCAAGCTGTATACAAAATAGCCGCGCTGTTTCCGTAAAAAACTATGGCCCCTGTCTGTTTTGACAGGGGCCATATGAAAGCGGTTCTGTTTTGCAACCACGGCGGCTTTGACGTGGGCTTCCGTTACCGGAGCCGCTTCAAGGTACTAGAGCAGATTAACTTTGAGAATATACATTCTCAAAGTTTAAGGCACGCTCACTTCGGCGTTTAACCGCGCAGATAAACTGCGCTAACGCCTCCGTAGCGAACCTCTGCTCACGCAGCCGCCAGAGCAATTTCAAAGTGAAATTGCTCTAATACTCTAGCGGACCGCGTCCTTGCCGCTGTCAGGCGTTGAGGGTTGTCCGGCTTCCTGCCCGTCATTGCCCGGAGCCGTTTCCTGTGCAGCGGGGGCGTCGCCCTGGGGCGCTGCCTGAGGCATGCCGGGGTTCAGCGGTTCCACAAGCGTTTCCTGTGCGGTTGCTGCTTTCAGGGCGGAAAGATTGGTCACCTGCGCATAATAGGGCAGCATAAAGGCCACGGCCAGCAGCAATGCCGCCAGCAGGCTGAGCCTGTGCCGCATGGGGGCCGCGCTGCGTGCCACTACGGTCCACAAGGCCAAAGGCACAAGCCAGATGAGCACCTTGACGCTTTCGAGGGCCACATTGTTGCCCGTAAAGGCACCGCTCTGCCAGTTCTGCTGTATTTCGGCCACGCTTGCACCAAGAAAAATCAGCCAGAAGATGGTCCAGGCATTGCGCGCCCAGGCGGCGCACCAGGGAATCATGGTGTTGTAATGGTCGCGACCGAAGTCCTCGCGTTTGCGGCGCAAGACGAGCCACATGGCCCCGCTGGCCCCTGCCATGGCCAGAGCCAGAGGCAGCGTCCAGTACAGGGCGCACCAGAAGGGCGACAGCCAGCCCGGAAAAAAGATGTCCCCAAGGGTAATGCTGCTTGCGTCCGGGCGCGTATAGGCACTCAGCATGCGGGCAGCCCCGAGGGTGACGGCCACGGCGATGCAGGCCTGCATGCCGCTGACAAAGCCCATGACGATGTGCAGGATGGGCGCTTTGACCAGAAATTTCCACAGGGCGAAATACAGGCTGCTGATAAGCACAGCCAGACCCAGCAGTATCCAGCTCAGTTCCACCATGAAATCGGGCAAAGAGTCCGGCGTGTATGCGCTCTGAACAAAAAACAGCCACACGCGCCCCGCGATCAGCAGGGTCCAGCCCAGAACCATCGCCAGCATGGCCAGCTGGCGCGCGCATTTGTCATAGGAAGAGCGTTTGCGGGTGATGGAAAAAATTCTTGCCGTGGCGGACACAAAACCAAGGCCCGCAAAGGCCAGCAGGGCCGCCAGAGGCAGAGTCACACACAGGGCGTCTATGCCGGTCTGTAAAAAAGGATAGGCATGCAGCCACTGTTTGGGCAATGCTGCCCACATGGTCATCTGCGCCAAAATATCCTGAAAAAAGTTCATCGGGCACCGCCCCCGGTCTGGCGTGACTTCAGAACAGAAACACTCATGGTCGCTCCTTGCAATCTTGCGCTGACTTGGGAAAATACGCTATAGTCAAAAAAATGTGTGCAAACCTGTATTTGCCTTAAAAAGGCCGGGGCCGCAAGGGTTCTTGAAATATGGCCGGGCTTGGGGCAGAACTACAGGGGAGGCTGGTTATGAAAAAAATCTTTGCAGTACCATTGGTTTGCGCGGCGCTGGTTGCCGGCTGCGCTTCCTCCGCCCAGATGCGGCATGTGGAAGATAAAAGCTCTGCCAACCAGAAAGCCCTGCGCGAAACAGACCAGCGTCTGCACACGCTGGAGCAGAGCGTGGCTGTTTTGGACAGTCAGGTAGCCCAGCTCAGAAACCGTACCTTTGAAGTGCGCACGCGCGATGGCAAGAAAACCGGCATGACCGTGAAGCCCATACTGCCTCCGGCTGCTTCCGTGCCTGCCGCGTCTGCCGCTCCCGGCGCAGCCGGTTCGCCGGGGCAGACAGCCCAGCCCGTGCGGGAGCAGCACGTAGCCCTGAATGAACATGGCCCGCAAGTGACTGCCGTGTCCGGCACGGCAGTCGTGCATCCTGCCCCCGGAGTCACGGCGGGGGCAAGCGGTGCGGCCTCACCCGGCGCGGGTGAAAAAAATGCCTCCACTCTTTCCGGTGCATCGTCCGCAGTTCCGGCCGCATCCGCCACATCCGCCGCATCCGCCACTGGCTCTGCACCTGCCACTGCCGCTGCTGAAGCGCCCAAGGGCAAGATCATCGACCCCGCCGCGCCGGTGCGGCCATTTCCTTCGGCTGCCCCGGCCCCCCAGACATCGGAGGCCGCACATGCGTCCGGCCAGGGCGCTGCTGCCGGTCCCAGCGGCAAAGTAGGGGGGACTGCCAGAAAACAGGCCGTACCGGGCAATGCCGAAACAGCACCTTTGGGCTTACCCCCGGTGGCCGCGCCGGAACCGTCAACGCCACCCGCTGTTGATCCCGTCAATTTTGCTGCCCCCAATGCCGGACAAGCCGTTGTTCCCGCCACGGGCGGAAAGGAAAATTCAGCAGGAGGGGCTGCCGCCGTGCCTGTTCCGCAGTTGCCGCCGTCCACCCTGGCCCTGCCGCCGGAACATCCCGGCCTGCCTCCGGTGGAGGCCCCTGCGGCAAACGCCGGGGCTGCGGCTTCTTCGGCCGGGTCAGCCGTCAGTGCGGCCGGGAGCCAGACAGGAAGCCCGGCAGGCTCTGCATCCGCGCCCCGGCAAGCCGATTCCCGTCAGGGAGTTTCTGCCGCACCGGCAAAAACCGCCGCACCGGGCGGAGCACAAGCTCCCGCCCGTGCCGCCAAAGGGGAAAAAGCCGCCTATGATGCGGCGCTCAAGGTGGTAATGGCCGGACGTTCCGCTGAGGGAATATCCCGTTTTGAGGCTTTTTTGCAGGAATATCCGCAAGGCAGTTACGCGCCCAATGCTGAATACTGGATTGGTGAAGGCCTGTACGCTCAGGGCAAGTATCGCGAGGCGCTGGAGCAGTTTCGCAAGGTTGACGCCTCGTATCCGCAGCACCATAAAAATGCCGATGCCCTGCTCAAGACCGGCATGTGCCTGAGCCGCCTTGGTGACAGGGAGGCTGCCGGGCAGGCCTACAGCCAGTTGCTGGCGCGTTTTCCCAAATCTGAAGCCGCCCGCCTTGCGCGGTCGCGCGGACTGGCCCGATAGCATGAATCGCGGCATTGTCTGGTCAGACTTCACCGATGAAGCCCGCACGGAGTATTGGGCCACTCTGGCTCTGCGCCACTGCGCCGGGCTTGGAGCCAGATCCTGCGCCCGACTTCTGAAAATGTTCGGCTCGGCCTACGCCGCCGTGCAGTCGCGCGAACGCTGGCGTGAAGCCGGACTGACCAGCAAGCAGTCTGCGGAGCTGGCCACCGGTTCGTGGCGCGTTACGGCCCGTGATGAATGGGACCGCGCCCGTGATCTTGACGCGGCCATCGTGCTGTGGACTGACCCCGCATACCCGTCCCTGCTGCGCCGGTTGCCGGATGCTCCCGCGCTGCTGTACTGCCGGGGCGACATGTCGCTGCTTCAGGCTCCGGCTTTTGCGGTGGTGGGGTCGCGACGGGCCACGGAGCATGGCAGGGCGGTGGCCTCGCATATGGCACGCTGTCTGTCGGCCTGTGGCGTGACCATTGTTTCCGGCATGGCTCTGGGCATTGACAGGGTGGCTCACGAGGCTGCCCTCGGCCGGATCGGCCGCAGCATCGGCGTTTTGGGCACGGGGATTGATGTTGTCTACCCGTCGGTGAACAGAAAAATTTTCGCCATGATGGAGCAGCAGGGCCTGCTGGTTTCTGAGTTCATGCCCGGCGCCCGGCCCCTGCCCGAGCATTTTCCCATCCGCAACCGCATTATCAGCGGCTTTGCTCTGGGCGTGCTGGTGGTTGAGGCCGCCAGCCGGTCCGGCAGCCTTATTACTGCCCGTCTGGCTCTGGAGCAGAACCGCGAGGTTTACGCGGTTCCCGGCCCGGCCCTTGACGCGAGCTGTCTTGGTTGTCAGGAGCTTGTGCGGCAAGGCGCGCGGCCCGTGTTCAGCGCCGAGGACGTGTTGCGCGATCTGGCGGAGCAGCTGCGCCCCTACGGCATCAGTCAGGAAAATCTTGGTGATGAGGAACACATCGGCACGGAGTTGACGCTCATGCCGGAATCCGCCTCGCAGGAAATGGCCGAAAGCTCCTCTGGACAGCGGCCAGACCAGAAAATCCCGCCAGTCCATGCAGCCCTGTCAGGCCCGTCCGCCGCATTTGGCCGATCAGGCCGGAGCGTGCAGCCGGACGCGCCCGGACAGCAAAAGAAAAAGGTCGAGGCGGCGGCAGCCCCCCGGGTGCTGAAGCCTCTTGACGCTGCGGAAAATCTTGCACCCGCCGGGCGCAGGGAGGCTCTGCTGGACTGTTTGCGGCAGCAAGGCCCCATGCAGGCCGACGACCTTTCCTGCGCGCTGGACATGAGTGTGGCAGAGCTCAACGCCATGCTGGTGGGGCTTGAAATGCTCGGGCAGGTGTGCCGTTTGCCGGGGGCCAGATACGCATGGGCGCATGATTCCGGGGACGGAGCAGAGTCATGAGCAAAAAGGATCTGAAAAAGAATCATGCTGCTGCGCCTTCGCGAGAGGATACCTTTGCCGCGGATTCCGGCGGTGATGCCCTGCCGGGCGCGCGTAAACCGGCGGATGTCCCGTGCGCTGGCCCCATGCCGGTTCCTGCCTCTGCTGCGGGCCGTGGCGGCGCTGCGGCAACAGGGCTGCCGGGCCGGGCCGCGCTGCTGATAGAAGCGTTTCTGGCATGGATGATCGTGCAGAAGGGGGCCTCTGAAGCCACCCGAAAAGCCTATGCTGTGGATCTTGCACAGCTTGCGGAGTTTTTGCGCAGTCAGGATATTGATCTGGGGCAGCCGCAAACCGTGACCCGTCGGCACATACAGGCTTTTCTTGCATGGCTGTTTCGCAAGGGCGAGGCCAAAAGCTCAATGGCGCGCAAGCTGGCTGCGGCGCGTTCGTTTTTTCGTTTTCAGATGCGCGGGGGCAAGGTAACGGAAAATGTTGCGGCTCAGGTGCGTAACCCCCGTCAGGAAAAACGCCATCCCCGCGCCCTCAATGTCGATGAAACCTTCGCCCTGCTGGACTCGGCATCTGGCCCGGGAGGCAAGAACGGGCCAGTGACCGGAAGCGCCGAAGAAGAACGCATCCTTTGCCGCGACCTTGCGCTGGCGGAACTGCTTTACGGGTCAGGATTGCGCATTTCCGAGGCACTGAGTCTGGATGTGGACGATGTGCAGCTGTCCTCGCGCGTTTTGCGCGTTATGGGCAAAGGATCAAAGGAAAGGCTGGCTCCTCTTTCAGACACATCTTTTGCCGGTCTGAAAAGCTGGCTTGAAGAGCGCCCCTTGCTGGCCTTGCCCCACGAGCCTGCCCTTTTTGTGGGCAGCCGGGGCGCGCGCCTGAACAGAAGAGAGGCCGCCCGCATTGTGGAGCGGCTGTGCCGCCGGGCGGGACTGACCTTTACCGTGTCGCCCCACAGCCTGCGCCATTCGTTTGCCACCCACCTGCTGGAGGCTGGCGCAGACATGCGAAGTGTGCAAGAATTGCTGGGACATCAAAGGCTTACAACTACGCAACGATATACGCAGGTAAGCCTTGAAAGCCTGATGCAGGTCTATGATCATGCACACCCCAGATCAGGCAAAAGGTAAAAAAATCACGAGCATGTTTTTATCCTGTTAATCAAACGAGTTCAGGTGTATTCGATGCTGTGGCGGTTGTTCCGTGTCAGGAAATTTTCCCCAAGCCTCTTGGCATGAACAGGACTTTGTGCTAAAGAGTACAAATCGGTCAAAACGAACCGCATACCTGAACCATACCGGAAGGAGAGACAGTCATGTCCGCATTAGTTCTTGGTCACATGAATCCTGATACCGACAGCATCATCTCAGCCATTGTTGCCGCCGACCTGTACAGCAAGCGCGGTATGGACGTCACCGCGGTTGCCCAGGGCGCGCCCACCCCCGAAACGGAATTCGTGCTGAAAAAGTTCGGCATTGCCGCCCCTCAGATTGTGGACGATGTGGCTGGCAAAGACGTGTATCTGGTGGACTATTCCGACCTGGCCCAGGCCCCCAAGGGTATGGACTCTGCCACGGTTCTTGGCATTGTTGACCACCACAAGCTTGGTGACGTGACCACCTCTGCGCCGCTGGAAGCCTGGATCTGGCCCGTCGGCTGCACCAATACCGTTCTGAAAAACATGTATGACTTCTACGGTATCGAGATTCCCAAAAATCTCGCCGGGGCCATGCTGTGCGCCATTTTGTCCGATACGGTCATTTTCAAGTCGCCCACCTGTACCCCCGCTGATAAAAAAGCCGTTGAAGATCTGGCGAAAATCGCGGGCGTAAGCGACATAGTGGCTCTGGGCATGGAAATGTTCAAGGTCAAGAGCGCCGTTGAAGGCGCCCCCATGAAAGACCTTGTTTTCCGCGACTACAAAGATTTTGACATGAACGGCAACAAGGTTGGCATCGGTCAGCTTGAAGTGGTTGACCTTTCCATTCTTGAGCCTGTGAAGGCCGGTCTGCAGGCCGAAATTGAAAAGGTCAAGGGCGAAGGTCGCCACAGCGTCTTCCTGCTGCTGACCGACATCATGAAAGAAGGCTCGGAAATGCTTATTGTTTCTGACGACCCCGCTGTGGTGGAAAAAGCTTTTGGCGTCAAGCCCGAAGGCGCCTCTGTGTGGCTGCCCGGCGTCATGAGCCGCAAAAAGCAGGTCGTGCCGAACTTTGAAAAGGCTTTCAAGTAAGCACTGCCCGTCATATCTCAACAGGCCCCGACGCAACGCGTCGGGGCCTGTTGTCGTTGGATCTCTAAATGTAGAGCATTTAACACTTGAAATGCTCGCTTACGGCAGGCAAAAGCCTGCCTTC
>CAJMLK010000037.1 GCA_905214305.1 uncultured bacterium
TGCAGAGGGGGCCTCGGAGGGGCAAAGCCCCTAACAGGCCCCCTCTGCCGCCCGCCGCGCAGGCGGCCCAAGTGAAAGCAACGAGAGTATTGTAACGGTATTTGTCAAGGCCCGTGTGCGCGGTATCTGTTCTGAAGGCAGTACACAGCATCTTCTCTGGCTGCAGCGCTCTGTATCCTCATTGCAATATGGCGCTCAGTTCCAGTCCTTCCTGCGGCGCTCTGCACCTGTACTGTTGCGCAGTGCTTCAAAAGAGCATTGCAGGCAGAAAAGCTTCAGCAAATACGCGGCAGCTGCGCGCCCTCCAGCATGCCAAGCAGGCGACGCCCGCCAATGCGGGTTTGCAGGCTCACCTGCGCCCTGCCGTCGATAACCGTACCCACGCGCGCCGCTTCCTTGCCATAGGGCGAACGGCGCATGGCCTCAAGGGCGGCTTCGGCCCTGTCTTCAGGCACGATGCAGATGCACTTGCCTTCATTGGCAAGATACAGCGGGTCAAGCCCCAGAAAAGAACAGCCGTTCCTTACCGCTTCATGCACGGGAATGGCGTTTTCTTCCAGTACAATGCCCACTTGGGACTGCTCGGCAATTTCATTGAGCGTTGTCGCCAGTCCGCCGCGCGTGGGGTCGCGCAGCACATGCACCGGCCCGGCGCTTTCAAGAATATCCACGATCATGTGGTTGAGGGGGGCAGAGTCCGAGGCCACGTCCGTCAGAAAGGAAAGCCCTTCGCGGCTGCCCATGACCGTCAGGCCGTGGTCGCCCATGGCGCCGCTTACAAGCACGGCGTCGCCGGGACGGGCGCTATGCCCGGAGGGAACAGGGTCGGCAAAGACTTCACCTATTCCTGTGGTATTGATGAATATTTTGTCGCAGGCTCCGCGTGGAACAACCTTGGTATCGCCGGTGACAATGAGCACCCCGGCTTCGCGGGCGGCCGCCGCCATGTCGGCAGTGACGTGCTCCAGCGTTTCAAGGGACAGGCCCTCTTCGAGTATGAAGGCGCAGCTCAGGTAGCGGGGGCGCGCGCCGAGCATGGCGACGTCGTTGACCGTGCCGTGTACGGCCAGACTGCCGATGCTGCCGCCGGGAAAAATCAGGGGCGTCACCGTGTACGAATCCGTGCTCATGGCGAGGGGGCCGCGCACATCCGTCAGCAGGGCCGCGTCATCCATGCGCTCCAGCAGGGGATTGGCAAAATGACGAAAAAAACACTGGGCTATCAGGCGCTGCGAGGCTCTGCCTCCGCTGCCCGCATCCAGAAGAAGACAGTCTTCCATTATCGCTCCGAATATTTGAAGTAGGCGGCACAGCTGCCTTCGGTGGACACCATGCACGGGCCGACCGGTGTGGCGGGTGTGCATTTTTTTCCAAAAAGCGGACAGGCCGGGGGCGTAATGCGCCCCTTGAGCACATCGCCGCAGCGGCAGCCAGCCAGCGGAGGCACGTCCGGCAGCGTGAGGTCAAGACGTTTCATGGCGTCCATGTCCTCGTATTCGGGCCGCAGCACCAGCCCGCTTTGCGGTATGCGGCCGATGCCGCGCCACAGGGCGTCTGCCGGGGTAAAAAATTGCTCCAGCAGGGCGCGGGCGCGCGGATTGCCGGTATCGTCCACCGCGCGGGGATAAGCATTGACCACGGCCGGGGCCTTGTCGCGCAGCTGCTCGGCCATCATGCACAGGGCCAGCAGGATATCGGCAGGCTGAAAGCCGCCCACCACGCCCGGAACGCCGTAGTCCTTTGCCAGAAACTCGTAAGGCTCCAGTCCAAGGATGGTGGACACATGTCCGGGCAGCAGAAAAGCCTCCACGGCGCACTGACTGTCGTCCAGCAGGGCGCGCAGTGCGGGAGGAACCAGCTTGTGCAGGGAAAGCACGCAGAAATTGTCGAGCTTGCGCTGACGGGCTGTCAGCAGCGTGGCGGCCACGGTGGGGGCAGTGGTCTCAAAGCCGATGCCCAGAAAAACCACGGTATCACCGGGATTTTCAGCCGCCAGTGTCAGGGCGTCCAGCGGGGAATAGACGATTTCCACCCGTGCGCCCTGAGCCTGGGCATGCTTGAGAGAACGGCCGTCAGGACCGGGTACGCGCAGCAGGTCGCCGAAGGTGGCGATAATGACCCTGTCGCGGCCCGCCAGATCAAGAAAGGCCGCCACTTCGGCATCATGGGTGACGCAGACGGGACAGCCCGGCCCGGAAAGATGGGCAACGGATGAAGGCAGCAGAGAGCGCAGACCGCTTTGGAAGATGGCTACCGTGTGTGTGCCGCATACTTCCATAAACCGCATGGGACGTCCGTCCAGAGCGCGATTAAGGCGGTCCAGCAGGCTGTGGCAGACCTGCGGGTCCTGAAAGGCGTTTTCCAGTTGCATGGTGCTCCTCTTGTGGTGCTTCCGAAAATTATGGCTGAAACTGTTTGCAGCTGAAGCGTGCCGCGCTGCGGGGCTGCCAGACAAAAACCTGTCCGTACCGGAGGGGGCTGTCATTGCCAGCCCCCCGGCAGCCCCCGGCCCCGGAGCAATTTCAAAGAGAACTGCTCTACATCTAGAGCATTTAACACTTGAAATGCTCGCTTACGGCAGGCAAAAGCCTGCCTTCTCGCATTTCGTGGCAAGGGTTTTCAAGAAAATCCTTGCAGAGCAGTTACCTCATTTCATTCGTTAACTGCTCTAAACGCTGAGAATGTTCATTTTCAAAGTTAATCTGCCCTAGGGCAGGGGAGCCAGCATGTCCAGTCCGGTTCCCACGGGCAGCCCGCACATGAGGTTGGCGTTGGCAAGCGCCTGCCCGGAAGCTCCGCGGCACAGATTGTCAATGGCGGCCAGAATGGTCAGCCTGCCTGTGCGGGGGTCTACCACAAGTCCCAGGTCGCAGAACATGCTGCCGCGCACAAAACGTGTTTCGGGCAGTGCGCCCTTGGGCAGCACGCGCACCCAGGGGCTGTGCGCCCAGGTGCTCTTGAAGGCCGCGCGCACTTCGTCCAGCGTGATTTTGGGTTTTTTCAGCCTCGTATAGATGGTGGACAGGATGCCCCGGTTGAGCGGCAGAATGTGCGTGTTGAAGGAAAGGCGCACGTCCTGTCCGGCCAGCAGCGACACTTCCTGCTCGATTTCCGGCGTATGCCTGTGGGTAGGCAGGCCGTATGCGCGAAAATTGTCTGAAATTTCGCAATACAGGGTTCCCACCGCGGCCTTGCGGCCAGCGCCGGTGGCGCCGGATTTTGCATCCACCACAATGTCGTCGGCATGGACAAGATCATTCTTGATGGCCGCGTACAGGCCCAGAATGACCGAGGTGGGATAGCAGCCGGGATTGGCGATCAGGCTTGCCCGCGCCGCTTCGGCGGCGTACAGCTCGGGCAGGCCGTATACGGCCTTGCGCAGAAGGTCGGTATGGGTATGCTCGTGCCTGTACCATGTGTTGTACACCGCGGGATCGCGCAGGCGGAAATCAGCGGAAAGGTCCACGACCTTTGTTCCGGCTTCAAGCAGCGGAGCGGCCATGCTCATGGCTGTTCCCGCGGGAACGGCCAGAAAGACCACATCGCATTCTCTGGCGGCCTGTTCGGCGTCAAAGACGCTTATGACCACATCCGCGCCGGGCATATGATCAAGAAAGGGATAGTATTCGCCAAGGCGTTTGCCCGCTTCGGCCCGCGAACAGGCCATCACAAGTCGCATGGACGGGTGGCTTGCCAGAAGCCGCGCCAGTTCCATGCCTGCATATCCCGTAACTCCAACCAGACCCGCTTTGAATGTCTTCATGCCGTCAATCCTCTACGCGCCGCAAGGGCATCGAAAAAAGCTCATAAACCCCGCCGGTGAAGCGGGCATGCCACAGTGGTCACGGGCCTGCCCCGCAGCGCGCAACGCCGTGGTGACAGGACGGCTCCCGCTATGCGGGCGTCTGTCCCTTTTTGTTCAGGCACTCGCAGTCGGGGCCGCATTTGATGACAAATTTCAGGCGCAGCTCGTACAGGATGCTTTCAAGCAGCTTGCGTTCCTGCTCGTCAAGGCAGCGCTCCGTCTTCATGTGCAGCATTTCAAGCACATCAATGCTGTGCTTGGCGAGAGGCAGACTCGTCTCTGTACTGCCGGTTTCAGGGTTGGGGACTTCGCCCAGATGAACCAGAGCAGAAGACGCCAGAGAGAGAATAAACGTCGAAAATGTCACTTCGGGCATGGGGCCGTCGGATGTGTGACCCGACGAGCAGCCGCAGGTTTTTTGGCTCATGTTGACCTCGTGGCGCAAGGCGCCGTGGATTTTCAGCTTTGAAAACACGTGTTCCCAAAGCGTTGAAAATGCCCGCACAGGCGTCCGGCAGCGCGGACAGGATGCACCGGCATCTGCGGCGGGCGTAAGCATGGCTTCAGCCGTTGCCTCAGGGCTTTTGCGGTCGAAGACAGCAGCGAAGCCTCGCCGTCAGGAGAGTATTTCAAAGTAAAAATGTCTGGTTACAGAGCGGGTCGGCATTGAGCATGCCGGCCGCGCTGTGCGGTTTTCTGAAAAAAACTGCGCCATGATCGCCCGCAGGGCGGGCGTGCTTCACCGTCAGGCAAGCGTTTCAAGGCGAACAGGGCTAATTGTAGACCAGCGGCAGCGGAGCGCCGGGCTTGCCTTCAAGGGCGGCCCGATACGCGGCCATGCCGCGCTCCAGATAGTCACGCGAGCCGCTGTAGCCGCCCACAGCCCGCAGGCTGTCATTGAGCGCGTAAAGACCGGCGGCCACATCCGCCCAGTCCACCCAGCCCATATGGCCGATGCGCGCCATGCGACCCTTGTAGTGATCCTGCCCCCCGGCCATGCACACGCCGTGCTTTTCCTGCGCCAGACGCAAAACCTGTGTGCCGTCAACGCCGTCAGGCAGCAGCACGCTGGTGATGCCCCAGGCAAAATCTTTTTTGGCAAACAGCTCAAGCCCCATGGCCGAAAGGCTGGCGCGGGTCAGCATGGTCAAGGCCCATTGCTTGGCATACACGGGTTCCAGCCCGTTTTCCAGCAGCATGTCCAGACTTTCCTTAAGCCCGAGGATAAGCCCCACCGGCGAAGTAAAGCTGGTCTGGCCCTTGAGCACATTGTCGCGCTCCTTGACAAGATTGAAGTAAAAACAGCCCGGCGTCTGTTTTTCGGCGCAGGCCCAGGCACGTTCGGACAGCGCCAGCAGCGCCAGCCCGGGGGGCAGCATGAGGCCTTTTTGCGAGCCGGTAAGCAGGCAGTCCACCCCCCATTGATCCATGGGGCAGGGCGAGAGGCCCACTGCCGAAATGCCGTCCGCCACCAGCAGCGCCCGGCTTTCGCGGGTGATGCGGGCCACGGCCTCCACGGGGTGCAGCACGCCGGTGGACGTTTCGGAAAGCTGAATAAGCACACCGGCGATGGACGGGTCAGCCTTGAGGGCCGCGGCCACATCATCGGGATTGACGGCCTGACCCCACGGGACAGAGATGGACTGCACTTCCAGCCCGCGCGAAAGGGCAATTTCGATCCAGCGCTGGCTGAACTTGCCGCCGTCCACCACCAGAACCTTCTGCCCCGGCGCAAAGAGATTGTACACGGCTGCCGTCATGGCGCCCGTGCCGGAACAGGAGAGGGGCAGCACTGTGCCTGAAGTGCCGAAAAGCGTTTGCAGGCTTTGTTGAACCTGCCCCATGATCTCTTTGAACTCGCTTTTGCGATGGTGGATCATGTCCCGGGCCAGAACAAGGCGCACGCGCTCGGGCAGAGGCGTGGGGCCGGGGGTGAGCAGGCGAAACTTGTTAAGCATGTGGCTGTTCCTTTCCTTGTGTTTGCGTTCCGGAAATGCTTTTTATGTAATGGTAGGGCATTACAAACTTTTTTCCGCTTCTGGCCGCCGCGCCCCGTTGTGCTCGGGTTTTTCACGCCGCCAGTGACGGCTGCGCGGTCAGGCTTTGGCCGCATGGGCGTAAGCGCAATCTGTTTGCGCTGCCATGCGCCGAAGCGGGCGTCCTGAAAGCATTGAGAATGGATATTCCCAATGCGAAAATGCTCTAAAAGCTTGAGAACGGATGTTCTCAAAATAAACCTGCTCCAGCTTTCGGCGCAGGGCTGTCTTGGGGGCTGCAACAGTCTGCGCCCACAGGGCTTTTGCGTCAAGCCCGTGTGCCCTGTGCGCGTCCTGTGTATCCGGTGCGTTCCAGCTGGCCGGTGGCCGATTTTTTGCCAGCCCGTGTCTGACTTTCTGCCCGGCATGCAGGCAGCAGCAGAAGTCAGGCTTCTGCTGCTGCCTACGGATTTTTTACTGCTCGGAGCTTACAGCCTGCAGGGCTTCAAACGTCAGCTTCTGCGCTTCCATCTGTTCGGCCAGACCGCGATCTCCCGGCTTGGCAGTAACGGTAAGCAGCATGCCGGGATTGTCCAGCAGCGAAATAAGATCAAGCACAAGGGCGGTTTTCCCGGGCGTGGTCTGTATTTCGAGGCTGCCCGGCCGGGCGGCAAAGGTTTGCAGGCTACGGCGTATGGCATCGTTTCTCTGGTCGTTCTTGACGCCCGGCAGTGATGCCAGGGCATTAAGGGCGCCCACGGCCTGAGGCACACTGGTGGAAATGTTCAGGCCAAGCCAGGCCATAAAGCCTTCATCCTGATACTTGAGGCTGAAGTCGCTGAAGCTCTGTGTAAGCAGCTCTTCCATAATGTTTGTGCCGGGCTTTTCAGTCAGCTTTACTTCGCAGGCGAGCGCGCCCAGTCCGGCGGCATTGACCGATGCCATCTGATGGCTGACGGTTCCGTTGGAGCGGGTTTCAAAGGCCATATCCATGTTCAGCGGGGGAAGGGTCATGTCCAGCAGGGCGGTGAGCAGACTGGAGGGAGCCGTAAAGCCCTTGACGTTGCTTTTGGTGTGGAGGGGCGCGTTGGAGAGCCACTCAAAAAGCACTTCCTTGATCTGCACAGAGCTTGTTTCAACGGTAAAGGCCATGTCCGTGACATGGGCCTTGCGCAGCAGGGGCGGCTCTGACTTGAGCATGACTTCCATAAGCGGCACGATCTGGGCAAGGGCCTCTTCGGGGTCAACCAGCCGGGTTGCTTCCATCACCTGGCGCAGCAGATTTTCATCGGGCAGGGTCAGTCCTTCCTGCACGACATGACCGATGCTCATGCCCGGGGTGTTGTCCACACGCATTTCCAGCCCGTCAAGAGTGATGCTGTCAATGGTGCGTCCCTGCCAGCCGCGCATGCGCGATTCCTTCACTGTCAGCCGGGCGGAACCTTTGACACCCGGAGCGTCAACGGTGACGAAGTGAACCTGGGTATTGTTCGCCCCCATGTTATAGGTGGCGGCCACCATGTCGACAGGTTCGCCTTTTTCCAGTGTCTGCCGGATCAGAAACGGCATGGCCCGGACAACGTCGATTTCTTCCCGCTGCACAGTGACCCTGTTGCCGGGGGCGGTCATGACAAGGTTGCGCACCACCACGTTTTCAGCCACGTCCATCATGTCCTTGCCGCCAAGCACCGTGTCGCGCAGCGGGGTGTAGGCCAGGAGGATACGCAGGGGAAGGCGGAAGGAAAGTTCGGCGATCTGCCATGTTTCCGGTCCCTGCGGGCGTTCGCCCTGAAGGCTCAGGCCACGGATGGACACCTCGCGCGACAGGGGCGAAAACTGTATCTGGTCGGCCGAGGCCGTATAGGCCATGCCCTGTGGGCTTGTGGTCATATTGCCAAGGGCGTTGAGGGTCTGCTCCTGAATGACAGAACGCAGGCCAAAGCCCAGTGCGGCCAGACCGCCCACGACCAGAACGGCCAGAACGATCAGGGTTGTAAGCAACTTTTTCATAGGCAGGTATTTCCTTTATGTGTTTGACATGGCGCGCACGCCGTACGGCCGCGCTTTTTGCCATGAGGCATGCCTGTGCAAGACCGCCGCATCAGTCCACGCGGTGGTGGCATCCCAGGCTGGCGCGGTTGCGCATGGCCGCCTGGATGATGACGTAAGCCGTCTGTGAACCGTGAAAAAGGTCCACCAGGCGTCGTGAAATGCGAGTATACTTGTAAAAGTCGTGGATATGCCGCACAAGGTCGCGCATGTCTTCAAAGGCCCGGCGCAGGCGCGCCTCTGTGCGCGAAATGCCCACATAGTTCCACATGGTGTTGCGAATGTTTGTCCAGTCCTGTGCTACGAGGGCGGGGTCATCGCGGCGTTCGTCCCCTTCGTGCAGCCAGTCGGGAATGGCGGCGGCGAGGCTTTTGGGCAGCCCGCTTTCAGCCTTGAGGCGGCGGCCCAGATCTTTGCCGCAGCTGACGCCCCAGACCAGAGCCTCAAGCAGGGATGTGCTCGCCAGACGGTTGGCCCCGTGCAGCCCCGTGCAGGCGCATTCGCCAATGGCGTAAAGGCCGCGCATGGATGTACGCCCGCGTTCATCGGTGAGCACGCCGCCACAGAAGTAGTGGGCAGCAGGCACGACGGGGATGGGTTCGCGGCGGATGTCGATGCCCGCTTCGAGACATTTCTGGAAAACCGTGGGAAAGCGCGTGGGCAGGTCCTGCTTTACGCCGCTTACGTCCAGGAAAAGGCAGGGAGCACCGTTATGCAGCATTTCGTGCATCATGGCCTGAGCCACCACGTCACGCGGGGCCAGGTCGCCACGCGAATCATAGCCCTGCATGAAGGGCTGGCCCTTGTGGTTGAGCAGGCGCGCGCCCTCGCCGCGCATGGCCTCGGTAATGAGCGAACGGCGATTGCTGCGCTCTTCATAAAGGGCCGTGGGGTGAAACTGCATGAATTCAAGGTTTGCCAGGTCCACGCCGGCGCGAAAGGCCATGGAAACGCCCGTGCCCACGCAGCCCGGAGCGTTGGTGGAATGCAGAAAAACCTGCCCCACGCCGCCTGTGGCAAGCACTGTCCAGTCTGCGAGGATGGTTTCCGGTTCGCCGCTTTCCTCGTTAAGAACATACGCGCCCATGCAGCGGTTGCTGGTCTCGTAGCGGTATTGCGAGGTTTTGGCGTGGTGGCGGCTTGTGAGAAGGTCGATGGCGGCGCGGTGGTGCAGCCGGGTGATGCGCGGGTGGGTCATGATCTGGGCCGTAAGCCCTTCCATGATGGCCCGGCCCGAATAATCGCGGCAATGCAGGATGCGCGGGGTGGAATGCCCCCCCTCGCGGGTCAGGTTGAAGCTGCCGTCCTCGTTGCGGTCAAAGGGGACCCCGGCGCGCTTGATAAGCATGTCATCAACGCATGAAGGCCCCTGTCGGCAGAGAAAGCGCACGGCCTTGCGGTAGTTGTAATTGTGCCCGGCTACAAGGATATCCTTTTCCAGAGCAAGGGCATCATCGCTGTTTCGTGCTCCGGCGGTTTCCGTCCCGTCGTTGTTGGCGGGGTCGGCACGATAGATGATGCCGCCCTGAGCCAGTTCGGAATTGCCGTCCAGCAACTGGCTGCCGGCGTTGATAAGAAGCACTTCATGCCCGGCATCGGCCAGCGTAAGAGCGGCGGTGCATCCGGCAATGCCCGAACCAATAATTAATACGGGCACATGACGGCGACTGACATTCACGGCACAAACCTCATTGGCCGCATACTTCAAGCATGCGGGTTAGCGAGAGACGGGCGGGGGGGCAGAGTTCCTCCTCGATCGCCAGAGGGGTGGCTTTTTGAGCGCAAATTGCATCAAGAACAGTCCAGAGCTTTTTTTCCGTCACTTTGGCCATGTTGCCGCAAATGGCGTGCCCCAGAGGGATGATGCGGCACTGGCCCGCATGGCGGGCTGCAAGGCGGTGGACAAGATTGTTCTCGGTTCCCACGATAAGGGTGGAACCCGGAGCTTCCGCGGCCACGCGGGCCGCGTCTTTGATAAGGTAGGATGTGGAGCCTGCCCCGTCGCAGACGGCAATGACGTCTTCGCGGCACTCGGGGTGGGCAATGACGCGGCAGCCCGGGTGCGCGGCGCGCATTTCACGCACATCGTCAGGGTCAAAGCGGGCGTGGATGGCGCAGCAGCCGGGCCAGAGCAGCAGTTTTCTGTCCAGTGCCTGAGTTTCCGGTTCCACCAGCCCCTTTGATCCTATGCGCAGCACATGTCTTTCGTGCGGAGCGATGCCAAGGGCCGTTGCCGTATTGTTGCCCAGATGCATGTCGGGCAAAAACAGCACGCCGTCACCCTGCTTCATGGCCCATTGCAGCATGATGCCCGCATTGGCGGACGTGCATACGGCCCCGCCGTATTCGCCCACCACGGCCTTGAGGGCCAGGTCGGTGTTGACGTAGGCCAGAGGAATAACCTTGCGGCCCAGGGCGTAAAGCTGTTCCAGCACCTTGCGGGCCAGCGGGGCGGGGGTCATGCGCGACATGAGACAGTCCGCGTCCATGCTTGGCAGATAGACAGCCTGACCCGGCTTTGCCAGCAAGGCGGCGGATTCGCCCATAAAATAGACACCGCAGAAAACGATGTGTTCAGCGTTGACCTGGGGCACGCGGCGGGCCAGCTCCAGCGAGTCGCCCGTGATGTCGCAGTGCTGCACCACGGCGTCGTTCTGGTAGTGGTGCCCCATGATGCAGAGCCTGTCGCCAAGCTGGCGCTTGATAGCCTGAATACCGGCACTGATGTCTTGCATTGTCTTGTCCCTGTGCTGAAAGTGGCAGACCCGCGCGGCATCAGGCCGACAGCAGGGTCATGCTGAAGTCCGCCGCCACGGCGGAATGGGTAAGCCGTCCCACGGAGATGAAGTCCGGCCTGCGGGGAGCCGTAAGGGCCAGTTCGCGCAGATTTTCCAGCCGCACGCCGCCGCTGACCTCGGTTTCAATATCCGGAGGAACCAGCGCCAGCGCCTCGCTCAGCAGCGCGCCACCCATATTGTCCATCATGATCCGGTCGGCGCGTGCGGCAATGGCTTCGCGTACGTGGGCGAGGGTGCGGCACTCTACCTCGATGGGGGGGCAGGGGGCATAGCGTTTGCGCAGGGCAGCCACGGCCGAGGCAATGGAGCCGGCGGCATCAATGTGGTTGTCCTTGAGCATGAGCATTTCAGTGAGATTTTTGCGGTGGTTGGATGCGCCGCCCGCCTGCACGGCGTATTTTTCCGGCCAGCGCAGACCGGGAGTGGTCTTGCGCGTGTCGAGCAGGCGCACGCCGGTTCCCTCAAGTTCCCGCACGTAGCTGGCCGTGAGGTTGGCGATACCCGAAAGATGGGTTATGAAGTTCAGAATGACGCGCTCGGCCTTGAGCATGCTCACCGCCGGGGCGGTGATGCGGGCCACCTCTGTCATGGCGGGCACGCGGTCCGTTTCGCGCACCAGTGCCTGCCACCTGAAAGGCGCGCCCATGCTGCGGAATACCGGGCCGATAATGGGCAGGCCCACCACCAGAGTATCCTCTTTGGCACGTATGACCGCATTCATCTGCGCGTCAGGCGAGAAAAGACCCGTGGCGGTCAGTTCCGGCCCGTCTTCTTCCAGGGCGAGATCTATGGATTTTTGTAGAAGCCGCCGTCCTTCGGGAGAAAAAAAAGCGGCCCAGGGCGTATACATTGCGCTTGTTCCCATTTCTTTCGCATGCTAAGTGAGAGGGTGCCGCCCCGGTCAGAATGCCACGCGCGGCATATTGACCCATGCGGCGTCCTGCGCCGTTGGGCGGGTGATTGGAATAGATAGAATGCCCAGTGCGTCGCGTCAAGCTGCGTGAACCTCGAGAGCATTTTCACATATGCGCCTTGCCGCATGGGAGGCGCTTTTCACGGCTTTTTTGCTCCTTCGGGAAGTATTTTGGGCTAAAGGCGCGCTATGGCAGATTATCGTAAAAAAGAACATGACATGCGGCCTGTTGAGGTCACGGAGCGGGAGGACGCCCGTACCATCGTGCCGTTGACGCAAGAACCGGAATGCGGCGCAACGGCCGATTCCTCTTCGCACGGCACGGCCTGCGCGTGTTCCCATGCCGATGCGGCGCGCGCATCCGGCCACAGTCCTGCCGCTGCTGACGGCGCGGGTTCCGAAGACCATGCGGCTGCGGGCGCTCCGCAAGATGCGCCTTTTTCTGCGGTTTCTGCCTGTGCCCCGCATGACGGCGATGACCGGACCCAATCATCGGACATGCACGACAACGCGCCCTCCGCTGATGAAGAATACGGGCCGGAATTTCTGGATCAGGAATTCATCCACCCGGCCGACATGGCCGACCATCTGGAGAACCTGAGTCTTGAAAAGCAGGTCAGCACGCTTGCCCGCATGTCCAAAGAGGACGCGGCCGAAGCACTGGCTGAGCTGGACGGCAACGTGGCCGTGGACGTGCTGGAAAATCTGGATACGGACGTAGCCGCCCAGATTATCGCAGAAATGTCCCCGGACGACGCCGCCGACGTGCTGGACGAGCTGGAAGAGGACCACCGCGACGCCCTGCTGGAAAAACTGACCCGCGAAGATTCCGAAGAATTGCGCAATCTGCTCAATTTTGATCCGGACTCCGCGGGCGGGGCCATGAATACCGAGCTCATCCTGCTGGAGTGCACCCAGACAGTGGATGAGGCCATTGCCCATATCCGTTCTGAAATGGCCGAAAAGGAAAGTCCCTATTACGGCTATGTGGTAGACCCGCACGACGTGCTTGTGGGTGTGCTTTCCCTGCGCGACCTCATGCTGGCCCGTCCCGGAACCATTGTGGGCGATGCCGTGGGCGGGCAGAGCGTCATCAGCGTTACCTATGATACGGACAGGCGCGAGGTTGCCAGCCTGCTTTCGCACTACAATTTCATGGCCATGCCTGTTGTGGACAACGAAGGCCACATCATGGGCGTCATTACCTATGACGATATCATGGATATCATGCATGAAGAGGCCAGCGCCGACATGCTGGGCATGGTGGGTGCTGACCCGGAAGAAAGCGTGGACACGCCCTGGCGCGAGAGTGTGCGCAAGCGCCTGCCCTGGCTTTTTGTAAACATGTTCAATTCGGCGCTTTCGGCGTCGGTGGTTTACATGTTTGAAGGCAGCATTGCCGAAATGGCCGTGCTTGCCGTGCTCATGCCCATGGTTGCCAATCAGGCGGGCAATACGGGCCAGCAGGCCCTTGCCGTTATGATCCGGCAGCTGGCTACAGACCGCTTTGACCAGAAAAAAGCATGGATGGCCGTGGTGCGCGAGGGCAAGATCGGCCTTGTGACCGGCATAGTGATGGCTTTTACGGCCTTTTTCGGCGTGTGGTGGTTTACGGGGGTTGCGGCCATCGGGGCAGTCATGGGCGGGGCGCTCATGTGCGACATGCTGCTCGGGGCCATTTCCGGCGGCTCCATACCGCTTATTTTCCGTGCGTTGGGGCGTGACCCCGCGCACGCTTCCAGCATATTTCTCACCACCATTACGGATGGCGCGGGCTTTTTCATTTTTCTCGGGCTGGCTTCGCTTTTTCTGCTGTAGCCGCGCAGCCTGTCCGCCCGCCGGGGAACGGCCGCCCGCACGGCCCCCCTGTCACCGTTCTGAACAAAGGATGATTGGACAGGCGTATGGAAATCTGCCGCATCCTGCTGGTTGACGACCACAAGCTGCTTATGGAAGGTGTGCGCAGCCTGCTGGCCCCCTATGCGCATCTGCGGGTAGTGGGCATGGCCCTTGGTGGCGGCGAGGCTGTGGCTCTGGCCGCCTCGCTGGCCCCGCACGTCATGGTTCTTGACCTCGGCATGCCCGGCATGAACGGGGTGGAAACCGCCCGAGCCGTGCTTGAGGTGCGCCCGGCCACGCGCATCCTTGTCTATACCGGACATGAGGACCAGCGCTGGCTGCCCGAACTTATCGATCTTGGTATCATGGGGCATGTGCGCAAGTCCGAGCCGCCGGGCGTCTTGCTGCGCGCCATTGAAAGCGTGCGCCGGGGCGAGATTTTCTTAAGTTTTTCCGATCCGGGCGGTCGGCTGGCGGCCCTTTTGCGTGAACGGCGTCAGGCTGCGGACGAATCCGGCCGTGACGGCTGCGGTGATCTTTCCGCGCTGTCGCCGCGGGAAAAGGAAATCTTCCGTCTGCTGGCCGACGGGCATAGCGTCAAGGCCATTGCAGGCGACCTGCACATCAGCCCCAAAACCGTAGAAACCCACAAGTATAATCTGCTCACCAAGCTTCAGGCCGGGTCTGTGGGCGATCTGGTCAAGATCGCCATCCGTCACGGGCTGGTCAAAATCTGATTTTTTACGTCTCGGGCATCTGTTTTTTTTCTTTTTCGGCAGGCGCGTCAGCGTCTTTTTTTGTGCCCTTATTTTGTGCCCTTATCCCGCGCCCGCAGCATATCCTCCCGATTTTCTGTCATTTATGCATCGTTTGGGCATCATTGCGGCATCGTGCCGGAAAATTCCCGGTCAACGCGGCTTCCTGGCCCGCCTGGGGAAAACCCTTAGGTATTTTTTCACAAATCAGGATTCTCCCGATGGTGCGCTCCGGGGCTGGATTTTAGTCTTGCCCTGACCGCAAAAACAAATGCGCCGGTCAGCGGCGCAAGGGGGAGACGATGGCCTGTGTTTTTCGTGAATATTCCTCAATGGTTGCAAAAAGCCACATGGCAAGGCTTCTGTTGTTGCCCGCCATGCTTTTGCTGTGTTTGGCCGCGCCGCTGACGGTTCTGGCCCAGAATGTCGCCGGTGACGCAAATCAGGATCAGGCTGCGGCTGCTGATGTGCAGATTGCGCCCTCGCTCTCGCCCTCGCTCTCGCAGGAAGCTGTGCAGGCCTCCGCGCAGGAACCTGGGCTGATGCCCGCCAGGGCTTCCGATCAGACGGCCGATCCCCTGCTTGCCCAGACGCAGCGACAGGCAGACGCTCAGGCGGACGCCGCCCTTGTGGACAGCCACCCCTGGTGGTTCTGGCCTCTTGCCCTGCTGTTTTTCTGTTTTATCCTCGGCATAATCGCCGTTATGGCCGGTGTGGGCGGCGGCGTGCTTTTTGTGCCGCTGGTCAGCGGATTTTTTCCCTTCCATCTGGATTTCGTGCGTGGTGCTGGCCTGCTGGTGGCACTGGCAGGTGCGCTGGCCGCAGGGCCGGGTCTGCTGCGCCGCAATTTCGCCAATCTGCGTCTGGCCCTGCCCGTGGCACTCATTGCTTCGGCATGTGCCATTGTGGGGGCCATGCTGGGGCTGGCCTTGCCCACCCACATCATCCAGACCTGTCTTGGCGGAACCATTCTTGCCATTGCCGTTCTGCTGCTGCTGTCCAAAAACTCCGTACGTCCCGTGGTGACAAAACAGGATGCCGTGGGTCTGGCCCTTGGCATGGACGGCGTCTTTCTTGAGCCGAGCACAGGCGAAGTGGTGACGTGGAAAACACATCGCACGGTTGCCGGGCTGCTGCTGTTCATTGTTATCGGCATCATGGCGGGCATGTTCGGTCTTGGAGCCGGGTGGGCCAACGTGCCCGTGCTCAATCTGCTTATGGGCGCGCCCCTCAAGGTGAGCGTGGGCACATCCAAGTTTCTTCTTTCCATCACAGATACTTCCGCGGCCTGGGTCTATCTCAATCAGGGCTGCGTCATTCCCCTTATGGCTATTCCGTCCATTGTGGGACTCATGCTCGGCTCTGTGGTGGGCGTTCGTCTGCTTGCCGTGGCTAAACCCAAGTTCATCCGCTATATGGTGATTTTTGTGCTCCTTTTTTCCGGCGCCAAAGCCCTCATGAAGGGACTTGGCTGGTAAATTTTCTGACCGGACTGGACTTTTTGGGAGGATAGTATGAATACTGTGGATGTTAAGAATGATATCAAGGCTTCTCCGGCGCAGCTGCGCTATGCCGACACGCTGTTTTACGGCTCGCTCATAGGCTTTGTCATGATGCTTGTGACCTACGCGCTCTACGTTTTCGGGGTGCTTGAGCCGCAGATAGCTCTGGACGAGCTGCCGCGCCTGTGGGTTCACAGCGCTGCGGACTACCGTGCGGCGGGCAATATTCCTCAGGGATGGGGCTGGCTTGCTCTGGTGGGCAAGGGCGACATATGCAATTTTTTGGGCATAGCCTTTCTCGCGGCCCTGACGATCTTCTGTTTTGTGCAGCTTGCCTGGACGCTGGCCCGAAGCAGGCAGTGGCTTATGATGTGTATCGCCATTGCCGAGGTGCTGGTGCTGAGTCTTGCGGCTTCCGGCGTGCTGGTGGCCGGAGCGCATTAGGGCGGTTTACGCATGAAATGAGTTCTGCTCTGCAAGGATTTTCAGGAATATCCTTGCCACGAAATGCAGGCCGGCGGGCTTTTGCCTGTAGTGGATGAGCATTTCAGGTGTCAAATGCTTTAGAACGTGGCGTCACGGGCGCTTCTTGCCCCCCCGTGCAGCTGTCCAGTCGGGCAACAGGCCATCTGTCCAGTTAGTCCCCAGTTAGTCCGTGGGGCAGCCGGGCAGTTGTCCAGCCGTCCAGTTAGTCAGTCGGGCAGGTCTCAGGTGGGCGGTCAGCGGGTTGCTGCCGGTTTTGTGGCAGCGTGCCGGAGGGCAGGGGGACGACGGGCCGGAAATTTGCCGAAGCAGCCGACAGCCATGTATGCCGGGCATGCTTTTATGCCTGCCCCTGCATTTTCAGGCCCGCACCGTGAGAAAGCACGTTTGAAGCCTGCGTCCAGCGCGCAAGCCCGGAGGAAGCATGTTCGCCGCCATAAAAAACGCCTTTGCCCATCTGCTGGAAGTGCCCGAGGCCGTGTCACCGGCCCGGTATCGCTCTCTGCGGCGGCTCATGACCATACTTATGGTGGCCGTGTCGGTTACGCCACTGCTTCTGCTGTCGGGTATCAGCCACATGCAGTATACGCGCACACTTGAGCGGGAGATGGAAAGTCCCCTCTACGCGCTGGCCCGCAAGTCACAGGCGGCGCTTGAACTGTATCTTGGCGAAAGAGAGTCCACGGTAAGCTTTATCGCCCATGCCTATTCCTATAAAGACCTGGCCGACGAACGTACGCTGAACCGCGTTTTTTTGTCGCTGCGCAGCGAGTTTCAGGGTTTTGTGGACATGGGGCTGGTCAATGCCGAGGGCCTGCAGATTTCCTATGTGGGGCCGTACAAGCTCAGGGGCGCGGACTATGCGGGCAAGCCCTGGCTGCGCGAGACGGAAATCAAGAGCCGGTACATGAGCAACGTGTTTCTTGGCTATCGCGGCTACCCCCATATGGTCATAGCCGTTCACAGGATGGAGGAAAGCGGACTTTCGTGGACGTTGCGCGTGGCCGTGGACACCCTGCGCCTGCAGCAGGTGCTGTCTTCAGTGGGACCGGAGCAGGAAACCGATGTTTTTCTGGTGGACAGGGCAGGGGTTCTGCAAA
Source organism: uncultured bacterium (assembly GCA_905214305.1). Classification (GTDB taxonomy): domain Bacteria; phylum Desulfobacterota; class Desulfovibrionia; order Desulfovibrionales; family Desulfovibrionaceae; genus Desulfovibrio. Next base: position 17,221 of record CAJMLK010000037.1, read on the forward strand.
CAGATTCGCACCTGTACGGCAAGGCGCTGGACCCCTGTCCGCTGCCGCTGCCGCCAGCCACGGCTGAAACGCTGGTGCGCAGCGTTGTGGAGCCTTCGGGCCGCAAGCTCATGGTGGCTTCCTGCGCGCTGGCCGGGACAGATTTTATCCTGCTGGCCGTCAAGCCCGAGGCCGAGGCGTTTCGTCCCTGGACGGCCCTGCGCACCGAACTGCTGCTCGTCTTGTGCGGCGGCATAGCGCTTATTGTTCTGGTGTCGCACCTGCTCATGAAGCAGCTTGTCAACAGGCTTCAGGCCAGCGATGAGCGCCGGGTGGCAGTTTTTGCCCAGATGGAACACAACCAGAAGCTTTCGTCCATCGGGCGGCTGGCGGCGGGCGTGGCCCATGAGGTCAACAATCCTCTGGCCGTCATTTATGAAAAGGCGGGCCTTGCCCGCGACCTGCTGAGCATGGGCAAGGTTTGTGGCGAAAGCAGGGACAGCGAACGGCTGAACGGTCTGCTTGAAGGCATAGAAAGCACCGTGGAAAGGGCGCGCGGCATCACGCACCGCCTGCTGGGCTTTGCCCGCCGGATGGAGGCCAACCGCCAGAGCCTGCATATTGAGGAAGTCATTACCGAAACCCTGTCATTTCTTGAGCGCGAGGCCAAAAACAGGGGCGTAACGCTGGAAATGGACCTGGCCGAGGGCCTGCCCGAGATCGTTTCAGACAGGGGCCAGTTGCAGCAGGTTTTTCTGAACATCGTGGGCAATGCTCTGGATGCCGTGACCGGAAGCGGGCAGGCGGGCGTTGCCGATGCTCAGGGGCGTTTTGTAAAAGTGCGTTGCGTGCCATCGGGGGCGTGCGCGCTTGAGGTGACCGTGTGCGATAACGGCAAGGGCATGCCTCAAGAGGTGCTGCGCCACATTTTCGAGCCGTTTTATTCCACCAAGAAAAACAAGGGAACAGGGCTTGGCATGTTTATCACCTACGGCATCGTGCGCAGGCTTGGCGGCGATATCCGTGTGGAAAGCGAAGAGGGGCGCGGCAGTGTCGTGCGCATCATCCTGCCCCTGATCCCGCCTGACGGCTCTGCGGAGGTATAGCAATGGCTTTGCGCATACTGCTGGCTGATGACGAAAGGGACTTTGTGGAAACTCTGGCCGAAAGGCTCGAGTTGCGCGGGTACAGCGTGCGTGTGGTCTATGACGGTCTGGCGGCCCTGCGGGCCGCTGTAGAGGAAATGCCCGACGTGGTGGTGCTCGACCTTCTCATGCCCGGCCTGCCCGGCGACGAGGTGCTGCGCCGCCTCAAGAATGTACAGCCCGCTCTGCCCGTGCTGCTGCTCACCGGCCATGCGGCCGTGGACGAAACGGGGGTTTCGCCCGTCAGTCAGGCCTACGCCTGCCTGACAAAGCCGCTCAGCTTCAATACTTTTCTTGAAACGCTGGAATCTGCCTGCCGCGATGGGCGCGAAGCAGCCTCCGGCGGGGGAGACGTGTCATGAACGTCAGTCAGTGTACGGCCCGCCTGCTGGCCTCGGCAGTGCATGATATGCGCAATGTGCTGGCCGTGATCCGTGAATCCGCGGGGCTTGCGCAGGATCTGGCCGCCCTTGCATCTTCCGCGAAAAGCGGCGGCGGGCCTGCGGCGGGGCCGCAGCGTCTTGAGGCCGCGCTGGCCGAGGTGCAGCGTTCTGTGGGGCAGGGTGCTGCTCTGGCGGAGGCTATGGATTATCTGGCCCAGTCGGGCGGTGCTGAAAGCGGTGAGCATGCCGGGCCGTGCGATCTGGTCAGGGTGTGCCGCAGTTTTTGCCTGCTGGCGGCGCGTCAGGCCCGCGCGGCCCAGATACGCCTTGCAAGCGTCGAGAGCGCCGAGCCGGTCTGGGCGTCAGTGCCGCCGATGGATGTGCTGCGCGCCCTGCTTGAAATTTTTGATCTCTGCGCTTCGGTGGGCGGCCAGATACATCTGCGCCTCACTGCCGGACGGCGCGGGAAAGAAGAAGGCATTGTGGTGGAAGTGTCGGAAGGGAGCAACAGGGAACTGGCTCTGGCGGCCATGACGGGCAGCCCCATGCTCAGCGGCATGCGCCCCGGCTGGCGGGCCGCGCTTATGCCCTGGCGCGAAGCGGAACCGCGCTTTTTCCTTTCACTTTCCGCCTGCGATTCAGATGCGGTATAACCGGCTCCGGCCGCAGGCCGGACATGCAAGGAGTTTTTCATGACCAAGGAAGATATCAAAATTCTGCTGGTGGATGACGAAAGGCAGTTTGTGGACACCCTGGCCGAGCGTCTGGCCATGCGCGGTTTTGCCGCGCGTGTGGCCTATGACGGCCCCGAGGCCCTCAAAGCTGTGGAACAGCCCACGGACGTTATCGTGCTTGACCTGCGCATGCCGGGCATGGACGGCTTTGAAGTGTTGCGTAACGTAAAGAAGAGCAATCCTCTGGTGCAGGTCATCATTCTTACCGGGCACGGGGGGGATGCCGAGGAGCAGACCGCCTATCGCATGGGTGCGTACAATTTTCTGCGCAAGCCTATGGATATTGATGAACTGCTCGGCAGCATCCGCATGGCCTATCGTGACAAGCTGGAAAACGCCATGGTGGCCGTATCTCTGGCGGAAGGCGGCGACTTTGAGTCTGCGCGCGACGTGATGAAAGAAAAGGATGTTTTGCAGGGGCACGAAAAATAGAGCAGCTTGCCAATAAAATGAGCTGACTGCTCTGCAGGGATTTTCAGGAACATCCTTGCCACGAAATGTGAGCAGGCAGGCTTTTGCCTGCCATGCGCGAGTATTTCAGGTGGTAAATGCTCCGGACACCATCCAGCGGGCTGCAATGCAGAAAGGGGAACGCCGTGCGCGTGCTTGTTGTGGATGACGAGTCTGCCTTTGCCGGGTCACTGGCCCAGCGCCTGAGCCTGCGCGGCATGGATGCGCGCATTGCCGGCGACGCGCGCGAGGCTTTGTCTGTCCTGCAGATCTGGCCCGCGGAGCTGGTGTTTCTTGATGTGGGCCTGCCGGGCATGGACGGCGTTGCCCTGCTCAAGCTCTTGCGCGAGCGGCATGCACAGACGGATGTGGTCATGCTTTCCGGCACTGCGGATATGGGCAAGGCTGTGCAGGCCATGCGCCGTGGGGCAATGAACTGGCTTTCCAAGCCTGTGAATATTGAACAGGTTCTTGAAGAATGCCGCAAGGCGCAGGAGCGGGCGGCAGCCCGGCAGGAGGCCGCACGCCTTGCCGAAGCCGCACGCTGGCGCAGCCTGGGACGGGTTGCCGAAGGGGTGGCCCATGAGGTGAACAATCCCCTTAACATCATGATGCAGGCCGCCGGGCTTATCCGTGACTGTCTGGATGAACCGGAAGCACAGGCCCTGACGGATGTGGACGAAATGCGCGCGGCCGTCAACACCATCCGGGCCCAGAGCCTGCGCGTACGGGAAATAACGCGCAAGCTGCTCATGGTGGGGCATGGGCTGGACGCGCGCACCGGGCCGCTGGATGTGGCGGTGATTGTGGAAGAAAGTCTGGATCTGCTGCGTCACAGGATTGAGGCGACAGGTCTGCGCTGTCAGGTGGACCTGTCCGGCGTGCATGAGTTTTCGGGTTCAGATGCTGTTGCGCAGCAAGCCGGCGCTGAAAAAGCGGTGGAGGCAACGGCTGAAGATGCGGACACCGGTGTGCCGTGCCCGTGGGGGTCAGCCCCTGAGTTACGGCAGATATTTTTGCATCTGCTTGAAAATGCTCTGGATGTCATGCCGCAGGGGGGATTGGTGCAGGTGTCGGCCCGGCTGCGGCGTGACGGACAGGGAAGAAAATGGTACGATCTGCTTGTGACTGACAGCGGCCCCGGCATTGCACCGGAGATTCTGCCCCATATTTTTGAGCCTTTTTTCAGTTCGCGTGCCCTTCAAGGCGGATGCGGCGGTCATGACCAATACCATGACAGCCCCAACAGCGGCAGTGCCATGCGCCCCGGAACTGCCGTACACTCCCACATGGGCCGCTATGCGGGCCTCGGCCTTGCCGTTGCCCGTTCGCTGGCGCACGCGCGTGGCGGCGAACTCTCCGCCGCCAACAGCCAGCAAGGCGGGGCAGTATTCTGCCTGAGCCTTCCCCTGGCACAAGCGCCCGCGGCCTCCGGTCAGGCTGCGGGTGACCGCTCTCCGGGCGGCGGCCTTTAGGCCGCCCCCGGATGCAGTGGCAACGGGGCGACTGCTCACACAGCTGTCGGAACAGAACAGCGCAGAACAAAACAGCGCAGTGCAGTGCAGCAGACTGCTCTGGCTGATGGCGCAGACAAAGACCATGAGCGTGCTTCAGGCGCGCATGGTGTCAAAAAAATCTTCCGTCTATTCGGGGTTTTCCCCCAGCGCGTTCATCCATTGCGCCATGCGCGCGGTTTGCTCCAGATACCACAGGGAAGCCATGAGCGGCGACAGTGTGCCCCCGTCAGGATCATACATGGTCGCAGAGCCGCTTTTGCGCATGACGTCCCATGCCGCGAGGGTTTCGCGCAGTGATTTGCTTCTTTCTTCACCAAGCACAGGGGGCAGGGCGATCTGCCGTACGGCGACAATCTTTTCGAGCCGTTCCAGTTCCGCACTGATGCAATCCTGCATGTCAGTGGTCACGCCAGCGGCACTGTCCATGCACGTCTGGTAGCCCTGACTGAAAAGGGCGTCGACTGAGGGCGAGGTTTCATCGTCCTGATCTTTTTCCTGGCTATCGGTGCGGCCTGTCTGATCATGGCTGCCGCTGGTCTGGCCGCTGGTTTGGCCGCTGGCCGGAATAGACTGTTTTTCTGCGGGTTTTTCCGCGCTGAAAACGCTGGAAGAAAAAAACAGCAGAGTCAGAATGGCCATGATGGGCAGCATGACGCCAAAAAGATTCAAACGACCTTGCAACATCCCGTACTCCTTACTGGAAAAGACCATATTGCGCGCAGTGTACGCGCAGCCCCAGGGAGGCGCAATAGGTCGAGGCGCGCCTGCGGCGGCATTTTCGTCATCTGGAGCATTTTATTTTTGCGCAGGCGAATCGCAGCATTTGCCCGATGCCACTGCGCCAGCCATGTTCCCTACCGGTATTCACGCCCGGACCACAGCACACGGCCGATAACCCTGAACTGGTCGGCAAGATCGCCGCGCAGGTCCAGACTTACGGGTGGATAGGCCGGATTGACGCTGTGGAGGATGATCTTGCCGGGAACCTTGTCAATACGCTTTATATAGATGGCGTCTTCAAAACCCACGGCATAAAGGCGGCCGGGGCTGATTTCCGTCTGGCCCCTGTCCAGCAGTACAAGGTCATTATCGAATATTTCAGGAACCATGCTGTCGCCCGACACGCGCATGAGCACCATGCGCCGGGGGTTGCCCTTGCGGCGCAGAAAATCGCCCCTGAAGGCATAGCTGTCTTCACTGCGTTCACTTACTTCAAGGCTGCCTGTACCTGCAGAAAGTCTGGCTTCAGCCAGAGGAACATGTATGAGGTCTGCCATGCCGTCGCCGTGCATGGACGGCAGTTCGCCTTCCGCAGCTTCAGGAAGCCGCATGGGCCCGCTGCCGAAAAACAGCCAGTGGGCATTCACCCCGGTTGTGGCGGCGCATGCCTGTATCCAGGCGGGCGGCACTTCACCGCGCTTGCGCGCGCCGCTGATGGATTGGGGGGTAATGCCCAGGGCACGGGCCAGTTCCGCATCATTGGAAGCGTTCATGGCCTGCATAAGGCGCTGCAGGGTTTTCGTAAAGTCTGTTTCTTCCGACATGGAGTACCTCGTTGGTCGGCATGGCTTCCCGTGCGGGAGTGCCGTGCGGCGGCCCCGGCCCCTTCCGCTGATGCGGGAGCCGGTTTCTGTTTGAAATGCCGTCGGGCTGCCGGGGCGGCAGGCCTGTCAGCGACAATGCGTATGAACAACGTATCAGTCTTGAATGTTGAGGGCAATGTTTTTATAAATTTTTAGTTTATATGCCGTTTTTTAACAATCCTGTACGGATACGTCTGCCTGCCAAGATACGGCCAAAGCGTATTTATACGGTGTTATTAAGTTTTTTATTTCTGTTTGTGCGGGAATCTATAAATCTGAGTATGAGATTGGAAACAAGAACTCCCCCGCAGGCCAGAATGGTGTCAAGCAGCCGCCAGCTCAGCAGGGGCACGTCGCCGCCCATGTGCAGTGTTGCCATGTCGAGCAGCAACAGCACAATGAGGGTGATGATAAAACTGAAGAGCATGTAGTGCCCGCCTTGCGCGTAAGGGATAAAAAGGGCGGCAAGGAGCACGCAGGCGGCAAGTGGAACCGGATTGGAAATATAGAATACAAGTGGCGCGGCAATAATGACGCCCACCACAGTTCCCATCGCCCGGTCGCGTATGCGGCGCAGTTCGGTGGCTCCATCGCTGTGCATGACAAAAAGAACGGTCAGCCCCACCCAGGCCGGATGGCTGAAGTACAGACCGCGCGCGGCCAGCGTACACAGCAGGACTGTGGTGGGAACGGCCATGCCGAAAAGTGGATTGTTGACAGCCCCGTGCTTGAAGGCCTCAAACTCTTCAAAAGGGCTTGCGCCGCTGCCCTGCCCGCTGCCGAATCGTGTTCCGGCCACGCTGAGCATTGCCCCCAGCGCAAGGCCGATCATAAAGATGACGGCCGCGCTTATGGAACTGACCATGCCGAAATGGGTCAGCAGGGCTGCGGCTCCCATATTCTTAAAAACAAGACTGAGATACGCCTGATCTGGCCGGGGCAGGGCCGCCAGCCAGCTGAACATTACCAACGGTATCAGTGCCAGATTGTTATTGCCCTGAGTAAACACGCCCACCGTTGCTGCCGCACAAACGAGCAGCCCCCCGGTTCCGATGCAGAGAACGCGCGGCAGCGGCCTGTAGCGCGGAGCGATGAAAAGGGCAAACAAGGCCCCGAACGCGCCCAGCACCAGCACTTCCGGCTCTTTGCACATCAGGCTGACGGTGATGGGAATGCCCATGGCCAGCATGTAAAGTACGCCCCGGACCACGAGGTCGCGGCGAAGAGTGGGGGTTGTCATGCGGACTCCATACGTTATGGCGGGCAGTAGCGTTAACAGTTAAAAGGAATTACTATAAATTAGGTACAGTGCTCTTTATGTCAGGTCAACCGTCTTTTTTCTTTGCCTAAACCGAGAAACGCACCGTCCGGCGACCGGCCGTGCTGCCTTGCCCGTCTTGTCGTGAGTTAAAAACAGACGCGTCCCGAGGGATTCTGACAGGGGTATGCCCAGTGTTGTTCAACAATATTAGTTGATTGATTCTTTCATCCGCATGAATGGAGTGCGTGTGGCCGGGGTGCAGCAGCAAATTCCGGCGCTATATGCAGCCATCTATTTTAAAATATAAAAACATGTTTAAATTCTTTTTCCAATGTGTCATCTTAAGAAATCGCCTGTACGGGCGATTTCAGAAATAGAGCGCAGATGAAAAACGGAGGCACACGCAAGGGCATTTGACACCTGAAATGCTCGCCTGCGGCAGGCAAAAGCCCGCCTGCCCGCATTCCGTGGCAAGGATGTTCCTGAAAATCCTTGCAGAGCAAGTTGCCCCAGCTCATTGGCTAACTGCTCCAACACGGGAAGCTGCCAGCCTGCCTGCTGGAAATACAGGCAGAGGAGGAACTGCATATGACCATCAAAGCACGGGTAATACTGGGTTTTTTTCTGACCATAGCCGTCATGGCCGGTGGCACCATACCCTATGTAACAAGCAAAATGCGCAATACGGCCGAAGAGTCATATCTGATGGCCTCCAGAGAACAGCTGCAGCTTATGGGCAGCTATGTGGAAGGTTTCATCAACGAGGCTGAACGCAACCTCGCCTTTCTGGCCGCTGACGACCTGCTTGTCGACGGCGAAAATATCTTTCCCAACTACAAAAACACGACCACTGAAAATACCTCGCGGTTTCAAGTTCAAAGTGCAACACCCAGTCCTTGGGTATTGGCGTCTTCTA
>CAJMLK010000038.1 GCA_905214305.1 uncultured bacterium
GTGGAGCCCTTGAGCAGGATTGAACTGCTGACCTCATCCTTACCAAGGATGCACTCTACCGACTGAGCTACAAGGGCGTTGTAACGAAAAATGCTTTTAGCTTATACTGGGGCTATGGTCAAGCATTTTATGCAGGGTTTTTGCATTTTTATGCAGAGTGGGCATTATCGCCCGTGCCGGATTCCGTGAGCAGCCTGTGTACGGCGCGAAAAACCGCCCGTCGGGCATGGGGGGCGCTGCCATCGGCCATTTCCTTGCGGGCCTTGAGCACCAGATCGCGCAAGTCCTCGCCTGTGACTGCCCGGCCCTTGCGCTGGTCCTGTTCTGCGGCGGCGGGCTGTGTGTCCTGGGCTTTTTCCGGATTTTCAGCCTGGGGGCGGGGCAGGGCATCCAGCAGCTGGTCAAGCTCTTCCACCGGAGCGGAAAGCAGGCGATCGCGCCACTGTTCCGCCCGGTGCAGGGCAGCGGTGGCGGCCACGGAACCGGCCTTGCGGCGTTCCAGAGCGGCGCGCAGGGGTTCCACGTCATCCATTTCGCGTATGAGACGGCCGATGAACTGCATCTGGCGGCGGCGTCCCTCATGGTTGCGTATGCGGGCGTACAGGCCCAGAGCTTCCGCAAGATCGTGGGGCAGGTTCAGGCTTTGCACTTCCTGCGCGCCAAGGCGGGCGAGCTCTTCGCCCAGAGCCTGAAGGGCGTGGCTTTCGCGTTTTTTGGCCGAACGGCTGGGCTGATCGAAATCCTGTTCCTGCCCGTCGTCATGAGCGTGCCATTGATACTGTTTTTTACGAGGCATGAAAAATCCTGGAGCAAAGGTGTTTTTTTAGAAATAGATGCCAAGAATTACCCCGGCCAGCACCACGGGAGATATGATGCCGTTGAGGGTAAAGAAAGCCGTGTTTACATGGCGCAGATCTTGCGGGCGCATGAGCCTGTGTTCCACAAAAAGCATGATGGTAATACCCAGCCAGACCACGTACCAGGGCCAGCTCAGACCGGCCGCAAAGCCTGTCAGCAGAAGAAAGATGGACGTCATGGCATGCGAAAAGGCCGCCAGAACAAGCGCGGTTTCCGCGCCAAAGGTGGCTGGTATGGAGTGCAGGCCGAAAGCTTCGTCAAAGTCCACATCCTGAAAGGCATAATAGACGTCAAAGGCGGCCACCCAGAAGGTCACGGCAAAAAACAGCAGCACCGGGGCCATGCCGAGGCTGGCGGGGGCTACCGAAAGCCATCCGGCCAGCGGGGCAAGGCCGAGCGTGGCCCCGAGCCAGAAGTGGCACAGGGGGGTGAAGCGCTTGAGCACACTGTAGATTGCAGAAAAAACCAGCGCCGGAATGGAAAGCCACAGGCAAACCTGATTGAGACACGCGCAGGCGGCGATAAAAATGACGGCCATAAGCCCGCAGAACGCCCATGTCTGTCTGGTGGAGATGGCTCCGGTAACAAGGGGGCGGTTCTGGGTGCGCGGATTGTCGCTGTCAAAGGGCAGGTCCACAAGGCGGTTGAACGCCATGGCAAATGAGCGGGCCGCCACCATGGCGATGGTCAGAAACACCAGGCTCCAGGTCGGGGGCAGCCCCCGCGCGGCCAGAAAGGCTCCGGCCCAGGCGTACGGCAGGGCAAAGATCGAGTGCTCGATCTTGATCATCCGGCAGATGTCGGAAAATTTGCCGAAAGGGGAGGACAGATGCCCAAGGTATGGGCTTATCCGGCCAAGGGGATTTTGGAAACGCATTTTTTCTCCTTACAACTGATCAAGATCCGTACAAAAACATTTTCTGCCAAGGCCGAAGCGCCCGCGCCGTTGTGGCAGGCAGGGCGGCGTCTCCGGCGGCTGCGCGCACCGCATGCACCGGGCAGGCGCGCCACTGCCGGTTTTCAGAAATTTCAGGGCAATGCCGATTTGCCGGGGCAGCTTTACCCTGCACGTGCTGCGTGACCGCGGGCGCGTTCTGCGCTGCCTGTCTGCGTTGCCTGTCTGTGCTGCCCGCCTCGGCGGAGCATCAGCGTTGTCGGCCTGCGCCGGTTGCCCGCCTTGCTGCATTCGCTGGTGCGACAGGGTGCTTCGCCAGTCTGCTGATCGCCATGATCGGCATGACCGGCATGATCGGCATGATCGGCTCGACCTGTGCTGGCAGCACGATGCCAAAACTGAAAGCTCTAGCCGCCGCAGTCAGCGGGGTCACCCTGAAGCTTGGCAAGGGCGTGGGGCAGGGCAGGCAGCACGGCGGCTAGATTTTCCATGACGGCCTTGCGGCTGCCCGGCAGGTTTATGATGATGCTTTGCCCAAGCACGCCTGCCGCTGCCCGAGAGATGATGGCATGCGGTGTTTTTGCCAGACTTGCCGCAAGCATGGCCTGACTGAAGCCGGGCAGGCTTGCGTCCAGCAGGGATTCCGTAACCTGGGGCGTGATGTCTCTGGGCGCAATGCCCGTACCGCCCGTGGTGCAGATGAGGTCATAGCACTGGCTCAGGGCAAGCTCCGTCAGCAGTGCGCGCAGAGGCGCCACTTCGTCCGGCAGCACAAAGCCCTGACTGTGGCACAGGGGCATGGCGGCGGCTACGGCCCCGGCAATGGCCGGGCCGCTCAGGTCTTCGCGCATGCCGCGCGAGCCCTTGTCCGACAGGGTCACCCAGGCGAGACTGTAGCCAGCTTTGCGAACCGTGGTTTCCAGCGGCCCTTCGGGCAGGTCTGTAAGGGCTGTCAGCAGCAGACAGTGAGAAGCATGGCTGGCCGTGCCGTTTCGCGTGGCGGGTGCGGGCAGCCACATGCGGCCGGTTACCTTGAGAAGAGGCGTGCCACAGGCTCCGCAAAAGGTTGCGCCCACTGGCAGCGGGGGCAGGGCCCATTGCTCGGGGGCCATGAGGGCGTGCCACGGAAAGTGTTTTTCAAAAGGCATGCCCCCCGGCTGGAGCGGCAGACACTGGTCTTTCTGGCAGGCGCGCACATGCAGCAGAATGTTCATAGTATGCTCCGGAAAAACCCCTGAGAGGTGTCGGATTCGTGCAAATAATAGAATATTGTAGCCGCAAGCGCGATGGGTTACAAGTCCAATACGCGCCCGCGTCTGCCCGGTCTGGCCGGGCGCGGAGCATATTTTTCAAGGAGTTTCAGTTATGACCACTCGCAGTCAGGATCAGACCCGGGACCTCAAGGTTCTCGGCACAGGCCGCCTTACCGCCCCTGAAGGAGGCCCCAGCGTTGCTCTGCTGGAGGCTTTTCCCAACTGTTTTCCGCAACGGCCCTATGTCATCAGCATCAGCTTTCCCGAATTTACGTCGCTCTGCCCGGTGACCGGCCAGCCCGACAGCGGAATCATTACCGTTGAATATATTCCGGACGAACTGTGTGTGGAATCCAAAAGCTTCAAGCTGTACATGTTTGCTTTTCGCAATCATCAATCCTTTATGGAAACCATCACCAACAACGTGCTGGATGACCTGCGCGTCTTGCTCAATCCCTGCTGGTGCAGGGTCAAGGGCCTGTTCGCGCCGCGCGGCGGTACGCGCATTCACGTTTTTGCCGAGATGTTCAAGGACGGCATGCCTGAAGCGCAGGACACCCTTGTGCGCGAAACCGTCCGTTCCTGGAAATCCGAACCGGATCCGCACCGCCCGTAACCGCAGCCGCGCCGTCTGCCTTTGCGTTCAGACGGCGCGACCCTGCCCGGACATGCGCGAAACGCCATGTCCACCCCCCATATGTCATGAACAGAGACTGTCGGCAGAAAAAAAGCGCGGCCCCTTCGGGCGGCCTTGCCAGCACTGCGGCCCTTTTGGGCGGCTTTGCCCTTTTTTCACGCCTGCTCGGTCTTGCGCGCGATATGAGCATGGCCTGGCTTTTGGGGGGCGGCGCTGCGGCTGATGCGCTGGTGGCGGCCATGCGCCTGCCGCACGTTTTGCGGCGGCTGCTTGGCGAAGGTTCGTTGTCGATGACGCTCACAGCCAGCCTTGTGCGCATGCGGCTTGGCGAAAGTGGGGCCTCTGGCGGGACGTTCGGGGTATCCGCAACGTCCGGGGCGGAAAACGCCTCCCTGGGGCTTCTGGCCCGCGCGCTGTCGCTGCGGCTCGGCCTTGTGCTGACTCTGTTCACGCTGGCGACACTGGCGGCTGCGCCCTGGCTTGCCGGGGCGCTGGCTCCCGGATTCAGCGGCGCGGAACTGGAGCGCACAATTGTTCTTCTGCGCCTCTGCCTGCCGTATGTGCTTGCGGCGGGCATGGCCGCTCTGGGCATGGCCCTGCTGCACTGCATGGGCATATTCTGGCTGCCTGCCCTTTCTCCGGCCCTGTTCAACGTGGTCATGCTGCTGGCTGCGGGGGCTGCGGCCCTTGGATTTTTTCCGCCTGCTCCGGCTCTTGCTGTCGGTATGCTGTGCGGGGGCCTTGCCCAGTGGTTTGCCCAATGGCTGGCCGTGCGGCGTCTTTTGCCACGGGGCGAAGGGCACGGCAGTGTTTCGCATCTGGGGCATGGCCCCGGTGCGGGAACAGAAACAGGCACAGGCGCGGAAGGCCCTCGTGAGGTCGGCAGTACATCTGGCCGGTCGGCTGCCGGGGCCGCCAACAGGGCGGCCTGGCGCTGTCTGGGCATTCTGCCCGCAGGCGTGCTTGGCGCTGCGGCGCCGCAGCTTGCCATGCTGGCAGCCATGACGCTGGCTTCCGGTCTGGGGCAGGGGCAGGTGGCGGCGCTGTATTATGCCGAGCGGCTGCTGGAACTGCCTTTGGGACTTGTGGGCGCATGTCTGGGGATGGCAAGCCTTCCGGCCTTGAGTCGTCTTGCGGCCGAGAGGGATTTCAGCCGTTTCGGGCAGCACCTTTCAACAGCGCTGCGCCTTGCCCTCATGCTCAGCTTGCCTGCTGCCGCGGGTCTGGCGGCTTTGGCTCCACAACTGGTGGAGGGCCTGCTGGGCCACGGCGCATTTGACCGTCGCGCCGCGCTGGAAACCGGTCTGGCCCTGCTGGCCTATGTGCCGGGGCTGCCCGCTTTTGCCTGCAACCGTTCGTTGCTGGCGGCCTGTAACGCTTTGGGACTTGTGCGCCATACCGCCATGAGCGCACTCTGGGCAGTGGGGGTAACGCTGGTCACCGGGGTGGTGCTGGTGCGCATGCTCGGATCGGCGCATGCTGTCATGGCTCCGGCTCTGGCCGTGAGCTGCGGGCTTTGGCTGCAATGCGGCCTGCTGTTGCGTCTGCTCGGCAAAGCGCTGCCCGGCGAGGGCGATGGCCCGGCCGCCGAGCGCACGGAACCCGGATCCGGCCTGCCCCTGTGGCGACGGGCTTTCTGCCTGCCTCACGGTCTGGCTTCCGGTCTGCCTTTCTGGCTGCCGTCCGGGCAGGCTCTGGGGCGGCATGTGCTTGCCGGGGGGCTGACCGGCCTTGCGGCGAACGCTCTGCTGCATCTGTGCGCGGCATGGGGCCTGTGGCCGTCCCTGCTGGCGGCCATTGTCGGCGGTATTGCCGTATGGGCGCTGTGCCTGCTGGCAATGCGCGATCCGGATCTGACTCTTCTTGCCGGGCGCTTGCGCAAGAAGCCGCGTGGTCCTATAGTTGACGGCAGTGCCTGAGGAAGCGCAAGGATTGCCCCGCATGAAAAAAAATTTTCCGCTGAATCTGCTACGGGTCACACCCGGGCGCGCGGCTCTGATCATATGGGCTTCGGGTCTGCTTCTGCTTGCGCTGTGCTCTTTATGGGCCATGCGTGAAGACCGTGAAGCGGCGCACGAGCGTCTGACCGTGCAAGCCCGGAATACGGCGGTGCAGCTTTCTGCCCTGCTTGCCGTTCCGGCCTGGGACGTGGACGAACTGGCAGCCCGCACCATTGTCATGGCCGCCATGGAAGACGAGCGCATTTATGCCGTCAAGGTGCAGACGCCGCAGGGAATGCTTGAAGGGCAACGCCGGAACTATCAGTGGGAACCGGTCCCCTGGGACGATGAAATGGCCGAAGATGCCGTGGCGGGGTTAAGCCCTCTGCGGGTGGAAGGCCGCACTGTGGGCACGGTGCAGGTGTATGTGGCGCCGCGCGAGAGCCGGGAAGAAACGGCCCTTGCCGCGCGGCGGGAACTGTGGCGCTTTGTTCTGAGCGGCGCGCTGTGGACGGCGGCTCTGGCCGCGGTCTTCAGGCTGCGCCGGGCACGCAGGCCCGAGGGCGTGGACACGGCTGGCCTGCCCCCCGTAACGGACGGGGCCGAAGTGCCGCAGTCGGAAGACGTGCCCTGCGTGCCGCAGCCGGTGCTGCCCGAGGCAGAGGACCCGGCGGACGCCCTGCCCGGCGCGGCAACTGCGGACACGCCGGAAAGTGGAGATGCCGAAAGCCTTGAGCCTCTGCTTCCCAATACTGCGGGCGAGATCGTCAGCCCGGCTCTCGGGCTGGCCTTCATGCGCAGGCATGACCACGTCTGGCTGGTGGCGGCCGGGCTGTTCCGCCACAGTTTTGCCCATGCGCCGGGTCTTATGAGCCGTCTTTACGAAGAGGGCGACAGCACCGCGCTGTGCCGTCTTGGCTACCTGCTGGAAAGGGCGGCTCCATGCCTTGGCGCAGAGCGGCTGGCGGGCGCTGCCAAAGCCATGCAGACCGCCCTGCACGGTCCTGACGGGCTGCGCGCAACGCTGGCTGTGGAAGAATGCGTTCTCGCGCTTGACGAAGTGCTGGACAGCCTGCGCTGAAACGTCCTCGCCAGGCCTGCGTTAACGGCAGAACTGCATGATTTTTCAAGGTTTGCGCCGTGTGCCAGATCGGCCTGACGGTCATGATGCCCGGCATTTCGGGCCTGCACCGGTTTTTTGTTTCGCGGCATGAGTCACGAAGGAGAAGGAATGGGATTTTTTTCAGCCATTAAAAAGATTTTCAGTACCGGAACCACAGAGGGGCAGCAGCAGGAAACGCTGGAGCCGGGTGGAGAGCTTGGCCCCGCCGACGCTACAGCTCCGGAGTCGTCCGTCACGCAGCCTGAAACGGTGCAACCTCATGCGGATCAGTCTGAAGCGGATACGGCCGGACACGGGACCGTTCCGGCACAGTCCGGCAGCGGGGAGCACGCCCCTGTAGAATCCTCTGCGACGCAGAATGAACCTGTACAGGAAGCCCCGGTACAGGAAGTCTCTGCGCAGAGCATCGCTGTGCAGGCAGAGGGCGCGGCGCAGCGTAGCGGCTCGGAACATGTCGAGCCGGAGCGTATCGAGGTGGAACCGCCTCGCCCTGCTGCGGAGAGCGCGGAGCAACTGAAGCCGTCCATTCAGGATCCCCCGGTCGAGGACGCACCTCTGGCTGCACCGGCCCACGAGGCTGTCGCGCCACCGGTTGCTGCCCCGGCCGCACCCGCCGCTTCTGCTGCTCGCGTTACGCCTGCCGCTTCCGGCGATGAGGCTCTGACGCTGCGCCTGCGTGAGGCGGCGCCGCGCCTTTCTGTCTGGCTGGGCATTGTGCTGGAAGGTGTGGACGAAACCGGCGATCTTTTGTGGCAGCGCCTTTCTTTTCTGCTTGGCGCGCTCGAAGCTCCTCCCCACGAAGCACAGGCTTTTGTGGATGATTTCCGCGACTGGACACAGCGCATGGACTACCGGCAGGTGGACGAATTCCGTTCGGAATTGCAGTACCGCCTCGCCCTTGCCCTTGATCTGGAGGATGAAGAAGACGAGCGCAGCCGTCTTTTCATCAAGATCACCGAAGGGCTGGCCCGCACGCGCGAACAGTTCGCACGCGGGCTGGATACTCTGTTTTCCGGGCATGGCGAGCTTGATGATGCCTTCTGGGAAGAACTGGAAGAGCTTTTTATCATGGCCGACCTGGGCTACGAGCCGTCTCTGGAGCTTGTGGAGCGCCTCAAGGAGCGCGCCCGCAAGGAAAAGGTGACCGAAGCCTCCGGCATGCGCGCGCTGCTCATGGCCGAAGTGGAGGAAATTTTCCGCGCACCGCGGCGCATTGCCGCCGTCAACCCGCCTGAGGTGGTGCTGATGATCGGCGTAAACGGTGTGGGCAAAACCACCACCATCGCCAAGCTGGCCCACCGCGCCCGCATGCAGGGCAAAAAGGTCATGATTGCCGCCGCTGATACCTTCCGCGCTGCTGCCATAGAGCAGCTTCAGGTATGGGCCGAGCGTGTGGGAGCGCTTTTTCATGCCAAGTCCGCCGGGGCAGACCCGGCGTCTGTGGCCTATGAAGCTATGGACCGCGCTGTCAAGGAAGGGGTGGACATCCTTTTTGTGGACACGGCGGGTCGCTTGCAGACCAAGGTCAATCTTATGGAAGAACTGACCAAGATCCGTCAGGTGCTGGGCAAAAAACATCCCGGTGCGCCCCATCGCAGCATTCTGGTTATTGACGCCACCACGGGACAGAATGCCCTGTCGCAGACAAAGCTGTTCAAAGAGGCGGCCGGAGTGGACGAACTGATCCTGACCAAGCTGGACGGTACGGCCAAGGGCGGCGTTGCCGTGGCGGTAGCCATGCAGCACCATCTGCCCATCACGTTTGTGGGCCTTGGCGAAAAGATGGAAGATCTGCGTCCTTTCAATGGCGAGGACTACGCCCGCGCTCTGCTGGGGCAGAAAGAAGAATAAAGAAGAATAGAGATGCCCTGTGCATGAGGGGCCGCGTTCATGTCGCCGCCCTCATGTCACCGTGCTCATGCCGCTGACGGCATGCGCCTGCGGCATCGACAGGAGCGCCAGGCTCCGGTGTGGTGCGCCAAAAGCGGCCCGGCCCTTTACAGGCCGGGCCGCTTTTGGCGTCCGGAGGCTGGCCGCAAGGCAGGATACTCCGGGCAAATGTGATTGGCCGGGGCGGCAGGGCCAATGCGCTACATCATGCAGCGTTCAAGGCCGTACCGCGCGCCTTCATGGCTGGGGTCCATATCAAGCGCCGCCTGAAAGAACCGTGCCGCACGCTGCTTGTCGCGAGACTGCAGAAAAACAGCGCCGTAGTTGTAGGCAATGGTCACACCGGCCCGATACAGATCCGGCTCCATTTCCAGCGCCTTGAGCAGGTTGGCCTTGGCCTGCAGAAAGTCTTTTCCTTCAGCAAAGGCCATACCCATATTATAGTAGAGGTTGGCATCGTCGGGGGCGATGCTGGCGGCCCGCTTGTACTCGGTAACGGCGTCCTGCCAGCGTCCCTGCCTGCGAAGGCTGATGCCGAGCTGGTTAAACAGCGCAAGGTCGCTTTTGGACAGATGCCTGCCCTTAACATCAAGACTGTTGCGCAGGTATTTTTCGGCCATAAGCGGATCGCGCTCCGCATACACGTTGGCTATGCGCCCGGAAAGCGCGCTGAGGCCTTCGAGAGCTTCACGGTTCATCTGCACAAGGGCCTTGTCAAAAAAGTCTTCTGCCTGCCGGGTATTGCCCAGGGCCAGATGGGCCTCGCCAAGACTGACCTTGCGGTTGACGTTGAGCGGAGAGATATGGTCGAGCTTTTGCAGATAGCGCAACTGGCTTTCCGTGTCGCCAAGCTGTTCGTACATTTCTGCCAGCCGCTGCAACGGGGCCAGATACAGGTCGGCGGCGGAGGCGGCGGCTTCATAGGCTTCCGCCGCAAGGTCGTATTCTTCAAGGCCCCTGTGCGCGTCGCCCATGACAAGATAGGCCGCGGCACTGCCGGGCTTGATTTCAAGTATCTTGCGGCTGGCGTCCAGAGCCTGCGCATACGCCTTGCGCTCAAGCAGGCCCTTGGCCTGATCAATGGCCTGCCCCAGCTTGCCCTGAGGCTTGAGGGTAAAAGCCATTTTTTCAATGAGGGTGTTCATTGAAACAGGCTTGGTGATAAAGTTGTCAGCGCCGACCTCATGCAGCAGCATCAGTCTTTCACGCTGCATTTCGCTGGTGAGTATGATGATTTTCAGGGTAGGGCAGGCATGTCTGATCTGCCCCACAAGAAAACTCAGGTCCTGACCGCCGATGCTGCGCTCAAGAAAAAGCAGGGGGGCGGCGTGGCGTTGCAGGAGGTTGCGCAGTTCGCCCGGCAGGTGGCGCGGGTCGCTGAGGGCGGTAAACTGGCCGGGAGCGGAAAGGCCCAGTTCTTTCGCCAGGGTGAGGCGCAGCTGGGTGCTGAATGCCTGATCGTCCGTGAGAACGATGACGTGCCCGCCCTCTTTGGTTATATAATTGATGACAGTATCCTGATAGGATGTCTGCCGGGCTTTCTGGACCGGGTCGGATGCCATGACATCTCCTTTTGGGGTGCACACGTATAAAACGGCCGCAACCGGCCGTGAAAACAGCGAATTTTTTTCTTCCGCGCGGACAGGCCGGTATGACGGAATTGTAGAGGCTCATACGTAGTTTTTTAGTGTGTTGTCAAGCATGCCATTTGGAAGCAAAAACAAAAAAGATGGCAAAAAGCCTTGACGCCGCGGCGTTGGTTGGCTAGAACAACGCTTGCCCATAAAGACAGGTGTCTTTTGTGGGCATTTCCCTGGACGGCAGGGAAGGGCAGGTTGAGCCTGCTCTGCTGCACCTGGCGCGGTCATCGCGACCGCACAGGATTTGACATGTGCAGGCGTTACCAGATGCCGGACAATGTCGAGCCGTTCCAGCCCATGACGGATCCCACCGCTGCCCCGGAGGCGCGCGTGACCCGGGGCTGTAAGGTAGAGGGGTATACCCCTCATTTGGTGACCCTGCGGGACCGCCTTGCCACCTTTTCTTGGTGGCCTGGCCTGGGCGACGCCGGGGAGTATCATGCGGATGATACAGGCGCGTTCAGGCGTCCAAATTCTTCCGATTTTCCTGACTATCAGGCATGATACGCGCGTTAGCGCAGCCCCTTACGTTGCTCCGTTCCGTCCCTTCCAGGGTGAGGTCGGCCTTCGCGCCATACTTCATGGCCCGCGTATGCTGTGAAGAAGCCCGCACTGCCGGTGGTCGGCGGGTGGGATGTTTTTGCAAACGGAGTAGGCAAAATGACGACAGTTAGCAGCGATCGCATTCGGATCAAGCTCAAAGCCTACGATTACCGCATTCTGGATAAAGCCGTTGCGGAAATCGTGGATACGGCGCGCAATACGGGTGCTGGAGTGGCAGGGCCAATCCCTCTGCCCACCAACATTCACAAGTACACCGTCCAGCGTTCCGTGCACGTGGACAAAAAGTCCCGTGAACAGTTTGAAATGCGTATCCACAAGCGCCTTATGGATATTCTGGAACCCACGCAGCAGACCGTCGACGCGCTGGGCAAGCTTTCCTTGCCCGCCGGTGTGGACGTGGAAATCAAGCTCTAGCGAGAGGCAGTCATGGCTGAGAAAATGGGAATTTTGGGTCGCAAACTCGGTATGACCCGCATATTTGACGGTAGCGGCGCAGCCGTACCCGTCACGGTGATTGAGGCAGGGCCTTGCCCCGTCACCCAGGTCAAGTCCGCGGATTCCGACGGCTACAACGCCGTGCAGATCGCGCTGACCAACGCCAAGGAAAAGCATGTGAGCAAGGCCATGCAGGGTCACTTTGCCAAGGCTGGCAAGGGCCTCTTCCGCCATCTGCGCGAAATCCGTCTTACGGCTGCTCCCGAGCAGGAACTGGGACAGGAACTTACCGTTGAAATGTTCGCTGCCGGCGACACCGTAAAGGTGACTGGCACGAGCGTGGGTAAGGGCTACCAGGGCCGCATGCGCCGCTGGAACTTTGCCGGTTCCAAGGATACGCACGGCTGCGAAAAGGTGCACCGCAACAACGGCTCCATCGGTAACAACACTTTTCCCGGCCGCGTGTTCAAGGGCCGGAAAATGGCCGGACACTGGGGCAATGAAACCGTTACGGAAATGGGCCTGACCATTGTCGACGTGCGTCCTGAAGACAACGTCATCCTGGTCAAAGGTTCCGTGCCCGGCCCCAAGAACGGGCTGGTGCTGATCCGCAAGCAGTAGAGGAAGCAGCAATGGCTACCGTGAAAGTATTTGACCAGAACAAGCAGGAAAGCGGTGAAGTTACGCTGGCTTCCGACGTGTTCGAAATCGAGGTGAGGCCCGAAATCCTCAACCTCGTGGCACGCGCGCAAATGGCGGCCAAACGCGCCGGGACGCACAATGTGAAAACCCGCGCCTTTGTTTCCGGCGGCGGCGCCAAGCCCTGGAAGCAGAAGGGAACCGGTCGCGCTCGCGCCGGCTCCAACCGCTCGCCCATCTGGCGCGGCGGCGCCATCATCTTCGGACCCAGCCCGCGCGACTACACCTTCAAGGTGAACAGCAAGGTGCGCAGTCTGGCCCTCAAGATGGCTCTTTCGAGCCGTCTGGCCGCTGAAAGTCTGATGGTGGTCAAGGGCATAGTTCTGCCCGAAGCCAAAACCAAACATTTTGCCAAGGTGGCCGACACCCTGGGTCTTACCAAGGCCCTCATTGTGGCGCCCGAGGAAAATGCGGAACTGACGCGTTCAGCCCGCAACATCCCCGGTCTCACTCTGACCACGGTGGACCGCCTGAGCGTGCTTGAAATCCTGAAGCACAAGCAGCTTGTGCTGCTGGAAGGCGCTGTGGAGTCTGTGCAGGCGCGCTTCGAGAAGAAGGGAGCGTAGTTATGGAAATCACTTCTGTTCTGCTCAAGCCCCTGCTGACCGAAAAGACGACCATGCTCAAGGACGAAGCGCAGCAGGTAGCCTTTATGGTTCACACACAGGCCAACAAGCTTGAAATCAAGCAGGCCGTGGAAAAGGCTTTTGATGTTAAAGTGGAAGCGGTTAACGTGGTTCGCCGCGCGCCCCTGAACAGGGAGCGCCAGGGCCGCGTTGTCGGCCGCAAGCCCGGCTGGAAAAAAGCGTATGTGACGCTGCGCCAGGGCGATAAAATCGAGTTCTTCGAGGGAGTATAAGCATGGCTGTCCGCAAGCTGAAACCGACTTCCGCTGGGCGTCGTTTCCAGACGGTTTCCGATTTTGAGGAAATCACCCGGACGCGCCCCGAGAAGTCCCTCACCGTCGGTCTGACCAAAAAGGCCGGCCGTAACAACCTGGGCCGCATCACCAGCCGCCGTCGTGGCGGTGGCGTAAAGCGTCTGTACCGTATTATCGACTTCAAACGCGACAAGACCGGCATCGAAGCCCGCGTGGCGCACATCGAGTACGATCCCAACCGTACCGCCCGTATCGCCCTTCTGCATTACACGGATGGCGAAAAGCGCTACATTCTGGCCCCCGTGGGCCTGAAGCAGGGCGATGTGGTCATGAGCGGCGTCAACGACCGCAACGGCGAAGTGGCCGACATCATGCCCGGCAATGCCCTGCCCATGCAGCGCATTCCCGTGGGTACCGTCATCCACAACATCGAGCTGTACCCCGGTAAGGGCGGCCAGCTCTGCCGCGCCGCCGGAACCTACGCCCAGCTGGTAGCCAAGGAAGGCAAGTATGCTCTTCTGCGTCTGCCCTCGGGTGAAGTGCGCAAGGTGCTGGTTACCTGCGTGGCCACTGTGGGCCAGGTGGGCAACGTGCACCATGAAAGCATCAGGCTGGGCAAGGCAGGCCGCAACCGCTGGCTCGGCCGTCGTCCCAAGGTCCGTGGCGTTGCCATGAACCCCATCGACCACCCCCTGGGCGGTGGCGAAGGCAGAAGCTCCGGCGGTCGCCATCCTGTGTCGCCCTGGGGCATGCCTGCCAAGGGGTACAAGACCCGCGACAAAAAGAAGGCCTCTTCCAGGCTTATTGTTAAACGCCGCGGCCAGAAGTAGGAGTAGCTCATGCCGAGATCATTGAAAAAAGGGCCGTTTGTTGACGGTCATTTGATGAAAAAGGTCGACACAGCTGTGGCTAACAGTGACCGCCGCGTGCTCAAGACCTGGTCGCGCCGCTCGACCATCCTGCCCGAAATGGTGGGACTGACCTTTGCGGTGCATAATGGCAAAAAGTTCGTGCCGGTGTTCGTCACCGAAAACATGGTGGGCCACAAGCTGGGCGAATTTTCGCCCACCCGTACCTATCATGGGCATGCCGCCGACAAAAAGGCCAAGGCCGGCAGGAAGTAGGGTAGCGATATGGAATCGAAAGCTATTGCGAAGTTCCAGCGCGTTTCGCCGCGCAAGACCCGTCTTGTTGCCAAGAACGTGCAGGGTCTTGGAGTGGAGGAGGCTATGAACCTTCTGCGCTTCACGCCCAACAAGCCCGCGGGGGTTCTTTACGGCGTGCTCAAGAGCGCGCTGGCTAATGCCTCCCAGTTGGGCGGCGTTGATGTGGATGCCATGGTGGTGAAGGAAGTCGTTGTTAACGAAGGTCCCACCTGGAAGCGCTTCATGCCCCGTGCTCAGGGCCGGGCTACCAAGATCAACAAGCGCACGAGCCACATCACCGTTATACTCGCAGAAGGGCAGGAATAGGCTATGGGTCAGAAAGTACATCCGTTCGGGTTCCGGCTTGGGTATAACAAGAATTGGCAGTCCCGCTGGTTCAGCAAGAAGGAATACCCTGCCTTTGTCTACGAAGACAGCAAAATCCGCGCGTTCGTCAAAAAGCTCCTCTTTCATGCGGGGCTTTCCAAGATCGAGATTGAACGTGCTGGCGGCAAGGTACGGCTTATTCTGTCCACGGCTCGCCCCGGCATTGTTATCGGGCGCAAGGGCGTGGAAATTGAAAAGCTGCGCAATGACCTTCGTCAGAAGTTCGGACGCGAGTTTTCTCTGGAAGTGAACGAAATCCGCCGTCCTGAAGTGGACGCCCAGCTCGTGGCCGAGAACGTGGCCCAGCAGCTGGAACGCCGTGTGGCCTTCCGGCGCGCCATGAAGCGCACCGTGTCCATGGCCCGCAAGTTCGGCGGCGAAGGCATCAAGGTGACGTGCTCCGGCCGTCTGGCCGGCGCTGAAATCGCCCGTACCGAATGGTACCGCGATGGCCGGGTGCCCTTGCAGACCCTGCGCGCCGATATCGACTACGGCTTTGCCGAAGCGCGCACCACCTACGGCATCATTGGTGTCAAGGTGTGGATATACAAGGGTGAAATCCTTGACAAAGAGGTTGATCAGTAATGCTTGCGCCCAAAAAAGTTAAATTCCGCAAATGGCAGAAGGGCCGCCTGCGCGGCCTGGCTACCCGCGGCGCCACCGTTGCCTTTGGCGATATCGGTTTGAAGGCCGTTCAGCACGGCCAGCTCACCAGCCAGCAGATTGAAGCCGCGCGTATCGCCATGATGCGCCACATCAAACGCGGCGGTAAGGTCTGGATCCGTGTGTTCCCCGACCGCCCCGTGACCGCCAAGCCCCTGGAAACCCGTCAGGGTTCCGGTAAGGGTGCTCCGGTCGGCTGGTGCGCCCCGGTGAAGCCCGGTCGCGTGCTGTATGAAATCAAGGGCGTCAGCCTTGACCTTGCACGCGAAGCGCTCACCCGCGCCGCACACAAGCTGCCCGTGAAGACCGTTATCGTGGTGAGGGAGGGCATCTAAATGGCCGCCAAGAAAAAAACCGACAAAAGCGCCCGGCCCGCCGCCGCCGACCTTCGCTCCATGAGCGTCGAAGAACTGCGCGGCAAGCTGACCGAACAGCGCCAGGAACTGATGACCGCCCGTTTCAAGCATGCCGCCGCGCAGCTTGAAAAGACTTCCGAGCTGAAAGCCATGCGGAAGCAGGTGGCGCGCATCGAGACTGTACTGAACGAAAAGGAGCAGAGGGCCTAAAATGCAAGCTCTGGAAGATCGTAAGGGCAGAACGCTGACCGGCATAGTGGTGAGCGACAAGAACGACAAGACCATTGTCGTGCGCGTTGAGACCCTGGTCAAGCACCCTCTGCTCAAAAAGTATGTGAGGCGCCGCAAGAAGTTCACGGCTCATGATCCCATGAACGAATGCGGTATGGGCGATAAGGTCAAAATTGTGGAGTTCCGTCCGCTTTCGCGCAACAAGCGCTGGCATCTGGTCTCCATCATTGAAAAAGCCGTATAGGGTAGTGCCATGATTCAGGTAGAATCCACGCTTCAGGTCGCCGACAATTCCGGCGCCAAAAAGGTTGCCTGCATCAAGGTGCTGGGCGGTTCACACCGTCGTTACGCCTCTGTCGGCGACATCGTGGTGGTTTCCATCAAGGAAGCCATACCACATAGCAAAGTGAAAAAGGGCGACGTTATGAAAGCTGTTATCGTGCGCACCGCCAAAGAAGTGCGTCGCATGGACGGCAGCTACATCAAGTTCGACGGCAATGCCGCGGTGCTGCTCTCCAGTCAGGGCGAACCCCTCGGTACACGCATCTTCGGGCCCGTGGCCCGTGAGCTGCGCGCCATGAACTTTATGAAAATTATTTCGCTGGCCCCGGAAGTGCTGTAGGAGACCGTCATGAAAATGTATCGTATCCGCAAGGACGACAAGGTGATGGTAATCGCCGGCAAAGACGCGGGCAAAATCGGCAAGGTGCTCAAGATCCTGCGCAAGAAGGATCGCGTGCTGGTGGAAAAGACCAATATGGTCAAGCGCCACATGCGCCCCAACCCCTATGCCCAGCAGCCCGGCGGTATCGTGGAAAAGGAAATGCCGATCCACGTGTCCAACGTCATGGTTGTCTGCTCCGCTTGTGGCAAGGCCACCCGCGTGGGCTACAAGACCATTGAGTCCGAGGGCAAGGAAAAGAAAGTGCGCTTCTGCAAAAAGTGCAATGAAGTCATGGAATAAGGTGATACGATGACACGCCTTGAAAAGATATATAGAGAGAAGGTGGTTCCGGTAATGCACAAGGAGTTCAGTTACTCCTCGGCCATGCAACTGCCCGGGATTGAGAAGATCTCTCTGAACATCGGCCTTGGCGCCGCCAGCCAGAACAATAAGCTGATGGAAGAAGCCGTGGCTGAACTTTCGGCCATTGCCGGTCAGAAGGCCGTGGTGACACGCGCCAAAAAATCCATCGCTGCTTTCAAGCTGCGCGAAGGCATGCCTATCGGCGCTCGCGTCACCCTGCGCAAGGACCGCATGTGGGACTTTCTTGACAAGCTCATGAACTTCGCCCTGCCCCGGGTACGTGACTTCCGCGGTATTCCTGACCGTGGTTTCGATGGGCGCGGCAACTTCACCCTGGGCATCAAGGAACACACCATCTTCCCCGAACTCGAGGCGGATCGTGTGGAAAACCCCAAGGGCATGAACATCACCATTGTCACCACGGCGGCCACGGACAAGGAAGGCAAGTTCCTTCTTGACCAGCTGGGTATGCCGTTCCGCAAGTAGGAGTTAAGCTATGTCCCGTACTTCTTTGGAAGTAAAGGCCAAGCGCAAGCCCAAGTTCAGCGCTCGCGCTTACAATCGCTGCCCGCTCTGCGGCCGGCCCCGGGCTTTTCTGCGTCAGTTCGGCCTCTGCCGTATCTGCTTCCGCAATATGGCCCTTCGTGGCGAGCTGCCCGGCGTGCGCAAGTCGAGCTGGTAAATTTCCGGGCGCGAAAGCGCCCGGATGGCGCGTTTTTGGCGCGCCGCGGGAAGTGACGGCATTGGGCCGTTAACCCCGCACCCAAACTCTCAGGAGCTTCTCGATGTTGACAGATCCCATTGCGGATATGCTGACCCGCATCCGCAACGCACATTTGGCCCTGCATAAGGAAGTAAATGTGCCGCGCTCGAAGATGAAGGAATCGTTAGCCGCCATCCTCAAGCAGGAAGGTTACGTCGAAGACGTGGCCGTGGCCGACAGCAACATTACCATTACCCTCAAGTATCTGAAGGGCAAGCCCGTCATCAGCGGCCTCAAGCGCATCAGCACGCCCGGCCGTCGCGTGTACGTTGGCGCCCACAAGATCCCCAGGGTGCAGAACGGCCTCGGCATATGCATTTTGTCCACGTCCAGCGGCGTGCTGGACGGCATGACTGCCCATGAAAAGAAGGTGGGCGGCGAACTTCTGTGTGAAATCTGGTAGGCGGTGCGAGCATGTCCAGAATAGGTAAACTGCCCATTCCCGTTCCCAATGGCGTTGAAGTCAAGATCGGAACGGATGTTGTGGAAGTGAAAGGCCCCAAAGGCTCGCTGAGCACGCCAGTCTGCTCCCTGCTCCAGTACGAACAGGCCGATGGCCATGTTGTGCTGACCCGCATCGAAGACGACCGCGTTACCCGCGCCCAGCACGGCCTGCGCCGCTCGCTGCTCTCCAACTGCATCGACGGCGTCACCAAGGGTTTTTCCAAGGCCCTGGAAGTCATCGGCGTTGGTTACCGCGTGGCGGTGAAAGGCAATATCATCGAGCTTCAGGTGGGCTATTCCCATCCGGTGCTGGTGGAACTGCCCGAAGGTCTCAAGGCCACGGTGGAAGGCCAGGTGCTGACCATCAGCGGTATTGACAAGGAACTGGTGGGCGAAATGGCTGCCAGGATTCGTCGCATCCGCAAGCCCGAACCCTATAAGGGCAAGGGTATCAAGTACGCTACCGAAACGATTCGCCGCAAGGTCGGCAAATCCGGCGGCAAGAAGTAGGGGGCGCGTCATGAAGTACAGCAAGAATGAATCGCGGCAGCGCCGCAAGATTCGCATCAGCAAAAAGGTCAGCGGCACCGCCGAGCGCCCGCGTCTGGTCGTTTACAGGTCCAACCTGCATGTCTACGCCCAGATCGTGAACGATCTGGACGGCGCCACTCTGGTTGCCACCTCCACCCTTGCGCTTGGCAAGAACGAATCAGGGCTGCACTGCAACAAGGGCGGCGCTGAAAAGGTGGGCATGGAAATTGCCCGCATGGCCAAGGAAAAGAATATCGACAAGGTGGTATTCGATCGCAACGGGTATCTTTATCACGGTCGCGTCAAAGCCGTAGCCGATGGCGCCCGCGAAGGCGGCCTGGAGTTCTAATATGCGTCAGGAAAATACCGAAACACAGCAGAACGAGTTGGGCGAAATCGAAAAGATCGTTTCCCTCAACCGCGTGGCTAAGGTGGTCAAGGGCGGTCGCCGGTTCAGCTTCAGCGCTCTTGTGGTGGTGGGTGACGGAAAGGGCGGCGTGGGCTTTGGCCTGGGCAAGGCCCAGGAAGTGCCCGAAGCCCTGCGCAAGGCAACCGAGCGCGCTCGCAAGAACCGCGTTCAGGTGGCTCTTGTGGACGGAACCCTGCCTTATGAAATTCTGGGTCGCTTCGGCGCCGGACGCGTCATGCTCAAGCCTGCTTCCGAAGGTACCGGCATCATCGCCGGTGGCGCTGTGCGCGCCATCATGGAAGCTGCCGGCGTGCGCGACGTGCTGACCAAGGCCATTGGCACCAACAATCCGCACAACGTGCTTCGCGCCACCATGCAGGGCCTCATCTCCCTGCGCAGCGCCGATGACGTGTCGGCGTTGCGCGGCAAGAAGCTGGAAGCTCCGAGGAAGTAGTCATGGCAGAAATCACGGTAAAACTCGTGCGTTCGCGCATCGGCGCTTCGCCGGCGCAGCGCAAGCTGCTGGACTCCCTTGGCCTCAAGCGCCGCGAGATGGTCAAGACGTTCAAGGACACCCCGGCCATCCGGGGCATCATCGCCAAAGTTCCGCATATGGTGGCCGTTGTCGAATAACGGCCGGAGGACATATACCATGCAACTGCACAATCTCTATCCTTTCCCGGAAGAGCGCAAAACTCGCCGCAGGGTGGGTCGTGGCTCCGGCTCCGGTCTGGGTTGCACGGCGGGCAAGGGCCACAAAGGCCAGAATGCCCGTGCCGGCGGCGGCGTGGCCCCCGGCTTTGAAGGCGGCCAGATGCCCCTGCAGCGCCGTTTGCCCAAGCACGGCTTCAAGAACGCCCCCTTCAAGGTAACCTACGACGTGATCAATCTTGACCGTCTGGTTGAAGCTTTTGAAGGCAAGGATTCCATTACGCTGGATGACATCTACGCCCGCGGCCTGGCCCGCATGGGTGCGCCCGTGAAAATCCTTTCGCGCGGCGAAGTCAAAAGCGCTCTCAAGGTCGAAGCTCACAAGTTCAGCCAGACGGCTGCGGAAAAAATCCGCAGTGCCGGCGGCGAAGTGAGCGAGCTTGAAGCTGTTCCCGCGGCTTAACAGTTGACGCCAAACCGGCTGGTTTAACGACCAGCCGGTTTGTTCCGCTTCCGGCCTGCCGGGCGGAAAAGGTGAAGGCCCCTGCAACGAATTTTGCATTTCGATTCCGGCGGCCTTCAGGGCATGGCCCTGTCAATGCCAGGCATTGGCCTCATCGACTTCGTACGCGAAGGGGATGAGGCTGTGCATATACTGCGCCTCAGGCGCATAAACGCAAAGAGTCTTACATGGCAGTAGGAACGGCAAACACTGTGGCGGGTCAGCCTTCGCTGTTCAAGCGACTTGGCTGGACCTTCCTGATTTTGTGCTGCTACCGTATCGGTGTGCATGTGCCCATTCCGGGTGTGGACGCCTCCGCCCTCGCGTCTTTTTTCCAAAGCATGCAGGGGACGCTGTTCAGCCTTTTTGACATGTTCTCCGGCGGTGGTCTGTCCAACGTTTCCGTCTTTGCCCTGGGCGTCATGCCGTACATCTCGGCCAGCATCATCATGCAGCTGCTCCAGGTTATCAGCCCGGACGTGAAACGCATGGCAAAGGAAGAAGGGCAGGCAGGGCGGCGCAAGCTCACCCAGTACACCCGCTACCTTACCGTGCTCATCACTCTGGTACAGGGTCTGGGCATAGCCGTGGGCCTTGAGACCATGACAAGCCCCGCGGGTGCGTCTGTGGTGCTTAATCCCGGCTGGCAGTTCCGCCTGGTGACCATGACCACGTTTACCGCCGGTTCGGTACTGGTCATGTGGCTTGGCGAACAGATTACGGAACGGGGCATCGGCAACGGCATTTCACTTATCATTTTCTGCGGCATCGTGGTGGGCATCCCCCGTGGGATCATCCAGTCCGTGGCGCTGATTCAGGCCGGGGACATGAGCATCTTCATGGCTCTGGTTATCGTGGTCTTCATGGCTGCGGTGCTCATAGCCATTGTTTTTGTGGAACGGTCGCAACGGCGTATACCCATCAGTTATGCCAAGCGGCAGGTGGGCCGCAAGATGTACGGCGGGCAGAACTCGCATCTGCCGCTTCGCCTCAATACGGCTGGCGTTATTCCGCCCATTTTCGCCTCTTCGTTGCTGCTTTTTCCGGCCACCATCGGCCAGTTTTCCAGCAATGAATATGTAAAGCACGCTGCGGAGCTGTTTTCGCCCCAGGGCGTGGCTTACAACGTGCTCTACGTGGGCCTCATGTTCTTCTTCTGCTACTTCTATACCGCCATTATTTTTGATCCCAAGGATATGGCTGAAAACCTCAAGAAGAACGGCGGCTTCATCCCCGGCATTCGTCCCGGCGAAAAGACGCAGGAATATATTGATACTGTACTGACACGGCTGACCCTCTCGGGGGCCACCTACATTTCCATCGTATGTCTTCTGCCCATGTTGCTTATCAGCAACTTTAACGTGCCGTTCTTCTTTGGCGGTACGAGCCTGCTGATTCTTGTGGGCGTGGCTATGGACTTTATGAATCAGGTGGAATCTCATATGATTTCCAGCCAGTATCAGGGCCTGATGGCCAAGGCGCGCAAAAGCGGCCGGCTGTAACCAACGGGTGATGGAGTTATGAAGAAATATCACGGCGCGTACATCAAGAACGAACGTGAAATAGGCTGCCTGCGCGAAGCAAACCGCATGGTCGCCAACGTTCTTGATGCCGTGGGTGACATGGTGGCTCCCGGCCTTCCCACCATGCGCCTTGAAGAACTGGCGCGCGACATGTGCGCCGATTACAAGGTCAAACCGGCCTTTCTGGGCTACTGCGGCTATCCATATGCCCTGTGCTGCTCGGTCAACGAGCAGGTGGTGCATGGTTTTCCTTCCGGGCGGCTGCTTGAGGAAGGAGATATCGTCAGTGTGGATATGGGCGTGGTCTTTGAAGGCTTTGTGGGTGATGCGGCGCGCACCTTCCCAGTAGGCAAGGTAAGTGACGAAGCCCGAAAGCTCATGCGGATTACCGAGGAAAGCCTCTACGTCGGCATCGAGCAGGCGCGGGCGGGCAACGATGTCTATAACATCGGAGCCGCCGTGCAGGATTATGTGGAAGCCGCAGGTTTCAACGTGGTTCGACGTTTTGTGGGACACGGCGTGGGTGCCAAGATGCACGAAAAGCCCGAGGTGCCCAACTTCCGGCCCGGCATGCGCGGGTTGACCCTGCAAAACGGCATGGTGATCGCCATCGAACCCATGGTTACCATGGGAACCTATGAGGTCGACATACTTGACGACCAGTGGACTGCGGTGACGCGCGATGGTCTTTGGGCCGCGCACTTCGAACACAGTGTTGCCATTACGCCGTCCGGGCCGCAAATCCTCAGCATCTCGGATCGTGGACTCAACCGGCACACCATCGAAGGTTGACAGAACAGGTAAAGGCAGATAAAGATTTCCGTTCACGTCCTTTTGTTTGGAGGACGTCGGTCAGCCGTCTGTGCGGCCTGTGCCGGTTTGCCGGAGACTTTATTTGTCAAAGCTAAGGCTCTTATCGGAGAAATGGAATGAAAGTAAGACCTTCCGTCAAGAAAATATGCCCCAAGTGTAAGGTTATCCGGCGCAAGGGAGTGCTTCGAGTTATCTGCGAAAACCCCCGGCACAAGCAGCGCCAGGGCTAGGGCAGGAGACATATTGTGGCGAGAATAGCAGGTGTTGATTTGCCTCGCGGCAAACGGGTGGACATTGCGCTCACCTATATCTATGGCATTGGCCGTACCACGGCCATGAAAATTCTGGACACCACCGGCGTTAACTGGGAGCGTAGTATCGACGACCTCTCTGCTGACGAAGTGAACGAGATCCGTAAGGAACTCGAACAGCACTACAAGGTGGAAGGCGACCTTCGCCGCGAAGTGTCCGGCAATATTAAGCGTCTTATGGACATTGGCTGCTACCGCGGCCTTCGTCATCGTCGCGGCCTGCCTGTGCATGGCCAGCGCACCCATACCAACGCGCGTACCCGCAAGGGTCCCCGTCGCGGAGCCGTGGGCAAAAAGAAGTAGGGCGTGCGGCTGCGCTTGTCGCAGTTTGTAAAGCGGACGCAGCACTCGTGCTGCCGTGAGGACGAACGGATTTTCCGCCGCGCGCGGAGCATAAATCTGACAAGCTCCATCCAGAGGGATTGATATGGCCAGACCCAAAAAAGCGGTCAAGAAAAAGGAAAAGAAAAGCGTGCCGGTGGGCATTGCCCACATCCAGGCTTCGTTTAATAATACCATTATTACTTTTACGGATACGCGCGGAAACGCTGTTTCCTGGGCCTCTGCAGGCCAGAGCGGCTTTAAGGGCTCGCGCAAGTCTACGCCTTTCGCCGCTCAGGTGGCTGCCGAAACAGCCGCCCGCAAGGCGCAGGACAACGGCATGCGCACTGTCGGCATCTATGTGCAGGGTCCCGGTTCCGGCCGTGAAGCTGCCATGCGCGCCATTTCGGCCGCCGGCATGAAGGTTGCCTTCATTCGTGATGTCACGCCCATTCCGCACAACGGTTGCCGGCCGCCCAAGCGCCGCCGCGTCTAACCGGCCTGCCCCGGCAGAGCCCGTAACGTAAGAGGATTGATAAATGGCAAAATATACTGAAGCCAAGTGCCGCATGTGTCGTCGCGAGGGCTGCAAGCTCTTTTTGAAGGGCGACCGTTGCTTTACCGACAAATGCGCCTATGACCGCCGCCCCTATGCCCCCGGCCAGCACGGCCGTGCCCGCAAAAAGGTGAGCGAATACGCGGTGCAGTTGAGGGAGAAGCAGAAGACCCGCCGTATTTACGGCATTCTGGAGCGCCAGTTCCACGGCTACTTTGTTAAGGCCGACATGCAGAAAGGCGTTACCGGTACCAACCTGCTCGTGATTCTTGAACGCCGCCTGGATAACGTGGTTTACCGCCTCGGTTTCGCCAACTCGCGCAACCAGGCCCGCCAGCTCGTGCGTCACGGTGTTTTCACCCTTAACGGCCGCAAGGTGGACATTCCCTCCCTGCAGGTGCGTCTGGGCGACACCATCGAAGTGCCTGAAAAGAATCGCAAGATTCCCGTGCTCGCTGAAGCCCAGGAAGTCATCGCCCGCCGCGGCTGCCCCGCCTGGCTGGAAGCCGACGGCGCCGCTTTCAAGGGCACTGTCAAGGCCATGCCGCAGCGTGACGACATCCAGTTCCCCGTCAACGAGCAGCTTATCGTCGAACTTTACTCGAAATAACCGGGGGTTCGCATGCTTATCAAACAGGGCGAACGCCTTATCAATGCGCGCAACTGGTCCGAGCTTGTCAAGCCCGACCAGATTCTGCGCGAAGAAGAGACGGCCAGCGGCACGCACGGCAAGTTTGTCTGCGAGCCTTTGGAACGGGGCTACGGCACCACCATCGGCAATGCCATGCGGCGCGTCCTTCTGGCCTCCCTTCAGGGGGCGGCCTTTGTGTCGGTGAAAATCATCGGCGTACAGCACGAGTTCACCAGCATTCATGGTGTTCTGGAAGACATCACCGATGTCATCCTGAACATAAAGCAGGTGCGCCTGCGCATGGATACTGAAGAACCCCAGCGCCTGACCCTGCGTGTCGAGCGTAAGGGCCCGGTGACGGCGGCCGACATTGTCGCCAATCAGCACGTTGAAGTGCTTAACCCTGATCTGCACATTGCCACCCTCACCGAGGACGTGGTGCTGGAGATGGAGCTGGAGGTCCGCATGGGCAAGGGCTACGTGCCCGCCGACATGCATGAGGGCCTGGCCGACGAGATCGGCCTCATCAAGCTGGATTCCAGCTTTTCCCCCGTGCGCAAGGTCGCCTATACGGTGGAACAGGCCCGCGTGGGCCAGATGACCAACTATGACCGTCTTCTGCTTGAAGTGTGGACCGACGGCTCGCTGACGCCTGAAGACGCCATTGCTTACAGCGCCAAGATCATCAAGGATCAGATCTCCGTATTCATCAACTTTGATGAGCGGGTATCCGGCGACATGCGCAACGGCAGCGGTGAAAGCGGAGAAGTGAACGAGCATCTGTTCAAAAGCATTGACGACCTTGAGCTTTCCGTGCGTGCTACCAACTGCCTGCGCAGCGCCAATATCGGCCTTGTGGGTGAACTGGTGCAGCGCAGCGAAGCTGAAATGCTCAAGACTAAGAACTTCGGCCGCAAATCGCTGGACGAAATCAAGGGTGTGCTTTTGAGCATGGGGCTTGACTTCGGCATGAAGGTCGACTCCTTCGACAAAAAATATCAGGAATGGAAAAGGAAGCAGCAAAATGAGGCATAGCAATTCCGGCAGGAAA
>CAJMLK010000039.1 GCA_905214305.1 uncultured bacterium
AAAGCTGCCGATTGCCGCTTAACATGGCGTTCGAATTTGACGACCTACCTCATATCGCTACAAGCAACTTGTGGCAGCCACCGAACTGCACAGTTCGATTATGGACACTGCCTTCAACTTTGGCCCACTCC
This sequence comes from uncultured bacterium, assembly GCA_905214305.1. GTDB lineage: Bacteria > Desulfobacterota > Desulfovibrionia > Desulfovibrionales > Desulfovibrionaceae > Desulfovibrio. The sequence goes on from CAJMLK010000039.1 coordinate 132, forward strand.
TGATGACGCAGGGGGATGCCCTGATTTTGCCGCCTGTGCTCACGCGGGCCGGGGCTTCCATGCGCATTGAATCAGACGAGACCGCCACCGCCGCGCTTACCTCGTATGAGCTGCTTGCGCCTGCCCGCTATGTGGCTGCCGCGCCTACCTGGCGCGAGTTCCTTATGACGGACGGTTTCCCTGAGCCAGAAAAGCCCAATCCCGCCGTCATGCCAAAGAACGATAAAGAGCGTCTCATCTGGCGGGCTGCCGTGCGCAAAGCCTGGGCACAGGGGCTGACAGAAGCAGATCATCTTTATGCCGACAATGTGTCCCGCATGGTGCGCATCTATCGCGGTGTGATGCTATACCACCTGCTCACGGCCCAGCATCTCTTGAGCCGGGTCAACACGGCCTCCGCAGAGCTGGGCAGCAAGACCACGGACGGCGGCAACAAGCTGCACATCGGGCAGAAGGTCTACCGCATCACCGCGCCTTCGTCCTTCATTCCAGTGCAAACCGTTCCCGCACACACTGGCAAGAGGAAGTGAACCGTGTTTGAAACCGTTGAAATGTACCCGCGTGAACCGCGCATTCGCTGGGAGACGGACAATCTCAACGACATGCTGCTTTGGGCGACCGGCAGTGGCATGTCGGACATACAGCTTTGCTCCGGCCAGCCGGTATGGGTGCGTAAAGACGGGGTGTGGCAGCGTATCACCACGCGCCCCATCACCACAGACGAGCTGCTGGCAGGATTGGAGCGGCTTACGCGCAACAATTCCGTGGCGGCCTATATCAAGTCCAGCCAGGACGATTACGACTTCGCCCACCAGATAGAAGAAACAAGAGGAGTACGCCGCCGCTTTCGTGGCAATGCGGGCGCGGTGGCTGACGGATATTCCACCGGCGTCAAAATCGTTTTTCGCACCATTCCTTCCATGCCCCCTCGGCTGGAAGATTTGGGTGTTGAACAAAACATTCTGGATCACGCTACCCCGGAAAACGGCCTCGTGCTGGTCACGGGCGTCATGGGGTCAGGCAAGACCACGCTGCTTGCCGCCATTTTGCGGCACATCATTGAAAAAGGAGGCCGCAACGTGGCTACCTATGAATCCCCCATTGAGTTTGACCTGTTAAGCATCCCCAGCCAGGGCGGGCCAGTCTCGCAAAGCACTATTCCTGAGCATCTGCAATCCTTCATCCGGGCTGTGCGTAATTCTACCCGCACAGCACCCAACGTAGTGCTCATCGGTGAGAGCCGTGACGCGGAAACCCTGCGCGGCATGATTGAAAGTGTGGAAACAGGCGTTGCCGCATATTCCACGGTGCATACCCGTTCTGTGCCCGAAACCCTTTCACGCATCATCAATGTGTTCCCCGTGGAAGAACGCCTGCAAGTCACGGTGACGCTGCTCTCCAGCCTACGATTGGTGGTCAATCAACGCCTTGTGCCCATGCTTGGCGGCAAAGGGCGCGTTGCCCTGCGCGAGTTTTTGGCCTTCACGCCAGAAATTCGAGAAGTGCTTTTGGATACACCGCCAGAGCGACTGATCCAGACATGCGAAACCCTGCTCATCAAATACGGCCAACGGATGCAAGACGCGGCTCAAGCGGCCTATGACGCGGGAAAAATCACCAAAGAAAACACTCAAGCAATCATGGCGGAGCGCAAAACATCACAGCCAATAACTAAGGAGGAACAATGATACAGGACGTACTCTGGCGGGATACCGCCATCACCCCAAAAATCTTCATTCTGGATGCCCGTGCGGTGTTTCCGCTGGGCCTGTGGCTGTTCCATTGGGCATGGTGGACGGCTGCCGTTGCCGGGGGGGCCATTGTTGCCCTGTATCTGGTGCAACGCACGGGTATGACGCCACTGGCCTGCTTTCGCGCTTTGCGTGTGGCCTTCATGGGCAGGCGGCGGGAGACCACGCAGAACGAGGTGCAATGGCGGCAACGCTGCCGCTGGTAGCGCATGAGCGTCTTTTGCGCTCTGTCTGCGTCAAACGTCGCAGAACGCAAAATCCATCTCATGCACGGGCATAGTTTTCTATGCAATATATAAAAATATATTTCTATGGAGGTTTGCATGAATACCGAAAACCGCAACAGCTACGGCCTTTTTGATGCACCGGTACGCAGTCAGGCGAAAGAACATATCATGCTTTCGCCTGATGACATCGAGCGGCAGTTGGACGCCGGAGCCTTTCTCATGAGCCGGGAAGACGCCCTTACTGCGGGCTTTCTTTCTCCCCATGAAGAACCGGATACCGTCATCGTGTCTGTGCAGGAGGCTGTATGAGTCAGGAACGATCTGCGGAAAAGAAAAACCGCTTCCAGATCAGCCGTGAGGTACAGGAAGAGTTCGTCAACTCTGTTGCCGAAAACATGCTGGCCCTCGCCGAAACGGCAGGCAAGTGGCAAAAGCCCTGGACGGCTGACAGCCCGATGGGAATGCCCTTTTGCGCCACCACGGGGCGCGAGTACGGCGGGGCAAATATGGTCAAGCTTATGCTCACCAGCATCGTCAACGGCTTTTCGGACGACAGATGGATGACGTTCAAGCAATTTCAGCAGTTTCAGGGGGATCACCCAGCTCGCGACATGAAGATCAAAAAAGGGGCGAAGGGCGTCAAGCTCCTGCGGCCCGAAGAAATTGCCTTCATCGTGGGCGAGGACGGCAAGTGGCAATACCTCACCGACAAGCAGCTCAAAGAGTTTGCTGCCCAAACGGAACAAGGGTTGGAAATACCAGATGTGCAGCGCATGACGCTGTTTTATCCGTTCACAGTCTTTAATGCCGCCCAAATAGAGGGATTTCCGCAGAAAGAGCAGCAAGCCCACACCATGACAACGGTTGAGCGCAACGATTTTGTGGAACGCTTCATCGCCTGCACAGGTATTCCGGTGGAACATCACGGCGGTGATGCCCTCTATGAACCCGCAGCCGACACAGTGAAGATGCCTTTCCCTGAGCGCTTCACCATACACGAAGAATATTACGCCACCAAGCTGCATGAAACCTATCATGCCACAGGCCACGCTAAGCGGGAGAACCGCAAGGAAAAGCAGACCCACAACATCAAGAATTTCGCCTTTGAGGAAATGCGGGCGGAAATGTTCTCCATGCTGGCCGGGGCAAAGTTCGACCTGCCCATGCCCGCAAGCAATTCCGCCGCCTACATCAATCACTGGAACCAGAAATTTTCCGGGGGAGATGCCAAGGGCGTGTTTCAGGCGGCAGCAGAAGCGGCCAAGGTGCTGACCATCATGCACCAGTTTGAAATGGGTGAGCAGCCAAGGGCGGCATGGTTCCCGCGTAACGAAACTTGGGCCGCACTGATTGAAGAGCAAGCCCAGCGTGATGCCGTAACTGGGGCGCACATGGCCACGCCTGTAGAGGCTTTGGCGGAAGCTGCGGCAGCTAGAAGTACGGACGATCCTATGCCCAGACCCGCGCCAATATCCTCTGCGGCATCAGCTCAGGCATTTCAGGATGCGGACGCGGATGTGGTCAAGGCCCGCATTCTGCTTCAAAACCCTGACTTTCTCATCAAGGTGCTCAAACAGGACAGTGACGCTGCCCGCTCTCTGGCGGATGTGTGTGCCTCCTTTTCCAGCACTTTGAGCATGGAACTTGACGAAAAGAATCGGGCCGCTCTGGCTCCCACCGGGACGGAAGCACCCGCAACACGCATGAGGATGTGACTATGAATCTGCTCATTTTGGAATCACCCGGCAAGGTCAAAAAAGTACAGTCCATTTTGGGAGTCGATTGGAAGGTGGCCGCGTCCGTTGGCCATGTGCGCGATTTGCCGGAGCGCGAGTTGGGCATTGCCCTGCCGGACTTCACCCCTGCGTATACTCCCACGGAGCGCGGCAAAGACGTGCTCAAACGGCTGGCAGCCCTGGTTAAGGATGCGGGTGCGGTGTACCTCGCTACCGACCCTGACCGCGAAGGCGAGGCCATTGCCTGGCATGTTACCGATGCCCTGCGCCTAAAAAATCCAAAGCGTGTCACCTACAGCGAAATCACGGCCTCAGCCATACAGGCGGCACTGAAAGCCCCACGCCCTCTGGACATGGCACTGGTGGCGGCACAGGAAGCCCGGCGCGTTCTCGACCGCTTTTGCGGGTATTTGGTCAGTGGGCCGCTTTCCCGTGCCGCTGGCACACGCCTGTCTGCCGGGCGGGTGCAAAGCCCGGCTGTGCGGCTAGTGGTAGAGCGCGAACGAGCTATCAAGGGCTTTGTGTCCGTGACCCACTACGGCGCGGAACTGGCGTTTGCCGGAGGCTGGAGTGCCATTTGGCTTACCAAGCCCTGGTTGCAGGCTGGCCAAGAATATCTGCTGGATACTGCTTTGGCTGACCGTGTTGCGGCCTTGCCTGCTCTTACTGTGAAAGATTGCATGGAATCCGAAAGCCATACGGCCCCACCCGCGCCCTTCACCACATCGAGCTTGCAGCAGGCGGCTTCCAACGCCCTCAAGTTCACCCCCAAACAAACCATGCAACTGGCTCAACGACTTTATGAGGCTGGGCACATAACCTACATGCGCACGGATTCGCCCAATCTGTCGGCAGAAGCTGTGGCGGAGATTCTTGCTTTTTGCCAGGCGCACGGCTGGCCCCTGGTGGACAAGCCCCGTATCTGGAAATCCAAGGAAGGCGCTCAGGAAGCGCACGAAGCTGTGCGCCCTACGCATCCGGAAGTAGAAGAGGCCGGAGATACCCCGGACGAACAGGCCCTGTACCGCCTCATCCGCCTGCGGACTCTGGCCTCGCAACTGGCGGATGCCGTGTATGACGTGCGCACTCTTCGTCTTGCTGCGGCCCTAGACGGCAAAGAAGCCGTCTTTGAGGCCAGGGGGCGGGTCTTGCGTGACCCCGGCTGGAAGGTCTTGCTCGCGACCGACGCGGCAACATTGGATGAACGGGACGATGAAGGTGACGAACCGGAAAACCCTGTGCCCATGTTGAGCCAGGGCACAAGCGTTTCTCCCGCCAGCGGCAAGGTGTTGACCAAAAAGACCAAACCGCCCACGCGCTTTTCGGAAGCGAGCCTGGTTCGTGAACTGGAAAACCGAGGCATAGGTCGCCCAGCAACCTTCGCGGCCATTGTGGATACCATTCTCAAGCGTGAATATGTCCGCGTCGAAAAAAGACAGCTCGTGCCCACGCCCGTGGGGGAACAGGTGGTGGACTTGCTCACTGGGGCATTCTCCTTTCTGGATTACGAGTTCACCAGAGGGATGGAGGACAATCTGGACGCCATTGCCGGAGGCGCGGCTTCCTACAGGGAAGTCATGGAAATGGCCTATGAGCAGCTTCAACAGGAAGTTGGCGGCTTCACGGCCAAGTATCCCCAGCAGGAGCGCAAGGCCCCAGAAGTTACAGAATTTGTCTGCGATGCCTGCGGCAAGCCTCTTGTGCGTATGAAGGGGCAACGCCGCGACGGCTCCGGCGAATATGACTTCTTTTCCTGCTCCGACCGTGCCTGCAACGCCAGCTACCCCAATGTGGACGGCAAACCCGGCGAAGCCCGTAAAAAGCCCGAACCCACCAAGTTCAAATGCACCTGCGGAAAGCCTTTGGTGCACCGTGAGAGTGCCAAAGGCCCGTTCTTCGGCTGCTCCGGCTATCCCGGCTGCAAGAAGCTCTATCAGGTAGGGGAAGACGGCAGGCCCAACTTCAATGCCCAAAAGGGGGGCAAGAAATGAAAACTCTGCTGTTGACCCTCATGCTCATGTTTATAGCGGCTCCCTGTCTCGCATCCCCGTGCGACGATACCCAGAACGCGGCCACTGGTGCCATGAAGGAACGTAATACCCGCGTGAAGGAAACCCATAACACCACAATGCCCGACCCTGAAGAGGATCGAGGGCCGCTTTCCAACTGCCTGGGGAGTATCGCCAGCATTGGAGACGCTTTTTCCCTTGGTGTGACTATTCCCAGTATGGATTCCATCATCAACGGCATGTGCCGTCAGGTGGATTCCATGATCCAGAGCAAGATGAACGAGGTTTTGAGCGAAGCCCGTTCCAGCGTGACTGCCATTGGCAAAAACAATCCCTTTCAGGTCTCCGGCAGCGGCAGCGATGTGGCTGGTTCGCTGATTCGCAAACTGAAATGATAGCGAGCTATAAACATATGTTTCATAGAAAAATATATTTATATATCGCTATGTGGCTCTGCCTTTTGCCCGCTATGGCCCTTGCCTCTGGTCGGGACAGGATCGCAGTTCCACCCACCCGCGCTTTATCCTGGGAGTGCGTGGTGGAAGCGGCTGATGTTTACAGTCTACCCCTGGCCGCGCTGGTGGGCATTTTGGCTACAGAAGGTGGCAAGACAGGCGAAGCTCTCAGCAATACCAACGGAACGTGGGATTTAGGCGGCTTCCAGGTGAACACCTGTCACGTCAACGAACTTCAGCAGGCGGGCTTTTCGCCTGAAGCGGTACTGCGTGACGGCTGCGTCAATGCCCATGCAGCGGCATGGATTCTGCGCAAGGAGTATGACCGTACCCGCAATATTTGGGATGCTGTGGGCGCGTACCATTCCCGTACCCCGCACTTCCGTGACGCCTACCTGGGCCGGGTCAGAAAACATCTGGCCCGGTTGGAGCGCACAGGGTTGCAGGGCCTCCTGGCAAAAGCGGGAGGTGCCAAATGAAAAACCAGCACGAAGACAGCGGCAACACCATGTTTTTGCTGGTCTGCCTGATGATCGCCATTCTGTTGCTGGTGCCTGCCTGGTATGTGGCACGGGCGGGGAAAATCAACGGTGGATTGCTGGAACTGGCAAAGGCGCAAATCGTGGCCTTTACGCCGTTTTCTGAAGAAGCAGACAAGGCTTGGGAATTGATTACGCAGGCTGACCCCGCCGAGCTCTCCTGGGAGCAGGTCATGAACGTGGTGCGCTACAGCGGCAAGTGGGTTCGGTGGCCCTATGCACTGATACTGGTGGCACTCGGCGGGATGTGTCTCTTCATGAGCAGAACGTCTGGGCTGATACGGCGTTTGAACATGGACAGTTTGCTCAGGCACAATGCCGAATCCTTTGCCTGCCTGCGGCCTGTGGTGGGGCGCGGCAATGCCCTGCTTTCGCCGGAATCGTATGACTCCGGCCCCTGGCGCATTGCCCGCAGCCCTGTGCAGTTCGCCCTGGAGCACGGGCTTTTGCTGAACAAGGACGGGCAACCCTTCAGTGTGGATGAAGCTCTGCGGCGAGGCCTCGCGCATGTCGAACTGCCAGCATACGGCAATGCCTATCTGGATGAAGCAAAGGCTGCTGCCGTGTTGCGCGAGCAACTTGGCGGGGCATTTTCCTGCATCCTAGGCCTTGCCGCCGAACGCAAGGCGCTGGCCTGCGCCTTTCTGGCTTACGCTGCGGGAAGGAAAAAAGACTGCCTGAATATTCTGGATACCGTGGCCACCTCCTATCGAGAAGTCGAAAAACCCATCTGCCCAGTGCTGGAAAAGCCCAGATTTCAGCGTTCCCTGGATACAATCGCACAAAAACACCAAGGGCTGTTGGTTGAGCCACTTTTGATACGCCATGCAGCCTTTGAACTGCCTTGGTTTATGGCCTTGCTGACCCTGGCCCGGCGCAAGGGAGTGCTGGCCTCCTCACAGTTCCTCTGGCTGCGGCCTTTGGATCGCCCACTCTGGTACGCACTCAATCAATGCGGGGGCCGCGCTGCCTGGGCGGAAGGCTTTGCTGCCTGGGCGCATTACGCAGCGGAAGAGCGGGCTGGCAAAACGCTTTTTGAACCTCGCCTTGACCATGCGGTGTCACGTTTACGCGACAATTTGGCCGCACAGGGCTGGCTTTCAGATATGCCGCGCCTGTTCGAGTCGTCGGGCCTGAACCTGGACGACAGCATGACGTTTGCTCCGGCAGAAGTGCTTCTGGAAGAGTATGACGCCAATGAAGATGATTCTTTGAAAAATGAACTTTGCTGAGGTGTTGTCATGAGCGACCGAAAAATTCGCGGCCTGGAAGACAGAGAGGCACAAGAGCGCAAAGCACTGCTGCGAGATGTACGCTCACCAGTGCATCAGTTGGTGGACGCTCTTAAAAACGGCACGGTGCAGACCAGCGGCACGTTCGGGGCGGGGGTGTGTCTGTTTGCCTTTCCCGTGGCGGCAACGCCGCTCTTTGTGCTGGGCCTGTTCTTTTTTGTACTGCGCTGTGTATGTGTGAGCAGTGAACGGCTTCCCTTCCGAATGCCTCTGGGCCTCTGCGGCAAGGACAAGGGCGACCCCCTGCCAGGCAGGCGCGGTTACGCTAAACCAGAAGGACTGTTCTTTTTGGGAAACGCCCTGAATGGCAAAGAATTGTGGCTGAAAGCCAAAGATATTCTGACTCACATGCTGCTTTTCGGCACCACCGGCTCCGGCAAGACGGAGACCTTGGTATCTCTTGCCTACAACTCCCTCGCCACTGGCAGCGGCCTTTTCTACATCGACCCCAAGGCTTCGCCTAAGTTGGCCGTGCAGATTTGGCAGATGGCACGGTTTTTAGGGCGCGATGACGATTTCCGCGTACTCAACTACGGAACATCCGGCAAGGTGAAGGGCAAATCGCCGCGCCGCCTTTCCAATACAAACAATCCCTTTACCTTCGGCAGTGCCGAAGCCCTCACGCAGCTCTTAGTGTCGCTCATGCCCGCGTCTGATGGAGCCAACAGCATCTTTGCAGACAAGGCCCAGGCTCTCATTTCCGGCGTCATGTACGCCCTGGTGGATTTGCGAGACAAGGGCTTTCTGAAGCTCTCCACCAGCGTGATCCGGGATGCCTTGGCTTTGGAAAAATGTGTGGAGCTGGCCCTGCACCCAGAGTTGGATGAGGAATCCAGTGCCTCCATCAAGGCGGCTCTGGGCACCTCCGGCTGGATTGCCGGGCGGGAGTTGAAGGATCAGCCCCCGTCCTTTGCGGAGCAGTTCGGCTACGCACAATCCTACTTCGGCAAGGCACTGTCCAGCCTGACAGATACCTACAGCCACATCTACGGTGCGGAAGACGGCGAAGTGGATTTCGCTGACGCCATTCTTCAAAGAAGAATCCTCGTAGTATTGTTGCCCTCTCTGGAAAAAGCCCCTCAAGAGCTTGCGAGTCTCGGTAAGATCAGCTTGTCGGCCATACGCAATGCCTGTGCCGTGGGCCTCGGCGCACAGATTGAAGGCGATGCCGCCGACACACTGGAAGCCTTGCCCACGGACACCATAGGTATTGGGCCGTACTTGTGCATTGTAGACGAATACGCAGCCATCGTAACGCCGGGCTTTGAGGTAGTGCTCACTCAAGGCCGTGGGCTTGGGATTGCCGCCATTGTGGCCAGTCAAGATTACGCGGGCATTCTGGAAGCGGATAAGAAAGGCGCACAGCAAATGGTAGCTAATACAAGTATTAAAGCCTTCATGAAGCTACAGGATGCCGAAAAGACATGGGAACTTATACGCGGCCAGGCCGGGCAAAACACCGTGGTGCGCAGTTCCGGCTTTTCGGTCAACGACAAGTCTGGTTCCACCTACGCAGACACCATGAATACCACTGTAGAAAAAGAAGATCGCGTGGATTTGCGCGACCTTCAGGAACAAATCGAGGGCGAAGCCCATTTCATCTTTTCCGGCCAGATTGTCCGGGGAGATATGTTCTACGCCAACCCTTCACTCAAAATGGCACAGCTTCGTGTGCCGCAATTGCTCCAGTTGGGGCAGGAGGTTTCGTATGCCGATGCAGCGTAATGCACTGATAGTGGCTCTGGCAATTTTGACTGTTCTGATGGCGAACGCTTCGGCCCACGCCGGAACGCCCATGTCGGATCGGGTGGCGGTGGAAGCGGGCGTCAAGGCACAGGTCCGCAAAGACCTGGCTCTTCCCTACAACCCCGGCGAAGCTCTGACCGACCGGCAATGCCTGGACGGGCGGCCTATTAAAGACTTCCAGGGCGACCTGGTGGAGTATTGGGTCAACCTCGAATGTTCCTACTGTGGCGTCCGTGAACCGCTGCAAGCCCAGCGAGCCAACAGCGACATGTGCATCGTGGTGCGCCATATTCCGACCGATCAATATGGCGAATCCCTCAAAAAGGCCTTGAGCTACGAAGCCCTAAAACAATTCTCGACCAACGCCGCCAATTTGTTTTGGGATAAGGTGCTGCCGCAAACATCGCTGGGCATTCCCACCCCCTATGAAGCCTCACTGCTGCTAGCCTTTCAGGAAGCGGCCATTCCCGCCGAAACCTTTGGTGAAGCTCTGAGCGGCACCGCAACCACAATAGTCAATGGAGACATTCTGGCGGGGTACGGGCGCATCACCTCCACGCCGACCTACATCCTCGCCGGGATTCGCTTTCCGTCTTGTGATTTCACGGCCATGCAACTACCCGAAGCCCTCGCCATAGCCAAGCAGGCCCGTGCAGGTGATCACGCGGCGGTTGAGAGAGTCATCACCATCATCACCAACGGGCAGCTCAGCGAAAAAATGCTTTGAGTGGGTGGAGTGCCCTTGCTTTTCTACTTGCTTTTTTCTTTGTAAGGGATACAAGGAAAGTAAGGAAAGAGAAAAGGAGCACCACATGAAAATGGAAGTATCCACCATGACCTCCAAGGGGCAGATTACCATCCCTGTGGCGGTTCGTAAGAAACTGGATTTGCAACAGGGTGACAAGGTTGTCTTTATTGAAGACGACTCCCCAAACGGGGGCATCCGTATACTGAACGCGGCCACACTATCCTTTGGCAAAAATGGGGAGGCAGTGACCGTACCAAGGTAGGATTCATGGCACGGCCACGCAAACAGAAGTATGACCCCAGGCAGTTGAGCTTTACGTTTGACGTAACAGCAGATCAAATAGAACAACTTCGGCGCGAGAACGCTCAAGCCGATACCAAGGAGGAATATCATGCTCGACAGACCAACCAATCCACTGGACATCGCCCGCACAGTGCTGCGCCCACAGACCATCCGCGAAGTGCAGAGCGCGGCGTTCACCAACTCCGCTTATTTGATTTTGGACAGGTGGGCACTGAACCAGCCCGACGACCTGCGCCGTCTGGAAGCGAGGGGGGAAATCTCTTTCATGGTGACGCTGGATCAGCAGGCCACGAGGGAAGCGAACGTGCTGAACTCGGATTCAGCCTGGGAAGCGAGTCGCCAGGGGATGAGCGATTGGGAGATTTTGCAGAACGCCGGGATAGATACGAGCCTGAAAATTACCATATAGGTTCGGACGACCGGCTCGGCCAGGGCGGTGCCAAAACCAAGTTTGCCGACAACATCGCCGCCATCCGTCTGCTCAAGGATTTGCAGGAACGTAAGGTGGAGGTAGCCGGGCCGGATGATAAAAAAGTGCTGGTGCGCTATGTGGGCTGGGGCGGTCTGCCCCAAGCCTTTGACGCCCGCAACGAAAAGTGGGCTGCGGAATATCAGGAATTGCAAAGCCTGCTTGCGCCAGACGAATACGCCAAAGCCCGGCGTTCCACCCAGGACGCGCATTTTACCTCTGAAACCGTTATCAAAGGTATTTATCAGGGCCTCAATGTCATGGGCCTACAAGGCAGCGGGCCGCTACGGGTGCTGGAGCCTTCGGCTGGCATCGGCAACTTCATGGGTTTGCTGCCACAAGGCTATGATGCCGACTTCCTGACTGTAGAGCTTGACCCGACCACGGCGGCCATTTCCAAGTATCTTTACCCGAAAGCTCGTCACCTCAATAGCGGCTTTCAGAATGTAGAACTGCAAGGGGCAAGGTTTGACCTGGTTGTCGGCAACCCGCCTTTTGGCAAGCAGACCCTCTACGATCCCAACTTTCCAGAACTGCGCAATTTTTCCATTCATAACTACTTTTTGGCAAAGTCTCTGAGCCTGCTGCGCCCTGGCGGCATAGGGGCTTTTGTGGTCAGCCGTTTTTTCATGGATGCGGCAGACCCCGCTGCCCGTGAGCATATTGCAGAATATGCCGACCTTCTGGGGGCTGTGCGCCTGCCGGAAACGGCTTTTCGCCAGAACGCGCTAACCGATGTCACCACGGACATCCTCTTTTTCCGCAAGCATGACGGCCCGCGTATCCGCAGTACCGATTGGACACAAACCGCCACTATAGAAGCCCTCGATACAAAGGAAGGCGGCACCCGGCCTGCGGTCATCAACAAGTATTTTGCCGAATTGCCCGGCCAGATCATCGGCAACATGGTGTATTCCGGCGGCATGTTTCAGGACGCGCTCAACTGTGTGGCTCCTTCTGATATTGACCTGGGCGCGGAAATATCCAAGCGGGTGCAAGTGTTGCCGCCCATGCAATATGTGCCCCGCACGGAAAGCGCAGAGGAAGCAACCAGCGAAAAGCGTAATGAAGGATTCATTGCGTCCGACTACTTTCAGTCTCTCAAAATGGGCGCGTTTTGTGTTGAACCGCAGAGCCGCAAAATCGTCTTCAAGACTGCTGGTGGCTTTGGTGACGCTTCATATACTGAGGTGCCGGTTAAAAGTGACTCGGCCCGGCAGCGCCTTGTGGCCATGATTCAAGTGCGGGACAGCTTGCGTGACCTCCTTAACCTGGAAAAAAATGACGCTGAAGAAAAAATGATTGAAGGCGCACGGCGGCAGCTCAATGTGCAGTATGACAATTTTGTGCGCCGCCACGGGCATCTCAATTCCCAAACCAACCGCTCCCTCATGCGCGAAGACCCAGAGCATTCCCTGCTGGAATCGCTGGAACAGGAATACGACAAGGGATTGTCCAAAGACCTGGCCAAGCGTCAAAGTAGCTCCGGTCAGTTGCGAGTGGCGCGTCCGGCATCTGCTCGCAAGGCAGCAATCTTTCGGCAGCGGGTGCTAAAACCCACGCAGATTGTGGATCGGGCCGATACGGCCAAGGACGCCCTGGTCATCAGCTTACGCGAAACAGGCAAGGTGGACTTTGCCCGCATGAATCAGCTTCTACACCGGTCAGCGGAGGTCATTCAACAGGAATTACAGGATGAAGGTCTGATTTTCCGCAATCCGGCCAGTACAGAATGGGAGATTCGGGACAAGTACCTCACCGGCAATGTGCGCGAAAAGCTGCACAGGGCGCAAGCGGCTGTGCAGGACAACCCGCAGTATCAGCCCAATGTAGAGGCTCTCACCGCCGCCATGCCTCCGGAGATCGAGGCCGTAGACATCGGCATCAAGTTCGGCTCCACCTGGGTGCCCGGCGAAGTGCTCTCCGATTTCATTGAAGAGCGTATTCATGGGGGGCGGGGCCATCAGAGCATCAACTATGTGCCCATTCTGGGCCGCTGGGAGGCTAAAGTCAGCGTCTATGATCAAGCCGCCAACACGGAAGTGTGGGGCATTCCCGAATATCCGGCCTCCAAAATTATTGAATCATTGCTCACCAATCGCCCCATCAAGGTGGAGAAAGAAAGCGGTCAGTACGACGATCAAGATCGTCCCATCATGGTGGTTGACCAAGAACTCACCGCCGCTGCCATGCAAAAGGCCGACGAGGTGCGCCAGGCCTTTCTGGATTGGGTGTGGACGGATGATGAACGCCGCACGAGCCTTGCCAGCTTGTACAATGAGCGGTTCAATACCCATGTGCCGCCACGCTATGATGGTTCCCATGTGCAGCTCATAGGAGCGTCTGCGGAGGTTGCCTTGCGGCCGCATCAGAAGGATGTGGTCTGGCGCAGCATTCAGGAGGGCACGGCACTTTTTGACCACGTTGTTGGCGCGGGTAAGACAATGGCCTGCATCGCCACCATCATGGAATCCAAGCGCATGGGTTTTACCAGCAAGCCTATGGTAGTAGTGCCCAATCACCTGCTGTACCAGTGGCGCGATGAATTTTACCGGCTTTACCCGGGGGCCAATATTCTGGTGGCCGACAAGACAGATTTTACCAAGCAGAATCGTGAACGACTATTCAGCCGGGTGGCCACCGGCGATTGGGACGCCGTTGTGGTAGCCCATTCCAGCTTTAAAAAAATTGAGACCCCCCGCGACATGCAGGAAGAAATTCTGCAAGAACAGATTGATGCGGTCATTGCCGCCATAGCGGAATCCAAAGAAAATAACGGCAGCCGGGCCACGGTCAAACAGCTTGAAAAACAGCGCGAAAAAATGGAAACCCGCTATGAAAAGCTTATGGCCGGAACCGGGGCCAAGGATCGTTCGGTGGACTTTGGCGACCTAGGCGTGGACGCGCTTTTTGTGGACGAGAGCCACGAGTTCAAAAATCTCAGCTATACCACAACCATGAATGTGTCGGGTCTCGGCAATATCACGGGTTCCGCAAAAGCTCTTGATATGTTCATTAAGTGCCGGTATCTGCAAAAAAAGCACGAAGGCCGGGGCGTGTATTTCATGACCGGCACCCCCATTAGCAATACCATTGCCGAGGTCTACACCCTGCAACGCTATTTGCAGTCTGATGAGCTGAAAAGCAAGGGCATTGAGTATTTTGACGCATGGGCTTCCACCTTCGGGCAGATTACCAATGGTTGGGAATTGGACGCCACCGGCGTGAATTACAGGCTTAAATCGCGATTTTCTAGCTTCCAGAACGTGCCGGAACTGCTTTCTATGTACCGCTCCTTTGCGGACGTGGTGACGAAAGGCGATTTGGACGAGCAGGCAAAACAGGCCGGGCTGCGGCCTTTGACGCCCCCTGTAACTGATGGCAAGCCTTTCAATCATGTGGTGGAGCGTTCAGAGGTGCAGGCCCGCTATATGACGGAAATCATCGACCGCATGGAGCACCTGCCCAAAGACCCGCGCATCGACAATCCCCTGAAAATCACCAATGACGCCCGAAAGGCTGGGCTGGATTATCGTCTTATTGACCCGGAGGCTGGGGACTATGACGGTTCCAAGGCCAATGCCGCCGTGGATCGCATCTATCAGATTTGGCAGGACACGGCGGCAAACAAGGGAACACAGCTCGTGTTCTGCGATTTGTCTACACCCAAGGGAGGCTCGGCAGCACCTGCCCCTGCGACTTCACACACTCAAAAGTTGGAATTTGTGGAAGAAGACTTTGCCGCGCAGGTTGATGTGGAGTCAGGCATGGAAGATGGCCTGACAGACGCAGAGCCAGGCGAAGACCCTGTAGAATCGGGCGACGATGACGGCGAATCCACGTTAGTGGATACCGGTGAAGATACATCCGTGGCCGCAGACATGGACGCCTGCGTGGCCGCTGGCTCCCGCTTCTCTGTCTACGACGACATGCGGCGCAAACTCATAGGGCGTGGTGTTCCCGCTGATGAGATCGCCTTCATCCACGATGCCAATACCGACATGCGTAAGGGCAAGCTCTTTTCCGATATGCAGGCTGGGCGGGTGCGGGTTCTGCTGGGTTCCACGGCCAAAATGGGCGCAGGCATGAACGTGCAGAAACGCCTTGTGGCCGCGCATCACCTGGACGCACCCTGGAGGCCCAGCGATCTGGAGCAGCGCAACGGGCGCATCATTCGCCAGGGCAATAGCCTGTATGAGCGCGATCCCGATAAATTTTCCGTAGGCATCTACTATTATGCAACAAAGCAAACATACGACAGCCGAATGTGGCAAGTAATAGAGCAAAAAGCCGCTGCCATTGAACAATTCCGCAAGGGTGACTTGCTTCAGCGCAATATTGACGATGTGCAGTCCGAGGCTGCTAACGCGGCGGACATGAAGGCTGCGGCCTCTGGCAACCCGCTCATCCTTATGCAGGTGAAGCTGGCCAGTGACCTACGCAAACTGGAAGCCCTGTATTCACAGCATCAACGGTCGCAACACCGCCTGCGGGATCGTCTGAAGTGGCTTGGAGCTGCCGAAGGTCGCCTTGCCAAGGCGCAAGCGGACTATACGGCCAACTGCGACCTGCGTGACGGTAACACCCATACCTTTACCGAAAAGGGCAAGGAGCGCATCCGGCTGGAGTGGCTGAAGGACGGCAAGCTGCTGACTGAAAAAAATAGTGAGCAGATCCAAAACATTCTGCGAGACGGAGTGAAGGACATTACACGGGAAGCACGGGCAAAGCCCATCTTGGGCAAGTACCGGGGCTTTGAAGTGGCCATGCTGCGTTCATCACTTGGGGCTGGCGGTGACGGCTTCCGCCTGGCTCTCAAGGGCATGGGCGATCAGGAATTTCAGCCAGATAACTTGGTCTACGACTTTGACGAAAAGTTCAGCCCCTCCGGCATGTTCCAGCGTATTGACAATTTTTTAGAAAAAGGTATTAACGAGTTATATCAGACATATCAGCACAATGTCCGACAAGAAATCGCCGAAATGGAAACCGTTAAGAAGGCTCTGGGGCAGGACTTCCCACAAAAGGACGAGCTTACCTTGGTGCGTGAAAATCACAGTGCTGTCATGCGTGAGCTGAAGCGTATGCAGGACGAGCCGGGCTATGTGAGTGAGTGGAGGCCGAAGACAGTTTATTCCACAAATGTTCTACAGAATGTACAACATGCCCAACGACTATTTAAGCAGGCATAGCCGTATAAAATTACAGCTATTTATTGTAACAGAACCCATCTAGTATTTGAAGTCAATCATGCAGTTAAAAATAAAAGTGCATGGCAAGATATATTTTTTCATACTAACTTGAAGCCACCCAACCGCGCATACCGATTGTAAGCATGTGCTGGTTATATCCTCACACTCTATATGCCATGCTGCAGCGACGTATAACATGACTAATTTCGACATTTTAATACCATATATATTGCTTTTTCTCCAAATATTACTGTCTGGACTAGGCATTATTTTTTTAATAAGCGGCATCGATGAGCTGTTTATTGACTGCGTTTATCTATCATACAAAGCCTACCGCAAGATTTTTATCAGTCACAAGTATTCCCCGCTTACAGAGTCACAGCTCCTTTCCACACCAGAACAACCTATTGCAATAATGATTCCCTGCTGGGATGAGTCTGACGTTATACGCCGTATGCTTGACAACACCATAAAGACTGTCTCTTACTCCAACTATCAGATTTTTGTCGGCACATACCCCAATGATCCCCAGACCCAGCGTGAGGTGGCCCTGGCAAGCGAAGTTTATGGCAACGTCAACAGAATCGTATGCCCCAAGGACGGCCCCACCAACAAGGCCGACTGCTTGAACTGGATTTATGCGGGCATTCGCCACTATGAAAAAGAGCACGGGGTGGAATTTGCCATCTACGTCATGAATGATTCAGAAGACATTGCGCATCCTTTATATCTGAAGCTTTTCAACTACCTTATCCCACGCTGCGACATGGTGCAGCTTCCTGTTTTTCCCATGGTATTGCGCTGGTGGAACTTTACCGCGGGGCATTATGCAGACGAATTTGCCGAAAATCACGCGCGCGACATGCTTGTGCGCGAAATTTTGAGCAAATCCGTACCGTCAGCCGGTGTCGGCAGCGGATACAGCCGCCGCGCCCTAGAGCTCCTTGCTGCAGATTCCAACAACCAGCTTTTCAACATCGATTCTCTCACTGAAGATTATGATTTCGGTATGCGTATGCGCAAATTTGGCCTGCGACAGATTTTTGTGCGCCAGGTTTTGCAGCGTCAGTCCGTGCGTACCAGCTGGCTTACCGGAAAACGCCATGCGGTCACTCAACGGGAATATATTGTTATCAGGGAATTTTTTCCTCGAACATTCACCATGGCAGTACGACAAAAGTCGCGCTGGATCATGGGCATTGCGCTCCAAGGCTGGGCGAGCATTGGCTGGCAGGGAGATTTCTGGACGCGCTACATGCTATTTCGAGACAGAAAAGGGTTGATCACAAATATCGTCAGCATGACAGCAAATGCCCTTGTGCCTGTGATTCTTCTTATCTGGCTGTATTTTCAGCTCATGCCTGATGTCTATAATTACCCGCCCATTGTCGAGCGCGACACGTGGCTCTGGCACATAATGCAGGTAAATCTGTTCTTTTTCTTTTGGCGTTCGTTCTGCCGCATGATGTACGTATACGTAGTGTACGGTATCGGGGAGGCGGTCTTATCCTTTCCCCGGCTCATCTGGGGCAATGTCGTCAACTTTGCGGCCACAATGCGGGCCTTCAAGCTCTATGCCCGCTATCTGCTGACCGGCAAGGTCATTGCATGGGACAAAACAGATCACATCTACCCCTCTGAAGCAGACTTGATGGCTTACCGGCGCAAGCTGGGTGACCTCATGCTCGACAGGCGATTCATTACAACCTCGCAACTTGACGCCGCACTGGCAAAGCAAAAAGAATCTGGCCGTCCTTTGGGGCAGGTTTTGCTCGACATGGGCATGACCACCGAGGACAACCTGGTTCAGATTCTGGGCCAGCAGTTTCATCTTGAGACAAGGGACATTGATCCTTTCATGACGCCCATGGATGCGCTGACGGCCATTCCCCGCCAGATGGCCTTGGCCAACAGCGCCTTTCCCCTTGAGATAAAGCCGACTGGCGAGCTCGCCGTGGCGGTCGAAAATCCGCCATCGCAGCAGGCTATTACAGAGATGGAGCAGGCTGCCGGCCGGGCCATAGTGCTTTACCTTGTTACAAAAAGCGACCTGGCATACGCCCTGCGCTTCGGATTTGACCGCATCACCGCCGCCCGCGAGTCCGAGACGCTCCAGATGGTGCAAAAAATCAAGGATGCCAGCATGTTGACAAATGAGCAGATCGATAACGCCTACCGTCAGCAGCGCAAAACATACGCCCGTCTGGGTGACGTGCTGATTCAGGAAAACATGCTGCAATACAAAGACCTGAAGGAAGCCGAAGCGCGCTATTTTACCACCCGCAACCCCAATGAAAGGTTTGGCGTGTTTCTGGTCATAAATGAGTACATCACCCAGGATCAGCTTGTACAGGCCCTTTCGCTACAGAAATCCTCATGCGCAAGCTTGCAGGATATCCTTCTTCAGCTTGGCTATGTATCGCAGAAGGACCTTGATGCCCTTGCAGATAAGCCTGCCGCCAGCGAGGATGACCATGTCTGACACCAGCGCACAACTCACTGACGTACGACAAGACCCCGATCGACGGCTGTGGCGCTGGAGCATTGCAGCCCTGCTGATACTGTGGTCTGTGGCTGCGGTATTACCTGCGGTGGCAGCCGATGCACCGCAGCAAAATGCACCAGAGAAAAAATCACAGGGTTTTCTGCAAGACCGGCTGAATCATCTCAAAAGCTACCCGCATCTGGACATGGCATATCGCAGGCTGAATCAGGGAAGGCTTGAAGAGGCGACAAAGGAATTCCAGCAATACCTTGATCTGCGTCCAGACGATGCCAAGGCTCGATACGACTACATGAATCTTCTTTTCCGCAAGGAAAAGTACGCTGAAGCACTGACCCAGATCGAGGGTCTGCCCGATGCGGATTCAAATTATGCCCTGCAGCAGCTCAAAGCATCCATCTATACCAAGCAGAGGCGCACGGAAGATGCCTTCACGGCGTACCGCAAGGCACTGGGCCTGGCGGGCAACGACACTGAAAAACTCACGGTTCTTCAATCACTGGCCTTCATGAGCCAGGAAAACGATTCGCTGGATCAGGCCAGCCAATACATTGCCCAGGCGCGGGCCATCGCTCCGCGCAATACGCTTCTGCTGCAAAAGCAGGCCATCATCGCCGGCATGATGGGCAACAAGGCTGAGGCCGCACGGCTGGCCAGAGAGCTGACAAGTATTGATCCCTCGCCACAAAACCGCGCCATCCTTGCCAACAGCCTCTTTGCCACAGGGCAGTTTGCACAGGCTGCAGAGGAATATGCGCAGCTGACCGACAACAACAGCCAGATGCTGTTCAACGCTGGCCTGAGCTTTGCGGGCGCGCATGAATATGCCCGCGCTGCGCAGTATCTTGAAAAATACATTCAGGATATCGCCCCCCAGCAAAGCAGCGAGGGCCTGCTGGCACTGGGCAACGTCTACACCTCGATGGGTGAAGGCGCTCAGGCGGCGCGCGCATACAGCCAGTATCTGGGTATGGCCACCAAGCCGCATCAAAAGGCTGCCGCCCTGCTGGCACTGGGCAATGCTTACGCCGCGGCTGGCGATGCCCAGAAAGCTTATGAAACTTACGATGCGGCCCAATCACTGTCAGAAGAATTTGCGCCAGCAGAAAAATCCCAGCTGTACATGGCGTTGGGTCTGACGGCGCTGGCCACAGCCTCACCTTCGCTGGCCGTAAAACCGCTTCAGACCGCTCTGCCTTTGCAGGAAAACCCGCAAAACATAAAACTTGCGCTGCAATCACTTGCACAGGCCCACACTTCGCTGGGCAACCTGCAGGAGGCTGCCGCAGCCTGGCGGGCCGCAGCGGCAAGCCCCGGCGCTACAGCTCAGGAAGTGGCACGGTGCGATGAAAACCTCGGTTACATACTGACTGCGCTCGGCGACCACGCAGACGCACGTAAGGTCTTTTCCCGCGCAGTAGCCGCTGGCAATCCTCGCTGGGAACTTATGCTGGCGCTGGCCCAAGCAGACTTTGCCACAGGGAATCTGAACGACGCTCTGGAACATTTTGAAGAAGCGGAGCAACTACGCTCATCACCAGGCGCCAGACTGGCCCTGGGGCACACCTATGAACGGCTGGGCAAACTGGGGCTGGCGATCATCAACTTTCAAAGTGTCGCAGGCCATATACACACCCTGCCCGCGGCACAGCAGTATGAATATTACAAGGGCATGGGCTACCTGTATTCGGCAGAATCACGGTACGATGCCGCTGCCGAGGCATACAGCAAAGCACTGTCGCTGCA
This sequence comes from uncultured bacterium, assembly GCA_905214305.1. Classification (GTDB taxonomy): domain Bacteria; phylum Desulfobacterota; class Desulfovibrionia; order Desulfovibrionales; family Desulfovibrionaceae; genus Desulfovibrio. The sequence goes on from CAJMLK010000039.1 coordinate 20,848, forward strand.
CCGTGACGAGGCAACAGCCATCAACCTGGGCCGCGCGCTACGCCTGTCAAACCAGCTCAATGCTGCCCGGCAAACGCTGGAATCCGTAAACGCCCCATTGCTCGATACGGACATGCGCCTGCTGCAGCTTTCTGAACTGGCGGCCATTGCCAACGCCCAGCTGCGCCATGACGACGAAGATGCCCTGCTGCAGGAAGCTTTGACACTAAAGGATACTGGCGATCTCAACTTCCGTCTGGCCAGTGTAAAACGCAAAAAAAATGAGCTGCCCGACGCCATCCGCCTCTACCGCAAATCAGTGGAGCACGATGATTCCGGTTCTACCTGGGCAACTCTTGGCTTTGCGCTGAGCGAAAATGAACAGTTTGACGCGGCGGCCGAAGCCTTTGAGTCAGCAATACAGAAAAATGACGGGCTCACCCCGCTTTGGGAAGAGCTCGGATACGCCTACATGCACGATTCACAAAACAGCCGTGCGGCCGAGGCCTTCAAACGCGCCATAGACAATGCCCTGGCCCTGGCCGATGCCACTGCTGAGGACAGCGAGGCTGCCGCCGAAAAAACATACAGGCTGCGCAAGGAAGTCACCAAACTGCAAACTCACCTGACCACAACGGCCTACCTCTCCTATGTGCCCGGCGCAACGGGCAGCTCCAGCTGGTCGGGCGGCGATTCTTCTCGCACGGTGCGGTCTGGCGGCGGCTTAGAAATTGCCTGGATTCCGCCCTTCATCGGTCTGCGCGACGACCGCATATTGCAGGTTATAGGCCGTGTGAGCGCAAACCTTGATCAGAACAATTCATTTTCATTCGATGAAAAGTCATGGCAGGGCGCTGTGGGCTTGCGCTACAAGCCGTTTCAAAGCCAGAATCTCAGCGTGGGGGTCGAGCGGCTGTTCCATATCGGCCGAAATGCAGAAGACAACTGGCTTTTCCGGGCCATGTATTCTTGGGCTGACGGCCTTGACCTGAAGCCCGGCAAACCCTACTGGAACTATTCGTTCGTTTACGGCGAGTACGACTACTTTGCCGACTACAATGCCCGCAGCAATGTTTACGGCGAGGCCAGACAGGGCATTACCTTTAACCTGAGCGACAAATGGCTGGTTTCTCCTCATCTGGTTGGTGATTTCAGGCTGGTTGAACCAGACCGGGATCAGGATTCGCTGGCCGAATTTGGCGCAGGCGTTTCGCTGCGCTACCTGTTGCCCGCCTTTGCCTATGAAGCGCCTCGGTCTTCAGTGGAATTTTTGCTGCAATACAAGTACGGAACACTCTTTCACGCGTTGAGCAATGACAAGAATAACAACATCAGCTCTGTGTTCCTTACAACAATTATTACTTTCTAATGGAAAACGGCATGAGCAGAACACGTTTCTTGCTGACATTCATACTGACCTTCGCCCTTTTTGCGCCAGGTTCGGCCAGTGCAAAGAACAGTACGCCACGCTTTACGGGCACCTTTGTACAGCTGTGGGATAGTCACGCCACATGGGGCAGCACACATTGGAGCGATCTGTTTGCCTCGCTGCGCGCCATTGGCGTTACAGAAGTTATTGTCCAGTGGACAACTACCCAGCCCAGCGGCACCCAGACCAACCCGGCGCAAACGCAAGGCATGGAAACCGCCCGCACCGCGTCCGCCCCGGTACAGCTGCATCCGGCCCTGCCCCTGTTGCTGCAGGCAGCCGAAGCGCAGCACATGCAGATAGTACTGGGCCTTGTGCATGACCCGGCTTACTGGGATAAAATCAAGGCCGAACCGGATATCGTGCGCTACTACCTGCGCCAGCTGCGCAATGCCAGCCTGCATAACGCCCGCGCCGCCCTTTTACTGCCCGGTAGTAAGAATGTGGTCAGCGGTTTTTATATTCCGCAGGAAATTGACGACAAAAGCTGGCTTGAGCCAGAGCGTCAGGAAGCTCTTGTAGACTGTCTGACCAGCCTGAGGGCGGGCCTGCAGGCAGTGGCCCCCGGCTTGCCGGTAGCCATATCGGGCTTTTCCAACGCTTTTGCCGAACCGGCAATTCTGGAGCAGTTGTGGCTGACGGTTCTGAAAAAATCCGGCATTGAGCGAATCCTGTTTCAGGATGGAGTGGGCGTGCACAAGCTGCGCATACAGGAAACAGGCATGTTCATAGCAGCGGTATCACGCGCCGCGCAAAAAGCTGGCGGAATCCTGACCCCGGTGGTCGAAACCTTCCGTCAGGTTGACGGCCCGCCGATCAACGGCAACCCCTTTCGCGCTGTGCCCGCAAGTTTTTCAGCTCTGCAACGGCAACTGGCCATTGCTGCGGCGCAGCCCCACACGGGCATTGTGGCATTCAGCCTGCCCGAATACTGCTCGCCCTATGGAATACCCGGCGCAGCTAACCTTTATGCACAGTACAAGGCGTCTTTTCGCCGGTAGCCACTACGGCATGCCGGAGCAGGTGAACCTCAACAGCAATTGCCGTGTTGCGCATAACGCACTCTGCACGGCCACAGCAAAGAGCATGGAATCATGAGCGCAAAACCAGTTCTCATCCTTGTGGGCACTCGCCCCGAAGCGATAAAAATGTCCCCTATCATCCTGCGCCTCCAGCAATCCACCGTGCTGCGGCCTGTTATCTGCTCTACCGGCCAGCACAAAGAAATGCTGAGCCAGACGCTGGCCGATTTCAACATAATCCCAGATGTAGAACTGGCTGTAATGCAGCCAGGGCAAACCCTCATGGGGCTTGCTGGCAGGTTGTTTCTGGGGCTGGAAAAAACAATTGGTGAGATTGCCCCTGCGTGCATTCTTGTGCAGGGCGATACAGCAACAGCCTATATTGGCGCTGTATGTGGTTTTTATGCAAGAATCCCCGTCGGCCATGTAGAGGCGGGGCTTCGGTCAGGCGACATGTATGCCCCCTACCCAGAAGAGTTCAACCGCAAGAGCATAAGCCTTGCCGCTACATGGCATTTTGCCCCCACACGGGGAGCAGCAGAAAATTTGCGGCAGGAAGGCGTTGCCGCCGATACAATTATTGTCTCTGGCAACACCGTTGTTGACGCATTGATGTACATGCGCGATGCGATCAGGCAAACACCACCGCCGCTGCCCGAAGCTCTTGAAAATATTTTTCGGAGCAACGCAAAGTATGTGCTTATCACCAGTCACCGCAGAGAAAATTTTGGACAGGGCATAGAAGACATCTGCTCGGCCATTGCAACCCTGGCCCTCTCGCACCCCGGTTGTTTTTTCGTCTTCCCAGTCCACCTCAACCCGCAAGTACAAAGCGTTGTGGAGCAACACCTGACTAACCTTCCCAATGTAATTCTTACAGCCCCCTTTGAATACCGTGCCTTTTTACGTTTGCTCGATAATTGCCTGTTCGTACTGAGCGATTCTGGTGGTATTCAAGAAGAAGCCCCCTCTTTCGGCAAGCGGGTACTGGTGATGCGGAATCGCACAGAACGCCCAGAAGGGATATCAGCTGGCTTTTGTCGCTTGGTAGGCACTTCAAAAGATAAAATCATTACTGCGGCCGAAGAACTTTTTGCTTTGCGCGCTATTCCTAACCAACATGTCGCCAATCCATATGGAGACGGCAATGCTTCGAAGCACATCGTCACAATTCTCGAAAACAGTCTTAATCCTCCCAGCAACCTATGAGAAGCGGGAAGACTTAGGTATGAGCCAAGGTGGGCGTTAGAAGCCAAAGAAGGCTTCCCATATCCCCACTAACAGCTCACCAATATTGGATTATTTTGACGATCTTCTTCTGCGAGAGGAGGGCCCTAAATCGTCACCATAGGGTCCCTCCAGCGGGCGAGAATCGTGCAATAGCTTTTCACCTTAGGCGGATTCAACTTGCAAGTGCAACACCCTCAAAGTTGAATGAAAAGGCAAGGTG
>CAJMLK010000040.1 GCA_905214305.1 uncultured bacterium
GCTAACTCCAGCTTTACCGATTCGGGGAGGGTGAACAACCTATTGGAACACTACATCTAGGACTGTGATTTCAGGTGTTCCCCGTACGCTTCGGCCGTGAGCAGGGGCACGGTGTTTTCGCCTTCCTTGCGCACGCGCAGTATCCAGCCCTGCCCGTAACAGTCGCTGTTTACAAGGTCAGGCTTGTTTTCAAGGTCGGTGTTAACGGCTTCCACCACACCGGAAACCGGCGAAAACAGCGCGCTGACAGACTTCATTGATTCCACGGAGCCGAACTCTTTTCCCGCTTCAACGGTGCTGCCCACTGCGGGCATGTCCACATAGACCACTTCTTCAAGCTGTGCCTGGGCAAAGTCAGAAATGCCCACTGTAAGGCCCTGGGCGTCTTCAAGCAGCCAGATGTGCTCTTCGGTATAGGAACGGTCTTCGGGCAAGGTATAGCTGGACATGTAATCTCCTCGTGTCTTTGGTGAAAAGCCGCCGCGCCTCCCGTAGTGTGGGGCGCGGCGGCGGACCTGACAGGGCGGGGTGTATCAATCCGGCATGTGTTGCGGCGGCAGGGGCGTGGTCTGCTCGCCTGACGGGAGCTTGCGGGATCGTGGCATGGCCGCCCTCTCAGGGTAGTGGCGTGTGCACTGCCGGCTATTGCGGGGCAGCCTCTCCATCCTGCAAGGGATAGTCGTAACGCTGTCCATTGAGTACAAAGCTGTAGTTTATCTTGCTGCTGGCCTTAAGCATGTTGGCTACGGAGCAGTATTTTACAGCGCCAAGCTCAAAGGCGCGCACGAACCTCTCAAGACTGATACCGTCGCCTTCAACAGTGTACTCCACATTGATCTCGGTAAAGATCTGCGGGATTTCTTCACGACGCACGGCATCGGCCGAGATGGTGAAGCTTGTGTATTCAAGACGCATCTTGTTCATGGCGTGGCCCACTTCAATGCCCGTGCAGCCAGCCAGGGAGATGAGCAGCATTTCCATGGGGCGCACGCCCTGATTGCTGCCGCCGTAGATGGCCGAGGCGTCCATGACCAGGCTGTGGCCGTCGGAATCCCTGCCCTCAAAAACCATGTTTCCTTTCCATTCCACGTTGATCTTTGCCATGATGCAAAATCCTTATATCATAGAGGGTTGTTGGCGTTCGGTGCTGAAGATAAGGGCCACCCAGGCGCAGAGCACAACGAGGAAGGCGGTCATGCCCCAAAGGCCCGTCTGGTAGAACCACGACCCGGCGGCCACAAGGGCTACGGCCAGCACGAGGGCCAGACCGACCGAGGCGTTACGCAGCGCCTTGAGCCCGCCGGAGGGGCTTATGAAGTACCAACCCTTTTCGGCCAGAGAAACTACGGTCATGCCGATGATGTTGGCGGCCATGGCGACCCACACGGGATGGATCTTGAGGTAGAAGCTGCCCACGGCCCAGCCGCCAAGCCAGTTCCACACAAGGCCTGCGCCGCAGCCCGCGATAAGGGCCGTCAGCGAGCCGCGCGGCGTGGCGACGCTCCAGAACAGGGCTGCCACCATGGGGGCAAAGGTTGCGCCGTTACGTGCGGTCCAGGCAAAGATGTTCCACCAGGCGGCCTGTTCGGAGCGCAGGTAGCCAAAGAGGATCATAAGGCAGGTGAGGGCCAGCAGCGAAAGGCGGGTAAGCTTGACAAGCTTGGCATCGCTGGCGTCAGGCCAGATGGCCGAGCCTACGTCGCGGCCAAGGCTGGTGGCGCCGGAGAACTGGCAGGGTGCACCCCAGCCCAGGGCGCAGGCCCAGATGCCCAGGGTGAACAGACCCACCATGGGGCTAGGCAGAGTTTCCATCAGGTAGATGGGCACGGCCACGAGGCCGCGGGCGTTGCCAGGGGTAACGATGGCCGCAGCAGCGCCCACAAGCACACCCATGGCGATGAATATGATGTTGAAGCCGCCGGCGATGAGCAGGCCCTTGCGGCCTTCGTCAGCGGTTTTGCACGAAAGGGCCATCTGGAAGGCGGCCTGAGCCAGAAGCACGTTGATCAAAAAGGTTCCGAACCACGCCAGAATGGTTTGCAGGCCCACGCTGGTGAGGCTGCCGTACTTGGCGTCCGTGGTCAGAAGGGTGGTCACGGCGTCAAAGCCGGGGTTGATTGCGATGGCGTAAATAGCCACGGCAAACATGATCATGAAAACGAAGAAGTTGGCGGTCTGCGTCATGGCTACAGACCACATGCCGCCCGCGCTCAGGAAGATGTACATGAGCGCCGCCGTGATAACCACGGCCAGCAGCATGTCCATGCCCGTGATGGCATTGATGCACGAGGCAAAGGCGAGGGCCGTGGCAACAGACCACATGGGAAAGGTAATGGCCGTGATGCCGCCGGCAATGCCCTTGGCGGCTCTGCCGTACTTGTCGCCGATAAGGCCGGAGATGGTCACCATCATGCGCTTGCGGAACGGCCCGATGAGCACCAGCGCAATGATAAGCACGTGGGTCAGTTCCGCCACGCCGTACCACAGTGCTGAAATGCCCGTGAGGTAGGACAGTTCAAGGATGGCAATATAGGTGGAGCCTGAAAACAGGCCGGTAATGCAGAAGGCGACTGTCCAGCGGCTGAACTTGCGCCCCCCCACAAAGAAATCTTCGCCCGCCTGAGCCTTTTTTTTGGCTATCTGGCTCATGACTATGAGCAGAAGCGTATAGGCCAGGGCGAGGCCGAACATCCAAATGGCCGAAGAAGTCATAACTTGCTCCTCATGCTTCCTGAAATTTCGCGCCGCCACAGGCGGGCGCGCCCCCAAAATGGTTAACGGAACGGCCGTTTCATCCAGGTATCCCGTACGGCCTGACGGGTTGCCGACAGGTCGGTCTGCCGACCCCGCATCCTCTCTCGATCCCAGTTCCTCTGCCGCCGGCGGCAGAGAAACGTATTGCTATGCGTTTTCGGCCGGGCCGAAAGACACTCTCGCTATAGCAAAGATTGTTCCAAAAAGTTTTTATAGTGAATACAGCACTTTATGGCGGTTGCCAAAGGATGGGCTGGCGGGTGGGCCTGAAAAGGCCCCAGCTTGTGCAGTTGTGTAACGCAGCGAAATATATGTATATCGTGTTTCAGCGGCAAAAAAGCCTGATCTGGCGGCAGTGGTTCGTTATCGAACCATGTGGTTCATAAATGAACCGCAGGCTCTTTTTCACAACCAGCGGGCATTCAGAAGCGGATATGGCGCAGAAGGTGGGTATGAAGGCGCGGATTTGCTTTCCGGAGTGGTTTAATTCTGAACCACCAGGTCGTGTTCCCTCATCTTGCGCAGGAGGGTGGCGTGCGAGATGCCAAGCGCTCTGGCCGCCGCCCGTATGCTCACCGTATTGCGCAGGGCGTTTTCAACGCACTGCTTTTCGAAATGCCGCATCTGCTCCCGCATGGGAGCGTTGACAGGCGGCGCGATGGAGCCGTTGGGGCGGACGATGCTTTCCCACACCGGGGCACGGTTGCCCGACGAAAGGCTGGCGATGGTCAGGCGCTCCATAAAGTTGGCAAGTTCGCGCACGTTGCCGGGCCAGGAGTATGCTTGCAGCATTTCTTCTTCCGCCGGGCTTAGGCCGCAGGCGCAGGAATACTTTTTGCTGAAGCACGAAAGAAAATGCTGGGCCAGCGGCAGAATGTCCTCGCGCCTTTCACGCAGGGGCGGTACGGCAAGGGGAATGACGTTGAGGCGGTAATAGAGGTCCTCGCGAAAGGTGTTTTCGCGCACCATCTTGAGCAGGTTTCTGTTGGTCATGGCAATAATGCGCACGTCCAGCCTGACGGGCTTGCGCCCGCCGATGCGGTAGATGACGCCCTCCTGAAGGGCGCGCAGCAGCTTGACCTGAAGGGTCAGGTCCATTTCGCCCACTTCGTCCAGCATGAGCGTGCCCTCGTGGGCCACTTCCAGCATGCCCGCACGGCTGGCGTTGGCTCCGGTGAAGCTGCCCTTTTCGTAGCCGAAGAGCTCCGCCTCCTGCAGATGCTGGGGAATGGTTCCGCAGTTTATCTGCACAAGCGGGCCGTTGCGGCGTTTGCTGTGGTTGTGGATGTGCATGGCCACAACTTCTTTGCCCGCGCCTGTTTCGCCGGTGATGAGCACGGTGGAGTCCACGCCGCCAAGGCGCGCGGCCTCGTCCAGCAGGCGCAGCATGGCGGGGTTGTGGGCGATGGTTTTTGTTCCCTTGAGGCTGGCTTCCTGAAAGGCCGCCAGCTTGCGGCGGCTGTTTTCGGCCTCTTCCTGAAGGCGGGTGACTTCTGTCATGTCCTGAGCGGACAAAACGCAGCGGAAGAGGCGCTGATCTGCATCAAAAATGGGCGTAGTTGAAAAAATCACCTGCTTGCCGTTGCAGTCTTCCAGCAGGGTCCCGGCGCTTTTACGCGAATGCAGGGTTTTTTTGAGCAGCTCTGCCACGGCCTTCATGGCGGGGCTGGCGGGCCGGTTTATGCTGTCGCAATCCGGCAGCAGAAAGCGGATTTTATCGTTGGTATACAGGGCGTTGCCGTTGGTATCAAAAATGATGATGCCGTCCGTGGCGCAGTTGATGACCGCGCTCAGCTCCCGGTTGTGGCAGTCGGCACTGCAAAAAGCCTTGTATATTTTATGGATAAGCTCTTTCTTGGTGAGCACGCCCACGAGCCTGTCGTCGTGGTCCAGCACCAGCATTCTGTCGATGGGCATGCTGCATGCCATGCCGAAGGTGGCGTCGTTGCGTATGCTCACAAGGTCCACGTCCATGACTTCGCTGATGGGCGTTTCAAAGGACTTGCCCGCACGTATGGCCTGCACGAGGCGAAATATGGTCAGAATGCCGCGTACTTTCTTGTTTTCGTCCAGAATGGGCACGCAGTTGACCCCGTGGCGCTCATACACGGGCAGAGCGTCCTTGAGCAGATGCCCTGGCGTCAGGGTTTCGGGATTGTCGTGCATGACCTGTTCGACAAGCATACTTTCTTCGGGCAGTGCGGGCATGGAATGTCTCTGGGTTTGATGACCGGCGCGGCTTGAGCCGCGCTGTCCCGGCATGGCCGGGCGTGTGGAGCATTGCCGGATGTTTTGTGCCGCATCCGGCGCTGGGCAGGCGGTCTGCCACAAGGGGCAGGCCCTGCCTTGCGCGTCAGCGGGAACTGAAAGCCCTGCGGGCCGGGTTCTGGCTGGCGCGGCAAAGGAACATACCGTGGCTTGCTGCCGTTGCAAAGGGCGGCAGGCGGTCATTCATGGAGCATTTCAACGTTGAAATGCCTTGGGCTGCGCGGGCAGACGCCTGCCGTGGAGGCACAAGCGCAATTTATTGTGCGGTTAAGTGCCGGAACGAGTGTGTCTTAAATTTTGAGAATATGTATTCTCAAAGTCAGTCTGCTCTGGACAGTGTCGTCACGAGATGAATTTACTTGGTATATCAAGGAGAACGAGCCTTTTATGCAGGGGGTGTACTCTTATGGTACTCGACCGGAATAAAAGGCGAAGTTCGACGCAGAGATACCGGGAAAGGCGCTCGTGACGACACTGTCTAGTTAGGTACTGCCGGGCTATTGGCAATAGCCTGCCCGGTGTGTCCCGCATTTTCCGGCAGTGAAAAAGGCGGAAAAACCTTGTCGGCCGCGCCTGCGTTGAGCAGACACGGCCGACAGAAAACACGGTACGTACGGCGAAGCTTCTGGTTGCGCGGCTCCGGTGCGGGGCCGCGCGGCGCTGAAGTCCGCCGGGCCGCTTTTACATGCCTTTTTCGGCCATGAGGCAGGCAAGGTCGCACACGCGGCAGGAATAGCCCCACTCGTTGTCGTACCAGGCCACCAGCTTGACCATCTTGCCTTCCTGCACCGTGGTGTACGAAGCTTCAAGAATGGACGAAGCCGGGTTGCCCTTGAAGTCCATGGAAACAAGGGCCTTGTCATTGTACTCAAGAATGCCCTTGAGGTAGGTTTCAGACGCTTCCCTGAGCTTGCCGAGCAGGGTTTCCGTGTCGGTTTCCTTTTCCAGAATGCCGGTAAAGTCCACCACAGACACCGTGGGCGTGGGCACGCGCAGCGAATAGCCGCTGAACTTGCCCTTGAGTTCGGGAATGACCTTGGCAACGGCCTGTGCGGCCCCTGTGGACGTGGGAATGATGTTGCAGGCCGCGGCGCGGGCGCGGCGCGGGTCCTTGTGGGCCATGTCCAGAATGCGCTGGTCGTTGGTGTAGGAGTGGATGGTGGTCATGTTGCCGATCTGGATGCCGAATTCCTTTTGCAGCACCAGCGCCACGGGGGCAAGGCAGTTGGTGGTGCAGGAGGCGTTGGACACGATGTGATGCCTGGCCGGATCGTACTCCTGATGGTTCACGCCCATGACGATGGTGATGTCTTCTTCCTTGGCCGGGGCGGTGATAATGACCTTTTTGGCGCCGTTTTCAATGTGTACGGAGCACTGGGAAGCCTTGCGGAAAATGCCCGTGCTCTCCACGACAATATCAACGCCGTACTGGCCCCAGGCAAGCTGTTTCGGGTCGCGCTCCGCAAAGCAGTGAACCTTCCAGTCGCCCACGGTCACTTCCGCGCCGTCTATTTTGGCGTCCAGATAGGCGCGCCCGTAGACCGAATCGTATTCCAGCAGGTGAAAGTTGGTTTCGGCGTCAAACAGGTCGTTGATGGCCACCACTTCCACGCGGTCACGGTAGCTCTTGTGCAGGGCGCGGAAAACCTGCCTGCCGATGCGGCCAAAGCCGTTGATGCCAATTCTGATTTTGCTCATATGCGAAATCCTCATGCTGTTGAGGGAAATGTCGTATGCAGCCGTGCGCCTTTGGGGTGGATCGGTTTGATTTCCGCCACCGGTGCGGTGTTCGGGGCGCAGGGCGTGGTTTTTATGGTCTCCGCCCGGCGGGTCGCGACCGGCTGCCGCCGGGTGCGCAAGGCCGCGAGCGCCGCGTGCTAGTCTTCATACACCGAGTAGGCGTGTTTGCTCATCAGCTCGTAATTGTTGCGCAACGCTTCATGCAGGCGCGCGTTTTCAATGGCAAGAGCCGAAATGGCGGCCACGGCCTCCATAAAGGTCTGCTCGTCGGCCGTGAACTCGCGCTCTTCCGCCGAGTATACGCGGATAAGGCCGATGGCCTTGCCATTGGCCATGAGGGGGGCCGAAAGAACGGAAACAAGGCCCTCGGTCTTGGCAGATTCGGGGTATTGAAAGCGGCCGTCAGCGGCAGCGTCCTTGAGGTGGATGGTTTTTCCGGCCAGAACTTCGCCGTCCATGCCGCTGCGTTTCACTTCCACCGGGCCCTTGCGCAGGTAGGTGGCGGAAAGGCCGTGGGCTGCGCTGGGCAGCAGAAAGCGGCCGGTGCTGTCCAGCAGGCGGATGGTGCTGGCCTTGCAACCCATGGTGGACGCGGTCTGCTCCGTGATCTTGTGCAGGACGTCCCGGGTTTCAAGGCTGGAGTTGATGACCAGCGCCACATCTCTGAGTGCGCGGAAATAATCTTGTGCCATGTGTGCCTCCTTGAAGAAAGCGGTGCAAAAGAATCCGGCCGGGGCGGCATGACCGCCAGTGCCATGTGTCCGTATCGGTGTTGAAATATTCTCGATTCAGAGTATGCGCTATTTTTCCCATCGGGGCAATGTGCCCTTCTGCCGATGCCTGAACGGCTGTGATGCCTGACTTTTTTGCCCGGCAGGCAGGTATCAGGACGCACGCGCCGGGGCAGCTGCCCTGTGCGGGATATCTGTTCCCGCCGCGCATCAGGCAACAGGCGCAGAGACTGGCCGCGTGGGCGCAGCGGGCAGTGCCTACGCTTTTGCCTTGCCGCAGCCCTGCATGCTCACCTGTCCCTCGATGATGCCGCCTTCTTCCGTCAGGAGCACAGGGGTCTGCACCCGGCCTTCGAGCACGCCGGAACCGTAGACCACCACACGGCGACGGGCCGTGATTTCGCCGGTAAAGCGCCCGGAAAGCAGCAGTTCGCCTACATCCAGGCTGCCGGTGACCAGCGCGTCCTTGCCCACGTTAAGCGTGCCTTCACTGGTGATTTCACCATTAAACTTGCCCTCAATGCGCACAGTGCCCTTGAAGTGCAGTTTTCCTTCGTAAACCGTATCGGAACCGAGATAGGCTATTTCGTCCTTGGCCACAGCGAACTCCCGTTGGATTGACAATTATCCCTTGAACATGAAGCGCCGCATGGACACGTTGAGCACAATGCCCAGCAGCGTGAAATTAACTACGGTGGCGCTGCCGCCATAGCTGATGAAGGGCAGTGGAATGCCCACCACCGGCATGATGCCAATGACCATACCCATGTTGATGAGTATCTGCCAGAAAAAGTAAAAAAACACTCCTACCACCAGCATGCTGCCAAAACGGTCTTTGGCCTGCGCGGCAGTGGAAAAGATGGCGAGCAGAAACAGGCAGAACAGTGTTACCAGTGCCACGCAGCCCACAAAACCCCACTCTTCGCCAAAAACGGCCACGGCAAAGTCCGAATGGCGTTCAGGCAAAAAGCGCAGCTGGCTTTGCGTGCCTTCCTTGAAGCCTTTGCCCCAGAGTTCGCCCGAGCCGATGGCAATGCGCGACTGGATGATGTGGTAGCCTGTGCCGCGCGGGTCGGTGGTGGGGTCGAGAAAGGTCAGGATGCGCTGGCGCTGGTAATCGTGCATGCCCACAAACCACATGAATGCCCCGAAGCAGGGCACGGCAAGCAGGCAGGTTTTGAGTACGTAGCCCTTGAGGCCGTGGAACAGGATCATGCCTGCCAGAATCAGCAGGATCAGCATGGTCGTGCCCAGGTCGGGCTGAACGACGATAAGCCCGCAGGGCAAAAGGCAGATAAAGGCGATGGAGATAAAATCTTTCCAGCCCAGGGGGCGGCCGTCGCGGGCCAGCAGCCGCGCGGCCAGCACCAGCACGGAAAGCTTCGCCAGCTCCGAGGGCTGCACGCTCATGAAACCCAGTGAAAGCCAGCGTTTGGCCCCATAGACAGTCTTTCCCGCAATGGGAACAAGCAGCAGAAGCAGCATGGTCAGAAAAAAGAACGGCCATGCCAGGTTGCGCAACTGCCGGTAGTCAAAGGCCATGGCAAGCAGCATGCACGCAAAGCCGCACACGCCCCAGATGATCTGCCGCTGGTAAAAGCTGTTGAAGGCAAGACCGCTTTCCACCCGCGTGCCGCTGGCCGAATACAGATTGCCGACGCCCACGAGATAGAGCAGGAGCATGCAGGCCAGCAGGCCCCAGTTGATGTAGCTGAACAGACTTTTGTCCATATGGTCTTACCTGGTCAAAAAACATGCGCTGGCGCGGCCTTTGGCTGTCGCACGCCGGATGTTCCGCTGTACGCACTGCCGGATAGCGGCACGGTGTTGAAGGTCCTGTTTTTCCGGCTTGTGCGTTCAAGGCATGCCGGGCGTGACGCCGAAATGCACAGGAAAACTGCACCATGTGGCGCGGCAAGGCTCCATGCCGCGATCTTCAAAAGCCAGGGCTTAAAAATCCAAAGCCTAGTCAGCCCGGTCGCCGGGGCTGGCAGGTGTCGGCGCAGGCGCGGCCGGAGCGCCGGGGTCTGGTCCGAAGAGGTGCTCGTACACCTTTCTGGCCACCGGCCCGGCCACACTGGAGCCGCCGCCGCCGTGTTCCACCATGACCACCACCACATAGGCCTTGCCGTCCTTGACGCCCCAGGTGGTTATCCAGGCATGGTCACGCTGCGCGTATTCCATCTCGTGCGTGCGCAGGCGGCGGTCACCGGCGGCCATCTTGAGCTTGACCACCTGGGCCGTGCCCGTTTTGCCGCCCATGTCCGCGTCCTTGCGGCCCACCACACGCGCTGTGCCGCCCGAGGCCGTCTTGCGCATGGCCTCGACCACAAAATTGAGGGTAGCGGCCCTGGCGGGAATATTGCCCTTGATCTCGCGCTGGGCGTCATCCAGCAATTGCGGCTTGAGCAGATTGCCGCCGTTGAGCAGGGCCGACACGAAAACAGCCATCTGTACCGGGGTGACAAGGGTGTAGCCCTGACCGATGGACACGTTGTACGTTTCGCCGCGCACCCAGGGGCGCCCGAAGCGGCGTTTTTTCCATTCCTTGGAGGGCACAAGGCCCGATTTTTCGTGCGGCAGGTCAATGCCGGTGGGGCGTCCGAAGCCGCTAGCCTTGGCAAATTCCTCTATCTTGTCAATGCCCATGCGTTCGCCCATCTGGTAGAAATAGACGTCGCAGGAATTGACCAGCGCGCTCTGCATGTCTTGCGACCCGTGGCCGCCGCGCTTCCAGCAGCGGAATATCTGGTTGCCCAGCTTGACCTGCCCGGAACAGACCACGCTTTCGCGCGGGCTTACGCCGCGTTCGAGCAGCATGGCCGCGATAACCAGCTTCCACACGGAACCGGGCGGATACACGCTTTGAATAACCCGGTTTTGCAGGGGAAAGCGGCTGTTGGTGCGCAGGGCGTCCCAGTCGCGCTGGGAAATGCCCGCAGCGAAAAGGTTGTTGTCATAGGCCGGGGATGTGACCAGCGCGCGCAGTTTGCCCGTATCCGGCTCCATGACGACCACGCAGCCCGCCTCGCCGCCCAGAGCGTTCCAGGCGGCTTCCTGAAGGTCCCTGTCCAGCGAAAGGCGTATTTCCGTGCCGCCGCGCGGCTCTTCACGCAAAAATTTGCCCAGCACGCGGGAATGGGCGTCCACTTCCACGTCATACAGGCCCTTGCGCCCGCGCAGCTGTTTTTCCAGTTCCAGCTCCAGCCCCTGCTTGCCCACAAGGTCGCCCATTGCCAGTGCGCTGTCAGCGGCCATTTCCTGTTCGTTGGCTTCGGCCACGTAGCCGAGAACGTGAGCGAACAGGTCCTTTTCCGGATAGCTGCGCTTGGTGCGCACCACAATTTCCAGGCCGGGCCAGGCATGGATTTCAGATTCGATGCGCGCCACCAGATCAAAATCAATGTCCGTGATCATGAGCAGGGGTTCAAAGGATTTGACCTTGAACCTGTCCTGCCGGAATTTTTCCCATATCTGGGGCAGGGGAATGCCCGACCACGCGCTGATCTGGGCCAGAGTGGCCGGTATGTCCGGGCAGTCTTCACGCACGAGGGAAAGGCCGTAGGCCGTGCGGTTGTCGGCCAGCACCTTGCCCTTGTCGTCCATGATGCGCCCGCGCGGGGCAAAGATGCGTTCGATGCGCAGGCGGTTGTTCTGCGCCTGCTGGGCGAATTCCGCGCCACGGTGCATCTGCAGATACCAGAAGCGCACCACAAGCACGAAGAACAGCAGGCCCACCAGAATCTGCAGCAGGATGATCCCGCCACGCGGAGGCTGGTAGCGCTCGCCTTCTACCTGGATTTTGAGCCAGGAGCGTATGCCTTTGCGGGCGTTTTTATCTTTGCCGCCCAACAGACTGTTCTTCTTAATTTTCCGCAGCATGGGCCTTTCCGTGTCGGGTAGCCACCAGAAGTTTCCAGGCAAAGGGAATAAATATGGCCTGGATCAGACTTTTGTCCAGAGTGTCCTGAAAGTTGAAGGGCAGGTCCTGCAGAGGGGCCATGAGCCATGCAACGGCGAAATACGCCGCGCCCAGGCACGCCGAAAGCAGAAAGATGAACAGAAAGTTTTCTGCCTCAAACAGCCAGCGCCCCATGCGAAACAGCACGATGACGGCCATATACCACACGATGACGCCGCCAAAAACGCGGGTTCCCATGCCTTCTTGCAGCAGGATAAAGAGGGGCAGCAGCCAGAGCATGTTTTTGTAGTCACGCTCCTGCAAAAGAATGATCAGCCCCACGGTCATGACATCCAGCCCCGGTATCCATGCCTGTATGCCCACAGCCGCAGCCAGAAAACACAGCCACCAGATGATGTCGCGCAGGGCACTCATGGGGCGGGGCGTCCGGGCGTGGGCGGCCCGTGAATTTCTTTGGGCGGCGCGCCCAGATCCGGGGGAGGAGCCACACCGGTTGGCTCAAGCAGCAGCACCTCTTCAAGGTGGTGCAGGTCTACCAGAGGTTCGGCCTTGATAGCCATGAACTGGGTGTAGTCCGACGGCGCCACGCTGAGCACTCTGGCAACAGGAATGCCCTTGGGATACTTGCCGTCCAGACCGGACGTAATGAGTATTTCGCCCGCATTTACCCTGGTGGCGCGCTGCACAAAATTGACTTCAAGGGGCTGCCCGGTTCCCTGTCCGGCAAGAATGCCGGGGGCGCGGCTTTCTTGCGAAAATACGGCAATGCGGCTGCCGGGGTCTGTGAGCAGCAGGGCAATGGCGCTGTGGGCGCTGGCCTTGAGCACCCGGCCAACAAGGCCGAGGTGGGTCACAAGCGGGGTTCCGGGTCTGCCGCCCGTGCTGTAGCCCCGGCTGATGGTCACGCTGTCGAGAACGGCATTGGGGCCCATGCGGCCGGACAGCACGCGCGCGCCCAGCGGGCGCCAGCTCTGGTCAACAGGAAGCTGTATGAGCGTGCGCAGGCGCTTTAGCTCGGCCATGTCTTCGCCATTGGCAAGCAGCCGGGCTTCCATTTCTTCAACGCGCTGCCGGAGTATCTCGTTTTCTTCGCGTACGGCCACAAGATCAAAATAGCGGTCCCACATGTCCTGAGCCGAATCCTGCACGGCACGCAGGGGCTTGAGCACCGCACCGGTCAGCTCCAGACCCACTTCGGCAGCCAGATTGTCCAGCACGCGCGTCCGCTGATTCCATGAGTACATGGCTAGAAAAAGGATGAGCAGTATGCCCGCAAGAATAATAATGCGCCGCAGGGTCACAGGCAGAAACTCCAGTAGGGCCGCGCAGGGCGGCGCCGGTCACAGTCCGGCAAGGGATGCGCGCCGCCGCCGGCGGCGTGGGCCGGGAAAAACAGCGTTTTTGCCCGGTGGCATTACGCCTGTGCTGTGGCAACAGGCGTTACAGGTCAATGAAAACAGAGCATGGTTGCGTGAGCATGGCCCTGCGGGTCGCGCAGGAAGGCTTGCGCCACGAGGCGCACTCGCTGCCTGTCTGCACCGTTACGCGCCGTGGCCTGCGCCGCAGGCCTTGAGAATCCGCATGCCCGCAGCGCGGGGCCTCACGGCCAGAACGTAAGCAACGCCGCGCCGGAGTTGAATTTTCCAGCGCGGCGCCGTTGCTGAGTCCGGTACTGTCGAGGTCAGATACACGCACGTGCCGCACAGATCAGTCGATGCACACTTCTTTGAGAATATGCAGATTGTCCATAGCTTTGCCTGTGCCCACAACCACGGTGGACAGGGGGTCGTCCACAACCGTGATGGGCAGCGAGGTTTCCTCGCGCAGGAGCTGGTCCAGCCCCTTGAGCAGCGCGCCGCCGCCGGTGAGCACGATGCCTCTGTCCACAATGTCCGCCGCCAGTTCGGGCGGGGTCTGCTCCAGAGCGATGCGCACGGCCTGCACAATGCTGTCCACCTGTTCGGAAATGGCCTTGCGCACTTCCTCGGAGGTGATGATGATATTCTGGGGAATGCCCGTCACAAGGTCGCGGCCCTTGACTTCTATCTGCTGTTCGGGGTCCAGCGGGTAGGCCGAGGCGATCTTGATCTTGATTTCTTCCGCCGACGATTCACCGATGAGCATGTTGTACTTGCGTTTGACGTGGGTCATGATGGCTTCGTCCATCTTGTCGCCACCCACCCGCACCGAGCGGGAGTATACGATGCCCGAGAGGGAAATGACCGCCACTTCGGTGGTTCCGCCGCCGATGTCCACCACCATGTTGGAGGTAGGCTCCTGGATGGGCAGGTCCGCGCCGATGGCCGCTGCCATAGGTTCCTCGATAAGGTATACCTCACGCGCCCCGGCGGACTGGGCCGACTCTTTCACGGCGCGCTTTTCCACCTGGGTGATGCCCGTGGGCACGCAGATCATGATGCGCGGGCGCACCAGACGGCGTGAGTTGTGTACCTTGGCGATAAAATGGCGCAGCATGGCCTCGGTCACCTCAAAGTCGGCGATGACGCCGTCCTTCATGGGACGTATGGCCCAGATATTGCCGGGCGTTCTGCCGAGCATGCGCTTGGCGTCCTGTCCTACGGCCAAAACTACGTTGTTGCCGCGCGGGTCCTTTTTAACGGCCACCACCGAAGGCTCGCGCAGTACAATACCGTGTCCCTTGACGTAGACGCAGGTATTGGCCGTACCGAGGTCGATAGCCAGGTCGTTGGAAAACATGCCTAATGCGAAATCCAGAATCTTGGACATTACTCTAACTTGCCTCACTGTGCTGGTCTGCGTATCTTCGCTGCGAATGGATTTATCACGTCAAGTTCAAGGGCAACGCCCCGCGCCGAAGTGCGAATGAGGCGGGGGGCGGCAAAAAATCGGTAACGTCAGGCTGAAAACTGTTCTGCTAAATCGGGCGTGAAGTCAAGATGGCTGGGCCTGGGTTCAAAATCTTTGTCCCGCCGATTCTTGCCTTTTTCCGCCTTCAGGGCTTGTAAACATGCTGCGTTGGCATACTCTGGCCGTGTATTTTCGTCGTAAATACGGTACACGGGTGCAAAAAATTCCACTTGACGCGGGCGCGTCCTGTCCCAACAGGGACGGTTCGCTTTCGCGCCGGGGCTGCACGTTCTGCAACGCCTCGGGTTCTGGCTCCGGCCTGGGCGTACGCGGTTTTTCGCTTGAAGAGCAGTGGCGGGCGTGGCTTGAAAAATATCGCGCCACCGACGCCGACAGGGCCTTTATGGCCTATCTGCAGTCCTACTCCAATACGTATGGCCCCCCGGAACGCCTGCAACTTTTGCTCCAGCAGGTGGCGGCCCTGCCGGGCTGCCTTGGCGTTGCCGTAGGCACGCGCCCGGACTGCCTCGGCCCGCGCAAGCTGGATATGCTTGCCGCCTGCCAGATAAACGCCAGTGTGAGCGCCCCGGATGGTGGAGACCACTATACGCGAAATGCCCGTGGAGACAATGGGGGCAAAAAGGGCGTTGGCGGCCCGGAAAACGGCGGCCTTTCCGAGGTCTGGCTGGAGCTTGGCCTGCAAAGCGTTCACGATGCCACCCTTCGCCGCATCAACAGGGGGCATGATGCTGCCTGCTCCGAAATGGCCGTGAGGCAGGCCGCCGAGCGGGGGCTTGCCGTGTGTGGCCACCTCATGGCCGGATTGCCCGGAGAGGACGAGCGGGCCTTTCTGGAAAGTCTGGACTGGGCGCTTTCGCTGCCGCTCAGCGGCCTCAAGCTGCACAACGTGTATGTGCCGCGCGGCACGGCACTGGCGCGGCTTTATGAAGAGGGCGGGTATCACCCGCTGGCCCGCGACGAATATGTGGACCTGCTCTGCACGGCGCTGCCCCGCATTCCTGCGGGCGTGGTCATGCACCGGGTGCAGAGCGATCCGGCCCCGGGCGAGTTGCTGGCCCCTGAATGGGCTGCGGAAAAGCGCGGGGTCATCACCGATTTGCGTCGTGCCCTGACTGCCCGGGACCTCTGGCAGGGCAAGGCGGCTGATGTGCCGGACATGCGGCCGGAATGGTTCGGCGGCTAGATGTAGAGTGTCAGCACATTGAAACTGCTCTGGCGGCTACGCGCGCCATGCCCTGCCGTCCGTTGCTGAAAGTACCTGGGTGGCCTTTGCGTCCGCATGGCTGGCGTGCGGCGCGGCCACGCGTCTGCGCGCCTTGCAGAACAGCGTGCGCGGTTTTTTGCTGCACGTTGCCGGTGGGCCGGAAATATCCGGCCCATTCGAGGAAAACCGCTAATCCAGATTCAGAATGACGGAAAAAGACTTGAAAAGCACTGTAGCTTTTTGCCCGGCCTTGAGCCCGCAGGAGGCGTCCGGTCCGCCGCTCTGGATGGCGCATACCAGGCTGCCTTCCGGCAGGGCCACCAGCACTTCGGCCACGGTCTGGTCTTCGCGCACGCGCTCCACCACGCCGACAAAGCAGTTTTCCGCAAGGGGAGCGGTATTTTTGGGCAGCTCCCCCGGGGTTACCAGTACCCAGGGAGCCTTGACGCTGGCATTGACCAGCTTGCCTTCGGCCAGAGCCAGCGTGCGGCAGCTTTCGTCCGTAATTATCGACACGATGCGCAGGCCGCCTGCCGTGCGCAGGGTTACTTCCACCATGATGCCGGTCTGGCGCAGCGATGTGATGCGACCTTGAAAAACGTTTCTGGCGCTGGTTTTCATGGGCCGCTCCCTTTGCAGTTGTTCTCGCAGAAGGCGTCGCGCCTCTTGCAGGTCGCAGCGCACAATGCCGCTTTGTCCCGGCGCGGCACGCCGCCCCAGAAAAATGTCCACCACGGGCAGGGGCAGGCCCTGCCGCCCCAGCTCCAGGGCGCGGCTGTGCCGCAGGGCGCGCGCGCTCAGCAATCCCTTGGGCAGGCCACAGGCAGCGCCGCACTGCTGCAGGCAGCGGCGCACGTAGCTTGCGTCGCAGCGCAGAAGATCATGGCTTTCGGGAAAAAGCGCGGGGTCTTCGAGCACGCGCCGCAGGCGGCGGCTCACGGTAAGGGGCAGGGGAACCTCGCGGCCGGGGCTGCCGTTGCTGTCAGGCAGGCGGATGACGCCGTCCTGCAGGTCCATATGGCCCGGCTTGAGGCTGAAAATCTCCACCAGCCGCAGGGCGGCATAGCGCAGAAGCATAAAGATGAGCCACATGCGCAGCCGCGGGCGCTTTTCGCGCGGGCCGCGCGCAGCCGTGGCCCGTTCCCACAGCCATGACTCCACGGCCAGCAGTTCTCTGGGGCTGATGCGACCGGTATCCTGCAACAGGGCGGCGGAGTCGCGGCGCATAAGCCGTTGGCGCAACCACGCCCGGTCCGCGGAAGAGAGCGTGCGCAAGAGCGCGGCCATTTCCTCACGGTTTTTGTTTTTTTCCATGCCGTATCCTGTCATTTTTTAGGTCTTATACATAAAAATATACCGGGTTGTACAGTGTTCACGCTTTTTACAATAAACGTGACCTCCTTGCCCGTCCAGACGTCTCCTGTATGAGTTAGTCAAAACTATCGCGTAACAACGCGAGGGAGGAGCCTATGAAAAAATCGTTCTTTTCCCGCATTTTTCTTGCACTGGCTTGTGCATGCCTGTTGAGCCTGCCTGCGCATGCCGCCGAGATGACGGTTTCAGGCGCGGCCAGCCTTACCAATGCCTTTACCGAACTCAAGGACATGTTCGAAAAGCAGCATCCGGGCCTGAAGGTCAATGTCAACTTTGCCGCCTCCAACCCGCTGCTCAAGCAGATTCAGGAAGGCGCGCCCGTTGACGTGTTTGCTTCGGCCGATCAGGCCACCATGGACAAGGCCGCGGCCGCGAAAGTGGTGGACCCCGCCACCCGCAAGAATTTTGCGGAAAATGATCTGGTGCTCATCGTGCCCGCGGGCAGCAAAAAGCCCGCCGGTCTTGCCGACCTGAAGAAGTTCAAGAAGGTCGCCATCGGCAATCCTGATTCCGTGCCTGTGGGCCGCTATACCAAGGCCGCCCTTACCGAAGCCAAGCTGTGGGACGACCTGCAGCCTGCCCTGATTCAGGGCAACAGCGTGCGTCAGGTGCTGGATTATGTGGCGCGCGGCGAAGTTGACGCCGGTTTCGTGTACGCCACCGATGCCAGGCAGATGGCCGACAAGGTGGACGTGGTCATGGTTGTGGGCGGGCATGAGCCGGTGACCTATCCCATCGCCGTGGCGCTTACAGGAACCAACCCCAAGATGGGGCAGGCGTTCCTGAACTTTGTGCTTTCTCCCGAAGGTCAGGCTGTTCTGGCAAAGTACGGTTTTTCCAAGCCGTAGGCAGGGCCTGATGCCTGCTTGCGGCGGTCTGTCTGCCGGAGCGGGATGCGTTTTGCAGCGTACAGGCTGCCGCTGGGCGGCGGCCTGTACGTCCGGTTTCAGGGGACGCCACGGCAGAGGCGGCCATCACGACGGCATTGCATGCCGGAGCAGGGGCAGGGCAACGATTTTTCAGGAGGAGCGGTTTTTTGATGGATCTTGACGGCATCTCCATCTGGAGCCCGCTGGAGCTTTCGCTCCGGGTGGCGGGCACAGCCACTCTGGTCTCTTTTGTAGCGGCCACCCTCATGGCCTGGCTGCTGGCCCGAAAAAAGGGCCCCATGCCGGCGCTGCTGGACGCCCTGTGTACCCTGCCTCTGGTTTTGCCGCCCACGGTGCTTGGCTACTATCTCATTCTGCTGGTGGGGCGGCGCGGCCTCATGGGACACTGGCTGGCCGAGATGGGCATCAATCTCATCTTTTCGTGGAAAGGGGCCGTGGTGGCGGCCACGGTGGTGGTGTTTCCGCTTATCTACAAGTCCGCCCGAGCCGCCCTTGAACAGGTGGACTCGCATCTTGAGGATGCTGCCCGCACTCTTGGGGCTTCGGAATGGCGCGTGTTTGTCAGCGTGTCCTTGCCGCTGGCCTGGAAAGGAATTTTTGCGGGGCTGATGCTGGCCTTCGCGCGGGGCATGGGCGAGTTTGGTGCTACGCTTATGATTGCGGGCAATATTCCCGGCAAAACGCAAACTCTGGCCCTTGCCATTTATGACGCGTTTCAGGCCGGTAACGATGCGCAGGCCACCTGGCTTGTCATTGTCACGTCGCTGGCCTGCGTGAGCATGCTCATGGCGGCGGAACTGCTGCTCAAGCTGAAAAGGCGGCGCCGATGATTTCTTTGCGCTTGTATAAAAGCTTTAAAAACGCGGCCGTCCCCTTCAGCCTGGATGTGGACTACGAGATCGGCGACGAGCACAAGAACGTGGTGCTCTTCGGCCCTTCAGGCTCCGGAAAAAGCCTGACCATGCAGTGCCTTGCGGGGCTTGTACGGCCGGATTCCGGGCATATCCGTCTCGGCGGGCGCACCCTGTATGACGGGCAGGCCAATGTCTTTGTTCCTGCGCAGCGCCGCCGTATCGGCTACATGTTTCAGGACTACGCGCTGTTTCCCCACCTGACCCTTTTGCAAAATGTGGCCTACAGCGGCACGGGGCTTTGGCCCTGGCGCGTCTGCTCTTCCCAGCAGGAACGGGCGCAGTCCGTGCTGGAGCGTTTCGGCATCGGGCATCTGGCGCGCAACCTGCCTTCGCAGCTTTCCGGCGGCCAGCGGCAAAGGGCGGCGCTGGCCCGTGCGGTCAACGCCGAACCGGAACTTCTGCTGCTGGACGAGCCTTTTTCGGCGCTGGATCCGCTGCTGCGGGAGCGCTTGCGCGAAGAACTGCTGGAACTCATTGCCGGGCTTACCATCCCGGCCGTCATCATTACCCACGATCCGGGTGATGTGGATGCCTTTGCGGGCAGTCTGATTCTGTATGACCACGGGCATGCCAGACTGGTTCCCGATTATGCCGGGCAGCGGCGGGGATTTGACAGCCCCGGACACTGTCTGCGTCATTTGCAGGAGCAGGCGGCTGTTGTGGACCGGGTTCCGCACCAAACGCATTGAGACAGGCGCATTGACACAGACGCATTGCCACAGGCGCATTGACACAGGCCGGAACAAAGATGTCGCGCTGGCGGCAGGCGGCCTGTGCCGGAGTGCAATGCTCCTGCGCGCCTGACTGCCCAAACAGCGGACATTTTGGACGGCGGCCCTGTGGTGTGCTTCTGCGCGCATGGCTGCTCAGGTTTTGACGAGGCGTCGCACCGGCTCGTGTTCGTGTGCTTCGCGCGTGTATCTGCTCAAAAAACGGTGGCATGCGCAGCAATGTCTGCTGGCCGCATGCCTGTTGCTGCCGGTTTTCCCATTGCCCTGCGGGGCAATGGCTCAAGCTGCCCTGCGCCTTTGAGGCGGGCGTCTGTTCGCGCAACGCCAGAACATTTTCAGTGTGAAGCTGTTCCAGGGCGCGGCAGCACACGGCCACCGCGACTCCGGCCGTGTGCTGCCGCCAGACCGGCGCTTGTCTGCGGGCGCGTGAGGGCGACTGCGATTTACGCGGCTTTACGTCCAGCTTCCCCGGCCTTCCTGCTTTGCTCTGTGCCCGCAAGCCCGGTCTTTTGACTCGGAACCACGGGCTGCGGCCCGGAATGGCCTGTCGCCTCTGACCAGCCGCGCGGTGTGCCCTTGTGCCTGCGCGGCCAGTTCCCCTGCAGCCGGTTCTTCAGCCCGGCCCGTCCTGCCTTGCTGCGCCTGTACGGTGCGTTGCATCCTCGCCCTTGAGCATTTTGCCGATGGTCATCCGTGTTCGTTCATGAGCCGTGGCAACAGGCAAGGGCCGCCCGGGCAAAGAGCGCCACAGCCAGTCTGTGCCCCGAGTTTCGGTTTTCGTTCTTCCTGCGGCAGGCTGTGCCCCTGATTTTTTGCGTCCTTCGCGGTCTGCGGGCAGCCGTTGAGCGTGCAGGAATGGGTTGGCGGGCAGGGGCAATATGGCCGTTAAAAACGTGTCGGGGCTATGGGTAACGCCGTGCTCATGAAATGAACTGGCTGCCCGGCAGGAGTTTTTTGAAAATCCTTGCCATGAAATGCGTACAGGCAAATTTTTGCCTGCCGCAAGGTGAGTATTCCAAGTGTCAGGCACACTAACTGGATGGTAGCTTCTCTTTACAAAAGTTTGTAAGTTCCAGCTTGGGGACGGCTGCGGGCTGCTGATTGAATGCTCGACCTGTCAGCGCCTGCAGCCCGCATACAGGGCGGTTTTTTGCACGGATGGGGCATGGTTTTTCTTTAAAAAAGAGCGGTGCAAATCTTCAGTTTGCGCGGCTTTTGAGCCAGAGAAGTTTTGCTCGTGTGAAAAGTTTTCAGGTAACATGCTGTTAGTAATGAAAGTTAAAAAAATAACAAAAAGACCGTCGTGAGTGGCAGGCAAAATTTTTTGTAAGCGTGGACACAGGCATGTGCGCATGGTATCACCTTCTCATAGTCTCCTCCCCTGTTTTATTGCGTCAGTATTTTGAAACTTAAGAACTTTTATATAAATGTTACGAGCAGCCGATTTTCTTGTTTCGGCGAGCCAAAAAGTATTTTTACGTTTTTAGATCCTATTTTCTATATTTTTTAGCATGCCACTAAAAGCACATGCTGTTTTTCAGATGCTGTTTCTGGTGTTTCTGACGGTCTTGCACGGATGAAAACCCATATGTCCGGCTACGGCGCGCGCCACCGGCATAGGAGGAAACGTGGTCAGCTTTGACAGGCCCGTGTGGGCAGAGATAGACCTTTCGGCCTTTCGCCATAATCTGCGGCAGATCAAGTCGCTTCTCAAGCCCGGGACAATTTTTTGCCCCATCATCAAGGCGGACGGCTACGGCCACGGGGCAGTTCCCCTGGCGCACGAAGCCGTTGCCCTGGGTGCGGGCTATCTTGGCGTGGCAATTCTGGACGAGGCCGCAGCCCTGCGCGCGGCGGGCATAACCGTGCCCATTCTCATTCTGGGCTACACGCCGCCCCAGGCAGCCTCCTTTGTGGTCAGCAACCACATTACCCAGACCATTTTCAGCAAGGAACAGGCCGATGCCCTTTCCGCCGCGGCGGGCAATCTGGGCATGACCGTCAAGGTTCACGTCAAGGTGGACACCGGCATGACCAGAATCGGCGTGCGGCCCGAAGAGGCGGCGGCGTTCTGTGCCTATGTGGCCGGGCTTGAAAACGTGCACCTTGAGGGCATGTTTACGCATTTTGCCAGTTCCGACAGCGCCGACCGCACCTACTGCCTTGAGCAGTTCGACAGGTTCACGGCTGCCCTGGCCGCAGTGGAGGCTTCGGGCATTCGACTGGACATCCGGCACTGCGCCAATAGTGCCGCCATACTGTCCCTGCCTGAAGGTCATCTTGATATGGTCCGTGCGGGGATAATCCTTTATGGCCTCAAGCCGTCCGACGAATGCCCCATGCCCATTGATCTGCAGCCGGTCATGCGCCTCAAGGCGCGGCTGGCCATGGTCAAGCAGGTTCCCCCCGGCGTGGGCGTGAGTTATGGCAGCATCTACCACACGCAGAAGGAAAGCAGCCTCGCCACCATCCCCATCGGCTATGCTGACGGCTACACGCGCATGCTCAGCCGCAAGGCGCAGGTGCTGGTGCGCGGGCAGCGCGCCCCGGTGGTAGGGCGCATATGCATGGATCAGTGCATGGCTGACGTAAGCCATGTGCCGCATGCCGCCACCGGTGACGAGGTACTTCTTTTCGGCGGCCCCGAGCTGCCGGCAGACGAAATTGCCGCCCATCTCGGCACTATCAACTACGAGGTCGTCTGCATGGTGGGCAAACGTGTGCCCAGAGTTTATGTGGAGTAGAAATTTCCCCCGCTGACGTCACTTGCAACATCTTGCCCGAGGTAAACACCGCTGCTTGTCGCGGTCATGAAACTTGCGGTCATATGCGGATGACCGTGCCTCGTGCCGCAATCCACATACACAACATGCCAAAGAGGAAAAAGGAGGTCCCCCCACTCACAAACCCTCGTTGTCAAAGGATTCGCATTGAAATTCGTTCAAGGTTTTGCAAGGAGACCATATGTCGAGCGAAAACAAAGGTGTAACTGGTGAAAATCTAACCCGAGGGCTGGAATCGAGACATATCCAGCTTATTGCCATCGGCGGCGCCATCGGCGTGGGCCTGTTTCTGGGATCGAGCACGGCCATCAGAACCGCCGGTCCCGGTCTGCTGCTGTCCTATCTTATCGGCGGCATCATCATCTTCTTTGTCATGCGCGCGCTTGGCGAAGTAGCGGTGGCCTATCCCGTGTCAGGCTCGTTCAGCGCCTATGCCAACATGTTCATGGGCCCGCGCATGGGCTACATAACTGGCTGGACTTACTGGTTTGTGTGGATCGTGACCGGCATGGCCGAAATTACGGCGGTCGGCGTATACTGCACATTCTGGTGGCCCGACTTGCCACAATGGATACCAGCGCTGCTGGCGCTGGTGTGCATGACCACAGTCAACCTCATCTCGGTCAAGCTGTTCGGCGAGTTCGAGTTCTGGTTTGCCCTCATCAAGGTTGTGGTCATCATTGCCATGATTGCCATCGGTCTGGGCATCATTCTGTTCGGTGTCGGGCATGGCGGCATTCCCACAGGCATCAGCAACCTGTATGCCCTTGAAGGCGGCTTTCTGCCCAACGGCATGACCGGTGTGTTCATGGCGCTTTCAATGGTCATGTTTGCCTTTGTGGGTATTGAACTTATCGGCGTTACAGCCGGTGAGGCCTGCAATCCGGAGAAATCCATCCCCTCGGCCATCAACAAGGTGCTGTGGCGTATCCTGCTGTTCTATATCGGCGCTCTTTTCGTGATCATGAGCATCTTTCCCTGGAACGAAATCGGCGTACACGGCAGCCCCTTCGTGCTGACCTTCAAAAACATCGGCATTGCCGCGGCCGCAGGCATCATCAACTTCGTGGTTGCCACGGCGGCCCTGTCATCGTGCAACAGCGGCATCTACAGTAACGGCCGCATGCTGTACAATCTTGCCCTGCAAAAGCGCGCCCCCCAGTATTTTGCGCAGACCAGCCGCGCCAACGTCCCCGCACGCGGCATTCTGGTTTCTTCGTGCATCATGCTTATCGGCGTGTTTCTGAACTATATTGTTCCCGAAGAAGTCTTTCTTATCGTGACCAGCGTCGCGACCTTTGCGGTTGTGTGGATATGGGCAACCATCATCATTGTGCAGATGAAGTCCCGTGAAAGCAAAAGCCCCGAAGAGGCGGCTGCCGTCAAGTACAAGATGCCCTGGTATCCCTATTCCAACTACTTCGCACTGGCGGGGCTGGCTTGCGTCTATGTGATCCTGAGCCTCGGCGAGTCCACCCGCATCGCCATGATCGTGGGACCCATATGGATCATCGGTATCAACGTGGTCTACAATCTGCTTGGCTGGAACAAAAAAGACGCGCAGCCGGGCTTTGGTGCTGAAAACTAGAGCAGCTTCTCATTGAAACTGCTCTGGCGGATGCGGGAGCAGACGTCCGTTGCGCAGGCGCAGTGTATTTGCACTGTCAACCGCCGGAGCGGGCGTCCTGAAAGCATTGAGAACAGATATCCTCAATGCGAAAATGCTATAGGGCAGTTTGTGCTGCCTGCGCGGATTTCCCGCAAATCAGCGCCACGGGATGTTTCAGGCCCGGAAACAGCAGCGTCGCGACGCGGAGTTCGAGTGTACGTTCCGCATTGCCAAAATCGTGCAGGGCAACAGCCCTGACACGAAAAAGCAGGACGCAGCAGGGTGGGGCAGATTGCCTTTGAGGCGTGCACTTTCACGGTGCAGCCCACGCTTTTACGGCGCGCAGTCATGCAAGAAGGCTGCGCTTCCACGGCGGGCATCTGCTCACACAGGGGCCTGAGCATTGCAGATCAAAGAGGCTTCACCATGTTTTGAATTGTTTGGGGCGAGAGCGTACAGGACGCTGGATGCCCAAGTATGGTTAACAAATTTATATAGTTATCTTCAAGGAGTCTTATAATGAAATTTCAGGGTATGACTATCGGTGTGCCGAAGGAAATCATGCACGGCGAACGCCGCGTGTCCGCGACTCCTGACACCGTCAAAAAGATGGTTG
>CAJMLK010000041.1 GCA_905214305.1 uncultured bacterium
TTCATTTCATTCGTTAACTGCTCTAGTGTTGCAGCCTGCTTGCCGCAGGGAAATTTTTGAAAATTTCCATCTGTTCATGACAGCGCGATTGGCATATGGCATCGTTAAGAGCATTTTGCTTTTGAAACATTCCCTGTTTCAACGCGCCATTCTGGCGAAAAAGCGGTTTTCAGCTGAACCCACGCCACGTTGTGGCGGCCGCACTTTTGTGCAGCGGTAGAGCACTCACACTTTTTCAAAGTCAAAATGCTCAGCATCAGGCGCAGATCAGCCTTGAAAATGTGCATTCTCAATGTTTACGGCGCGTCCGTTTCGGTGCTTGCTCTGGCGCGTACGCCGTGCCCGCACCTTTGCGGCTTGCGCACCGGTCCGACGTAATCCAGTGGACAAGGTATACAGCTCTGGCTATGATTTGGGGCGCCGTTGTAACCATCTGCGGTGCAAAAAGAAAGTCCGGGGCCCGGCACGACTGCGCCACACTTTGCCCACAGTTCGCGGGCGGGCCTCAGGCCAGTCGCTTGATGCATCAGGGGGAACCATGCAAATTTCACGTAAGGTTGCGGGTGTGGCCGCTGTGGCGGCCGTATTGCTGGCAATCTTTTTTACCTGGTTTTGGTTGAACGGCCGAAATAATGCCACTCTCACTCTCTATGGCAATGTGGATATCCGTCAGGTTGATCTGGCTTTCCGGGTGGGCGGGCGCATTGCTGAAGTGCTGGTGGACGAAGGGGCTTCCGTGGTTGACGGCCAGCCTCTTGCGCGTCTGGACGCTGACATGCTGACCCAGCAACGGGATGAGGCCGCCGCGCAACTGGCGGGCCAAAAGGCCGCCCTTATGCGGCTTGAACGCGGTTACCGCGTGGAAGAAATCGCTCAGGCCCGTGCGTCGGTCAGTGCGGCCACGGCTCTGGCGGAAAATGCCGCCATCAATTTGCGCCGCGTTGTTGCCATGCGCGCTTCCAACGCCATTTCGCAAAAAGAGCTGGACAACGCCAGGGCGCAGTCCCGTGAGGCTGCAGCAAAGCTGCGTTCCGCCCAGGATCAGCTTGACATGCTTCTTTCCGGATACAGGGAAGAGGACGTTCTGGCACAGCGCGCTGCTGTTGAAGCGGCAGCCGCAGCGCTCAGCCGGGCGGAAATACAGCTGCATGATGCTGTCTTGACTGCGCCGCAAAAAGGTATTGTGCTCACCCGCGCTCGTGAGGCCGGGGCCATCGTCCAGTCCGGCCAGACCGTCTACACCCTTGCGCTGACCGATCCCGTCTGGCTGCGGGCCTATGTGGACGAACCTGATCTTGGTCGTATCAAGCCGGGCATGCCTGTCCGGGTTCTTGTGGATGCGGCCCCGGGAAAAAGTTTTCCCGGAACCATCGGCTTTATTTCGCCAACGGCGGAATTCACCCCGAAAACCGTTGAGACCAAACAGGTGCGCACGGCTCTGGTCTACCGCTTGCGAGTGCAGGCTGAAGACCCGGAAAACGTCATGCGTCAGGGTATGCCCGTGACCATTGTTGTGGATGGTGCTGACGCGCCATGAGCGTTGCGCAGGCCAATTCCGGCGAAACCGCCGTGCAGCTTGACGGTCTGGGCATGACCTTTGGCAAGGGACGCACGGCGGTTACGGCACTGCATGACATTTCCGCCACGGTTCCTTCCGGGTGCATCACGGGGCTTGTGGGGCCGGACGCTGCCGGAAAAACCACGCTTATGCGCATTCTGGCAGGGCTGATGCTTCCATCACGCGGCGACGCGCTGGTTTTTGGCCAGTCCCCGCAAAAACTCGTCAGCGAGAGTGCCAACAGCATCGGTTATATGCCGCAGCGTTTTGGTTTGTACGAAGACATCAGCGTGATGGGCAACCTGCGCCTGCACGCCAGCTTGCGCGGGCTTGAAGGCAAGGCCCGAGATGAGATTTTTGACCGCCTTTTGCAGTTTACGTCTCTTGCTCCCTTTACGGACAGGCTGGCCGGGCGTCTTTCCGGCGGCATGAAGCAAAAGCTCGGCATTGCCTGCGCGCTTCTCGGTTCGCCCCGGCTGCTGCTTCTGGATGAACCCGGAGTGGG
This sequence comes from uncultured bacterium, assembly GCA_905214305.1. Taxonomy (GTDB): domain Bacteria; phylum Desulfobacterota; class Desulfovibrionia; order Desulfovibrionales; family Desulfovibrionaceae; genus Desulfovibrio. Next base: position 2,064 of record CAJMLK010000041.1, read on the forward strand.
GGTAGACCCGCAGTCACGGCGTGAACTGTGGCGCATGGTGCAGGAGTTGAGCCGTGACGGCATGAGCGTCATCTGGGCAACGGCGTATCTGGATGAAGCCGAACGATGCGCTCAGGTTGTGGTGCTGGACAAGGGCCGTGTGCTTTATTCCGGCGCACCGGGCGATTTTACCGGCCGGGCAGACGGGCGGGTTTTTCTGCTCAAGACTCCAGCGGGTACGCACAAGCGCGAACTGGCCCGCTGGACCATGCGCCCCGGCATCGAGGACGCTCTTGTGCAGGGCAGCCGAATCCGCCTTGTGCTGGCGGCCGATGCTCCCGAAGATTTGCGAAACGGCATTCTGGCGCAGGGGGGAGAATCCGTGCCTCCACATCTGGAGGATGCGTATATGAGCGCCGTGGGCGGCATCAATCAGGATCCTTCGCCGTACGCCAGGCTGTATGCGCGGCGCAATACTGCAAATGCCGCGGCGGGAACCGTGGCCGCGGGCGACCGCAACGCCGGAAAAGGCGGGCCTGAAGGGAGCGCCTCCGCACCGATGCCCAATACGCCCAATGCGCCCAATACGCCCGACACGCCCGATGCGTCGCGTGCAACGAAGGGGCCGGGCACGTCGCGTACGCCGGGTACACCTGATGCACCGGATGCACCGGATGCACAGGATACGGACCATGCCGTGCCGTCTGGTGAAAAGCGCCACTCGCCAAGCATTGAGGCCCGTCACCTCACCAAAAGATTTGGAGATTTTACCGCTGCCGATGACATCAGCTTCAGCGTGATGCCCGGCGAAATCTTCGGCCTGCTCGGCCCCAATGGAGCAGGAAAGTCAACAACGTTCCGCATGCTCTGCGGCCTTTCGCGTCCCACATCGGGGCAGTGCTCTGTGGCGGGTATGGATCTGCTCACCGCGGGCAGCGAAGCCCGTGCACGGCTGGGCTATATGGCGCAAAAATTTTCGCTGTATCCCGACATTCCGGTCGTGGAAAATATCAAGATTTTTGCCGAACTGTACGGTCTGAACCGCCAGCGGCGCGACGAGCTTTTGCCCATCCTGTCCGGCGCACTGGAATTGCAGGATTTTCTGCATGGCCGTACGGGCGATCTGCCTCTGGGGCAAAAGCAGCGACTGGCTCTTTTGTGCGCCACCCTGCATGAGCCGCCGGTGCTGTTTCTGGACGAACCCACATCCGGCGTGGACGCGCGCACCCGACGCGACTTCTGGAAGCATATTTCGGCCATAACCGCCGCCGGGGCCGCCGTGCTTGTCACCACGCACTTTATGGAAGAAGCTGAATACTGTGATCGCATAGCCCTCATTTATCGGGGGGCAATGATACGCATGGGCACGCCAGACGAACTCAAGGCGTCATGCACGTCTGTGGAAGATCCCACTCTGGAGGAAGCCTTTATCGACAGCATTGAGGAATATGACAGGAATAATCCTCAGTAGTAATACATGATCGGGAGTGCATTGAGCAATCCAATGCAGATGGATTCAACATGGATCGGATTGGCTTTGCGCATGGGCACTCTCAAAATTTGCTTCAGTGCGTAACCGGCAGATGCATGGTTCTGCTGTCTTCGCCCGTAAGCCCTTCGGGCAGCGGCTGAAGCAGCGCCTGCACCTTTGCGGCGGACGGCTGCCCACAGAGCCGCCAGAACAGTCCAAAGTGAAACGGCTCAAGGCTCCGCGCCTGTGACATGGTATGAAAACAAACCTCTGGTTTCAGCAACTGCTGGCTCTCATCCGAAAGGAATTTCAGCAGATCGTGCGCGATCCCTCCTCCTATCTGGTGGCCGGGGTATTGCCGCTGATCTTTCTGCTGCTTTTTGGCTACGGCATTACCCTTGATGCCGGGGTGCTGCGTCTTGCCGTGCTTAATGAAAGCGGCGGCAGGCATTCGCTGGATCTGGCGGCCAACTTCGCGCATTCACCGTGGTTTTCAACCGTTGGCGCGGCAAGCATGGATGAGGCTGCCCGCCTTATGCGGGATTCAGGCGTGCAGGGAGTGCTGGTTTTCCGGCAGGATTTTGATGCGGCGCTGGATCGTGGAACGCCCGGAGAGTTGCAGGTTCTGGTGGATGGGGCCGAACCCAATACGGCCCAGTATATCCAGAGCTACAGTCAGGGACTTGTAAGCAGATGGCAGGCCACGGCTCTGCCGGGAGGGGTGGCGCTGGAGGCCCCCATAACCCTGCAAACCCGCTTCTGGTACAATCCGGCAGCAAAAAGTGTGCAGTTTCTTGTGCCGGGGGCCATTACGGTCATCATGACGCTTATCGGCACGCTGCTGACGTCTCTGGTTTTTGCCCGTGAATGGGAGCGGGGCACCATGGAGGCCATGTTTGCCACGCCGGTAAGCCGCATGCAGCTTTTGCTCGGCAAGCTGATTCCCTATTTCTGCATGGGCATGTTCAGCATGGCCCTTTGCGCCGTGGCGGCGGTGCTGCTTTTTGCCGTCCCGTTTCGTGGTTCGTGGTGGGTTTTGCTGGTCATTTCTTCTGTTTTTATGCTCAGTGCTCTTGGTCAGGGTTTGCTCATTTCTGTCACCCTGCGCGGTCAGCTTGTGGCCGCCGAGGCCGGGCTGTTCTCGGGCTTTCTTCCGGCGCTGCTGCTGTCGGGCTTTGTTTTTGATATTAACAGCATGCCTCCTGTCCTGCAGGCGCTTACCCGGTTGCTGCCCGCCAGCTATTTCAACACCTGTTTGCGGACGATTTTTCTGGCCGGCGATGTGTGGGAAATATTTGGGCCGAGTCTGGCCTTTATGGGCTTGCTGGCGGCTGTGCTGCTGGGGCTGGTCTATAAGAACCTTGTCAAAAGGCTGGACGTGTAGAATGGCGCGGCGCGGTAAAGGCTTTCATGCGGCCGGAAAAATGGCGGCAGGGGGAGTGTCCCGGCTGAGCGCGTTTTTTCCGCGTCTTAACTGGCGGCGCATGGCGACCATTGTGCGCAAGGAACTGCTGGTGCTTTTGTGCAACCGCATTTCGCGCATTCTCATTATTGTGCCGCCGCTCATGCAGATCGTCATTTTTGGCTGGGCCGCCACAATGGAAGTGCGCAACGTGGATGTGGCCGTGCTCAATTATGACAGCGGCCGCTGGAGCCGCGATATCATCCATTCCATTGAAGGATCGCCTACGTTTCGGGGGGTGACGCATCTGGAGAGGCACGGACAGATCCGTCCCACGCTTGATCAGCAAAAAGCTCTTTTTATCCTCGTTTTTGATGAAGAATTTTCGCGCCGTATCGAAAAGGGCGAGCCAGCGGAAGCGCAGGTCATTCTGGACGGGCGGCGCTCCAATGCGGCCCAGATTGCGGCCTACTACCTGGAGCGCATGACGGCACAGGTGGCGGCTGCCACGCCGCGGGCGCAGACGATGCAGGGCATGGCCGCCCCCATTCCGCAACTGGATATGCGCATGCGCTGCTGGTTCAACCCCAACCTTGAATTTCAGTGGTTTTTTCTGCCCAACCTTATCGGCATGCTGAGTTTCATGCTGGGGCTGGTGGTGACGGGGCTTTCCGTAGCGCGGGAACGCGAAGTGGGAACTTTTGACCAGTTGCTGGTTTCTCCCGCCATACCTACAGAAATCGCATTGGCAAAGCTGGTTCCCGGCTGCCTTGTGGGCATGGTGCACGGAACCATCTTTCTGCTTATTTCCGTATTCGGTTTCGGCGTGCCTTTCACCGGCTCCGTTCTGCTGCTCTATGTGGCAATGCTTGTGTTTGCGGCGGCTTCAGGCGGTGTGGGGCTCATGGTGTCCTCACTGTCGGCCACACAGCAGCAGGCATTTCTTGGGGCGTTTACTGTGGGGGTTCCCTGTATTCTCATTTCCGGCGCGGTCACACCGGTCATGAATATGCCGGTTTTTTTACAGCACGCCAGTCAGCTCAACCCCTTGCGGCATTTTACAACCATCACGCAGGGTGTTTTTCTGAAAGATATCACCGTGGCGGCCGCTGCGGTAAGCTTGGGCAAGATCACCTGCATCAGCATTGTTACCGTGGGCGTGGCGGTGTGGATGTTCAGGCGCAAGGCATAGAACAACCGTAAACTGTCTAGGCCTGCGGCGGGCGATCTGCGGGCCTGGAGTGCTCACCTTCGGGATGCGGCGTTGCCTGGGGATACGGCGTTGCCTGGGGATGCGGCGCTGCCTGCGGCCTGTTTGGGGCAGCAGGGGCATTGTGCGCCGCACTGCCGTCACTGCAGTCTTCAGGTGCGGAATGGGGCGCGCGCTGCACCCTGCCCACGATGGTGGCTATGACCACGATAGAGTAGACATAGGCAATAAAACCCACAAGCACGGCGGCATTTTTGGCTATCCATGTGCTGGGGGTAATGTCGCCGTAACCGATGGTCAATATGGTGACGTAGCTGAAGTAAAAGAGGTTGTTGATGGCGTTTTCGCCATCGCCCAGTCCGTTGAAAGAGCCGGGGTGGGTAAACTCGATGGCCAGAAAAAGATAAAATCCGCAGTAGCCGATAAGCATAAGACCGCAAACAGCCGCATACACAATGCGTGTTGTAACCATGTGCGCTCTGTATATCTGCCTGAAAACTTCAAGCATGATGCTGCCGAAAAAGCAGATATAGAGCAGCAACATTTCAGTAAGAAAGTTGCTGACAAAAAAGATATTCAACGCTCGGCAAATGAGCAGCAGCACGCCGAAGAGCACCACAAGCCATATGACACGTCGCTTGAATTCAAAAAGCACCAGTCCGGCCAGCAACTGGAAGGGCAGGTAGATGGACTGGGCCACCCCTCCATAGATATCGTTGGGGAAAAAAATGTTGCACACAAAAACGCAGAGCAGCGAAGCCATCAGCAGCTCAAACCGGTGGATATAGAGCTGGGAACGCAGAGAATTCAGTTTTTGCAGCATGGTACCCCTCACTGGAGGCAGATACTACAAATATTGCCGGTGGTGGGCAAGTGGTCAGAAGGGCTTTATGTGGACATGACGGCGCATGAACCGTAGAGTATTGTCAGTTGTGAGATATTACGGAAAGTAATGGAGAGTGCCATGCCCCGTTTTTGTCGTCTTTCAGTCACCGGAGCGCTGCTTTTTCTGCTGGCCTTGCTGGCTGTGCCGCCCTTGACGGGCAAGGCTCTGGCCGTGCCCGTGACTACCAAATATTATAGTGTTGAGCTGCCCCCGGATTGGGTGGTGGTCAACGGGCCCGCCAAAGTGAAGGATGCTGTCCAGGTATTGCTTGGCCAGAAGAACCACAAGGCTTCGGCCCTGATCATCGTGGGGCCTGCCAGACCCGGTGAGGCCGAAGTGGCTGCCAAAGCCAATGCGCAAAGGCTGGGTGGCAGCAGTCCCGTGCTGCGTCAGGGCCAATGGGAGTTTGCCTTTGAGCAGCAGGGCCTCAAGGGTTACGGCATTGTGCGCGAAGACGCCCCTTCCGGGGTGCTGCTCATGCTTGTGGTCAGTGGTGATTTTGCCATGGCCGATTTTGTGTACAAAATGCGTGGGCCGTACAAGGCGCTTATGCCGTTGAAACCAAAACAGCCCTAAAAGTTTTTTAGAGCAGCCTCACTCTGAAACTGCTCTGCTGGCGCGAAGGCGGCAGCCGCCACAGGTGGCGTGGGTTCTGGCGAAGATCACATTTTCTCCAGACTGATGCGTTGAAACAGGGAATGTTTCAAACGCAAAATGCTCTAAAGATAAAAGCCCGGGAATACGTCATGTATCCCGGGCTTTTTGCCCTGCCCATGCAGGGCTTTTTCATTTTGAAAGGACGCTGGCGGCGGCTGAAAAGGCGTCCGCGGCCAAGGTGCAGGCGCAGCTTCAGCCGTTGCCTCAAGGGCTTGCACATGCTTCAGGAATTATAACGCGGGAAACTGCGCTTGCAGACAGCATGTGTAGCGATCGACCTGTTTTTACACGATCACTGTTGCCATTCGCAAGGCTCGCAGGCTCACCAGCGACTGCCGCAACGACAGCAGAGCCATGTATTTGCGCTGTCAGGCGCAGAAAGGAGCGTTTCCTAAACTTTGAGAGTGTCCATTCTCAACGTTGATCTGCTCCAGCATGCTCTAACGGATGAAGTTAGTCGGCTCCCAGGCTTCGGGCGCGGGCGGATTGATCCCGGCTGCCCTGCCTGCGGCGATGCACTTGATAAGCCATGCCATGTTGTTGCCGAGGGTGCGCATAATCTGCATGCCTTCCTTGTCCTGCACAACTTCTTCCGCGTTGTTGCCGTGCACGGAATTCCAGTACTGCGAGGACACGAGAGGCATGCGGGCAATGGTGAAGTATTTGTTGAGCCGGTCAAAGGAGGCGCTGGCTCCGCCTCTGCGGCAGCTCACCACGGCGGCGGCAGGCTTGAAGGCGTACGCGGCGGATTTCATGTAAAAGACGCGGTCCAGCAGGGCGCACAGGGTGGCGTTGGGTCCGGCATAGTACACGGGTGAGCCCACCACAACGCCGTCGGCGGCGCGCAGAAGGTCGATGGTCTCGTTGACCGGATCGTCCTTGAAGACGCAATAGCCGGTTTCCTTGCATTTTCCGCAGGCGATACAGCCGCGTATGGCCTTGGAGCCGATCTGGATGATCTGGCTTTCAACGCCGTTCTGCTCCAGTTGCGCCGCCACGGTGGACAGCGCCGTAAAAGTACAGCCCTTGGGATGCGGGCTGCCGTTAATGAGCAATACTTTCATAAGAACTCCTTTATTGCGTTCAGGCATACAAATGCTGCCCCGGCAGCAGGTTTTCCAGAAATGTTACAAGGTCTGAAATGTTGTGGCTTCGGCACGCCAGATAGCAACCGGTGTACTGCGCGTGGGTGAGGCTTGTGCGGTAAACGGCATAGCGCCTGTCCGCCGTTGCAAAGGGCAGCCCCAAAGCCGATCCTGTCGCAGGGTGGATGGGCAGCCAAAAATCTTCAAGGGGGTGGACATAATCGCGGCGCACATTTTGCGGCAGTTCCCCCAGGCCGAGCAAACGCAGCAGGCTGTCTGCCACATGAAAAAGCAGGGTGCGGCCGGGATGGTTTACAGTAATGAAAAGCTGCTCATGGCGCCAGCGTTCGCGTAACAGCGCGGCGCAGTTTATGGGGCTTGCGGCCTGTTTTTGCTCCTCCAGCTGCAGGCTTTCCTCTGCCACGGCCTCCACGTCTCCCATAAGCGCCGGGCCTGCGCGCAGATAGACGTTCAGCGCCTCCTGCGGAGTAAGCCCCTTTTCAAGCAGGGTCTCAAGCAGGCTGTCGCCAAAATTGATGGGCGGGCTGCTGCTCCAGAAGGGCCAGTATCCTTTGAAGAAAAGATTTGGAATTTCAATCGGCTGGCAAGATCGGGGCAGGCGGGGCAAAATCTGTTCTGTGGAAATGTTACCCCATTTGGGGGCCAGGGGCTGATACAGAAAAAGAGAACATTTCTTCAGTTCATCTTCGGCAAGTTCTTCTTTGGTGTAGTTGACGCAGTGCCGGACGGTAAAGTGACGTGCAAAGGCAGGAGAATTTTCCAGCAGAATTCTCAGGGCCTCGCCCTGACAGTTGGCGTGCAAAAGACAGAGGGCCTGCGGCATGGCGTTTTGTGGCTGCCGGGTGTCCGGCTAGCGTGTTTCCAGGTAGGTGGCGCTTTGCGCGCCTTTTTCTGATACCGTGACACTGTACAGGCGCACCTGCCGGGCCTGCGGATCTTCATGTTCCGCCAGCAGCACTTCCATGCCCTGCCAGATATGGCGTGCAAGATTTTCTGACGAAGGGTTGATGCTGTCAAAAGGCGGCGTTTCGTTGAGCAGCCGGTGGTCAAGTGCGTCCAGCACGGCTTTGAGCGCCTTTTTCAATATTTTGAAATCCAGCAGCATTTCTGTCTGCGGGGCAAGGCAGTTGCCCTCAACCGTCAGTTCCACGGCAAAATTGTGGCCGTGCATGCGTTCACACTTGCCTTCATAATGCCGCAGGGCGTGCCCGGCGGAAAAGTCGTCGCGCACAGTGAGGCGCCAGAGTTTTTCAGACATCAGGACAATATCCAGTAGACCACGAAGGCCGATAAAATGACGATGATAATAGCCAGCACGATGCGGGCGTTCTGATTCCATTGAAAGTTGACGCTCTCTTCATCAATATTCGGGTCGCCCGTGGAGGGCGGCGTGAAGATGCGTTGCAGCCAGGAAAAAAAAGACATGCAATACCAGTGTGTTTGGAGTTTTATTCCTGTGGGCCTGTTTCGTTGAGAATAGCAATTGCGTGAAATTTGTCAAAACAAGCCTGCGGGGCAGTACGGCATGATGTGTTGACGGCCGCACGCTGCCTTGTCATGCTGCCGGGCATGAAGTGGCCCAGAATAACAATCTCTACGGCGGATGGCCCGGTGTCTGCCATAGCCCCTGTACTTCTGGCGGTCAGCCGCGCCACGGACATTCCGGCTTTTTATATGCCCTGGTTTATGGAGCGGTTGCGGGCAGGCTATGCGCGCTGGGTCAATCCATTTAACGGACAGCCGCAATACGTATCTTTTGCGCGGGCGCGACTGGCTGTTTTCTGGAGTAAAAATCCCGCTCCGTTGCTCGGCTGTCTGCCCGGCATCCGGGAATATGGCCTGACGGGCTACCTGCAGTATACGCTCAATGATTATGAAAGCGAAGGCTGGGAGCCTGGCTTGCCGCCGCTGCACAAAAGGGTGGAAACATTTCGCCGCCTGTCGGGCACGTTGGGCCCGGAGCGCATGGTCTGGCGTTTTGATCCGCTGATGCTGGCTGCAGCTCGCGGACATGCCATGCCTGCTCCTGCGGTTTTGCTGGACAGAATCGCCGCCCTTGCCAAGGTTCTGGCCGGGTACACAACAAAGCTGGTTTTCAGTTTTGCCGACATTGCCCCCTATCGCAAGGTGGAAGCCAGCTTGCGGCGCAACGGCATTGTCTGGCGTGACTTTACGTTGGAAGAAATGCGGCAGACCGGCGCGGCCATTGCGGAAATCTGCGCAAGTTACGGCATGCAGGCTGCCACATGCGGCGAAAAAGTGGATCTTGCCGCCCAGGGCGTGGCTCACAACCGGTGCACTGACCCGGAGCTTGTGCTGAAGCTTGCCGGACGGCATCCTGATGTCCTCGATCTTTTGGAGCCTGACGGCAGTGAGCAGTTGCTTTTGCCGGGAACATCCTTCACGGGCAAGCGTTCCTATCCGCGAGATCCGGGTCAGCGCCCCGACTGCCTGTGCGTGCCGTGCAAAGATGTCGGGCAGTACAATACCTGTCCGCACGGCTGCGTCTATTGTTACGCCAACACCTCGGAAGCCGTGGCCCGCAGGAATTTTCGGGCGCATGCGCGTGACGGGGAATCCATCGTGCCCACCGGGCCGGGCAGCGGCTCATGAGCAAAAAGGCGGTGCTGTGCTGGACAGAACCGCCTTTGAATATTCCGGCGTGGCATCGCGTTTGATGCCGCGCGTCGGTGGAGCCGCCGTCGGCTACATGCCGAGGTATGCGGTGCGCACCTCTTCGCTGCTCAACAGGTTGGCGGCGCTGTCGCTCATGACAATGCGGCCGTTTTCCATGACGTAGCCGCGGTTGGCGATGCGCAGGGCCTGGTTGGCATTCTGCTCGACCAGAAAGACCGTGGTTCCGGCGGCATTGACCTTCTGGATAATGGAGAAGATCTGCTGGATGATAATGGGCGCAAGACCCAGTGACGGTTCGTCCAGTAAAAGCAGCTTGGGGCGGCCCATGAGGGCACGGCTGATGGCGAGCATTTGCTGTTCGCCACCGGAGAGGGTTCCCCCTGCCTGCTTGCGGCGTTCGGCCAGAATGGGAAAGAGACTGAACACATAGTCCAGATCGTCTTTGACAGCCTCTTTGTCCTGTCGCAAGAACGCCCCGAGGTCCAGATTCTCTCGCACGCTCAGATCGGGAAAGATCAGGCGGCCTTCAGGAACCTGAGAAATGCCGAGCGAGACGATTTCATGCGGGGGCAGCTGATGTATGGGCTTGCCATACCAGAGAATCTCTCCCTGCCGCGGGCGGTTGATGCCGCAAACGGTCATGAGCGTTGTGGACTTGCCCGCGCCGTTGGCCCCGATCAGCGTGACAATATCGCCTTCTTCCACCTTGAGAGAAATATCCCGCAGGGCCTGAATGTTGCCGTAAAACGTATCGACATTACGCAGCTCAAGCATCGCTTTCTCCCAGGTATGCCTTGATAACGCGCGGGTTGACGCGAATTTCTTCAGGTTTGCCCGTGGCAATGCATGAGCCGTACTCCATAACATAAATGCGGTCTGAAAGAGACATGACCATGCCCATATCGTGCTCGATGAGCAGGATGGAAAGCTGCTGGTCATCGCGTATGGAGCAGACCAGCCCCTTCAGTTCGTTGGTTTCCTGCGGGTTCATGCCCGCTGCCGGTTCGTCCAGCAGCAGCATGCGCGGCTCCGTGGCCAGCGCGCGGGCGATCTCAAGGCGTCGCTGCGCGCCATAGGGCAGGTTGCGCGCGGTTTCGTTCCACATGTCCTGCAGGCGCACCAGTTCGAGCAGGGCGTAGCTTGCGTCGATGCTTTCCTGTTCTTCGCGGCGGGTACGGCCATCACGCATGACGGCTCCCAGAATGCCCGCCCGCGTGCGGCAGTGACGGCCTATCATGACGTTTTCCAGCACGGTCATGTCGCTGAAAAGGCGGATGTTCTGAAAGGTACGGGCCATGCCCATGGCCGTGATAACGTGCGGTTTCTTGCCGTTGAGCAGCTTGGGGCTGCCTTCACGGTCATACAGAAACATCTTGCCCTCGGTGGGAGTATAGATGCCCGTTACACAGTTGAAAAATGTGGTCTTGCCCGCGCCATTGGGGCCGATAAGGGCCACTATCTCGCCGCTGTTGACGGTAAGCGACAGTTCGTTGAGAGCGCGCAGACCGCCAAAGTCCTGAGAAAGATCCTGTACTTCAAGCACGGGGTTCACTGGCGGCCTCCTTTGGATTCATGAAGGCCGGTGATGCGGTAGCGACGACGCTCGCCGCTGATAAGGCCCTGAGGCCGGAAAATCATCATGATCACCATGATGGCTCCAAAGATGAGCATGCGGTATTCAGAGAAGGCACGCAGATATTCCGGCGCAAGTATGAGAATAAGAGCGGCAATGACCACGCCGGTGATGGAACCCATGCCCCCCAGCACCACCATGGACAGAATCATGGCCGATTCCATGAAGGTGAAGCTTGAGGGGTTGATGTAGGTTGTTTTGGCCGCAAAAATAACCCCGGCAAAGCCGGCCCAGCACGAACCAAGGGCAAAGGCCGAAAGCTTTACCCGTGTAATGTCTATGCCCATGGCTTCACAGGCAATTTCATCTTCGCGCAATGCCTGGAGTGCAAGGCCGACCCTGGAGTTTTTCAGACGGCTGATAACGATGATGGTTATGGCCACAGCCGCAAGCACAAGGTAATATACATAGGTTGTGCTGGCGCTGATATCCATTTCCATGCCGAAAAATCCGGGACGGGGAATATCCCCCACGCCACGCGGTCCGCCGGTCAGGCTGGTCCAGTTTTGCAGGGCCAGACGCACGATTTCGCCAAAACCCAGGGTAACAATCGCCAGATAGTCGCCGCGCAGGCGCAGAACGGGAAAGCCCAGAGCCAGACCGAAGATGACGGCCACAAAGCCGCCTACCGGCAGGCACACCCAGAAGCCCCAGCCCAGAAACTGGTGCAGCAGGCCGTAGGCGTAGGCTCCCACGGCATAAAATGCCACATAGCCAAGCACAAGCTGCCCGGCCAGACCCACCACGATGTTCAGGCCCAGAGCCAGCATGATGTAAAGCAGAGCCGAAATCATGATGTTGGTCTGGTAGAAAGAAACCACCAGCGGCATGGCAATCATGATGGCAGCAAGGACAGCCAGACTTCCGGCCATAAGGGCGGGCCGTTCGGAAAGGATCGCCATGCCGGAACCGAGACTGAAGTTGCGCGGCAGCCTGATGACGGCCAGGCCTCTGGCCTTGCGGCTGAAGCACCAGTCCCAGATAAGGGCCAGTACAAAGATGCCCACGCCCAGCAGGGCGATGCGGTCCAGCCGCCAGGTAACAGTGCTTTCAATGGTGTTCAGCTTGATGCCCAGAACGGGCAGGGTGAGCACCATGAACCAGAGTGCCGCAATGGCGGCCTTGATGACTCTTTGCATGGCTACACCTTCTGCACTTTGGCTTTGCCCAGGATGCCGTCAGGGCGGAAGATCAGAATGAGGATCAGGATGGCAAATGCCAGCATGTCTTCATAGTTGCCTGAGAAGTATCCGGTGGTGAAGCTTTCGGCGAGGCCAAGCACAAGGCCGCCCACCATGGCTCCGGGGATGGAGCCGATACCGCCGAGCACGGCTGCCGTAAAGGCTTTAAGCCCGGCCAGAAAGCCGATGCCAAAGTTTACCTGACCCATATGTGAGGCAATAAGCACGCCGCCAAGGGCAGCCAGCCCCGAACCGATGATAAAGGTCAGGGAAATGATGCGATCTGCGTTAATGCCCAGCAGCAGCGCCATTTTGCGGTTCTGCGCCGTGGCGCGCATGGCTTTGCCCATGCGCGTGTAGCGGATGAAAAGCGAGAGCGAAACCATGGCAATGGTGCTGACAGCGAGAATAAGAAAATCGCTTGGTCCCATGACATAGCCGATATGCTCAAGAAAATCCATTTCCGGCAGCAGGTTGGGAAAAGGCACAAAATCCGAGGTCTGGGCCAGCAGCACGTAGTTCTGCAAAAAAATGGACATGCCGATGGCCGAGATCAGAGGAGACAGGCGCGGTGCGCCGCGTAGCGGTTTGTACGCCACTTTTTCCAGCGTGTAGCCGTAGGCGGCGCACCATACAATGGCCGCCAGCGCCGCGACGACAAGAATGCCGCCAGCGGGAAAACCGTATACGCCCAACACCCCGGCAACCAGCAGGGCGGTAAAGGCGCCCAGCATGTAAATTTCGCCATGAGCAAAGTTGATAAGCTCAATGATGCCGTAAACCAGGGTGTAGCCCAGGGCTATAAGCGCATAGATACTGCCTCTGGTGAGCCCACCAAAGAAAAGCTCTATAAAAAATTGGATGTCCATGCCGTCCCGCGCGCGCCGGGGCCTGGCAGTGCCACGCTCCGGCGTCAGTTCCGTTATTGCCGTCGGCCGCAGCCGAAAGTGTGTGCGAAAATGGGGGTGCGGCCATGACCGCACCCCCCTGATCAACTATTCAAGGACGATGCTGTGGTCGAGTTCCACAAACTTGCCGTCTTTGACCTGATAGATGGAAAGAGCCATACCGGCGGCATCGCCGGTCTTGCTGAAGGTCAGGGTTCCCAGCGGGGTGTCCACGGGCGCGCTGCGCAGGGCTTCTACAACCTTGGGCGTGTCGGTGCTGCCAGCCTTTTCAATGGCATTGATCAGAGCCTGGGTGGCGGCATAGCCGTTGTAGTAGAACGAGCCGGGGTCCTTGCCGAACATTTTTACGTGGCCGTCACGGGCGGCCTTGTAAGCGGGCAGGTTGCTGGTGTCTTTGGGGTAGGAGGAGTATACGCCTTCGCTGGCCTTGCCGGCCATCTTGATGAAGGCTTCGTCCATGAGGCCGTCAGGGCCGAGCAGGGCGGTGGTCACGCGGTCGCGGCGCATCTGCTGCAGCAGCTTGGAGGCCGTGGGCTGGTAGCCGCCGAAAACCACGATGTCGGGCTGTTCGCGCTTGAGCTTGCGCACAACGGCGGAAAAGTCCACGGCATCGGGAGTAATGGCTTCAAACAGAACGGTTTTTACACCGGCCTTTTCGAGGTGCTCACGGTTATTGTCCACAAAGCCCTTGCCGTAGTCGCCGTTATCATGCAGGTAGGCGACCTTTTTGACCTTGAGGTTGTTGACCATGAAGTCGCTGGTCAGTCTGGCCTGGGCCTTGTCGTTGGCAATGGTGCGGAAGAAATAGGGATTGCTGCCACCTTCCGTGAGGCCGGGGGTGGTAGCGGAAGGAGACATGCTCACGATCTTGGCGTCGGTATACAGGGGCAGAGTCGCCTTGGTGGCGCCGGAGCAGATATGCCCCATGACCACGGCGACCTTGTCGGAAATGAGCTTGGTGGCTGCGTTGGTAGCCAGCTCGGGCTTGCATTGGTCGTCCTGGGCCACCAGTTCAATCTGCTTGCCGAGCACGCCGCCCTTGGCGTTAATATCGGCAATGACCACCTTGGCAGCGTTTAGGCTGGGTACGCCGTAGGAGGCCAAATCGCCGGAGTGAGCACCGGCGACACCGATTTTGATGGTGTCTTCCGCCCGAGCGGGGGCGGCCAGCGCCGCGCAGAGTGCCATTGCCGCAAGCAAGGTTATACCTTTTTTCATCAGCCCCTCCTACGAGAAAATTGTCGCGCGCATTTTGCGCTTCAAAATGGATGAAGACCTCTCTATTGCCTTATTGCGAGCGGCCTGTCAATGCGCGGTTGCCGCGTCTGTCAAGTCCCGGACGGCAAAAGATGCGCTGTTTTCGGGTCCAATGACAGGGGCGGCCCGGATGATGCAGATTCATCCGGGCCGCCCCATGAAAAACGTTTTGAGGATACCTTGTGGCAAACGCCTGCGGTGGTGGTCTACTTGTCTTTTTTCTTGTGGCTTGAGCGAAGGTGCAGGCGCATGGGCGCATGAACGATGCCAAAGGTTTTTCTCAGCGCGCGTTCGAGATAGCGGGCGTAGCTTTCCGGCACGCGCGTGGCGTCGCTCACAAAAAACACAAAGGTCGGCGGCTCGGATTCAGCCTGGGTGAGATAGAAGAATTTGGCCCGCGCCCTTTTGACCACAGGGGGCTGGTGGCGGGTAAGCACTTCTTCCATGGCCCTGTTGAGGCGTCCCGTGGGGATGCGGATGCTGCATTCCTCATGGATGCGCTGTGCAAGGGGCAGTATTTTATCCAGGTCTTTGCCGCTGAGGGCAGAAACAGGCATGACCGGCACATGAGGGCAGAATGCCAGCATCTGGCTGACATTCTTTTTCAGCTGGTCCAGTGCGTGCCGGGGGGCCAGATCGCATTTGTTGATCAAGACCATGAACGGCGTTTTACGGGTATTGAGCATGTCCATGAGGCGCTTGTCCTGCTGGCTCACGCCTTCGGCCGCATCCAGGGTCAGGAGGGTCACGTCCGCCTTGGTGCTGGACTTGATGGCCGAGTTCACAGAGTACTTTTCTACACTGTCCGTAATTTTGGTGCGCCGCCGAACACCGGCCGTGTCTACAAAGACATAGTCCTTGCCATTGCGGCTGAAGCGCACGTCAACGCTGTCACGGGTTGTGCCCGCCACATCGGAAACGATCATGCGGTCTTCTCCGGAAAGCGCATTGATAAGCGAAGACTTGCCCGCATTGGGGCGGCCCAGCATTGCCAGACGCAGGGTCGGGGGAGCAGGCGGCTCTTCGGAAGCTTCATCGGGCAGCAGGTCAACCAGGTCTTCCACAAGGGCGCGGATGTTGTGCCCGTGCTCGGCAGAGACTGCCAGCAGAGGAAAGCCCAGTACGTGAAATTCCGCCAGCTGTTCATCTTCGCGCTCGGCCCCGTCTACCTTGTTGACCACGCAGATGGTGGGCAGACCCTTGCGGCGCACGTGGGCGGCCAGATGTTCGTCCAGCGGCAGCAAGCCATCGCGTCCGTCCACCACAAAGGCTACAGCCGCAGCGTCTTTCATGGCAGTTTCGGTCTGGTCGAGAATGTCCTGCTCGAATCCGCGGATGCCTTCCGGCCCTTCAACAACCATGGCGTGGGCATCAAGTGTGATGCCGCCAGTGTCCACAATGCCGAAGACCGGCATGCCGTTACGGCGCACCACGCCTTCCATGCGGTCGCGGGTGACCCCCGGACGGTCGTGGGTGATGGCGCGATTGCTGCGGATAAGGCGGTTGAACAGGGTGGATTTGCCCACATTGGGGCGTCCCACGAGAATGATGCGGGGCAGAGTGTCAGCCATGGCGGTAACCTTGTTGCGTCCCTGACGCAAGGCAGCGTGCTCTCGCGGGGCGCTTTTTGAAAGGCCCGCCAGTGCGGACCCTAATGTAAAAGAGAAATTGTAGCAGCATCTTCTCCCAATGGGAAGGCCCCATCAGGGCAGGCAGGCGGCTGGCAAGCGGGCGCGTCACACTCGATGCCCGCAGGCAGGGCCGTCAGCGCGCGTGGGCCGCTCCAGGCAGGAAGACAGGTAAAAGCCGGGCCTTCGGGCAATGCGATGCGCAGCGAGTGCAGATACAGCATTGCCCCTGCGCGGGCCTGCCCGTATTTGGCGTCGCCGAGCACGGGATGTCCCAGGCTCGAAAGCTGCACCCGTATCTGGTGTGTACGGCCCGTGAGCAGGCGCACCTGCACAAGACTTGCCCTGTCGTCGACGCTCAGGGCGCGTACAAGGCAAAGAGCCTCTTTGGCATCCGGGGCGGTGGCCCCTACAGGTCGTACTCGCTCAAAGCCGTCCACGGCTTCCTTGCGCAAAAAATGTCGTACGAGGCAGGTTTGCTCGTGGGGCCAGCGTCCGGCTACCCACGCCACATATTCCTTGTGCACCGTATTGGCGCGCAGCGCCCGCTGCGCTTCATCAAGGGCGGCGTATGAGGCGGCCACCAGAATGACCCCCGAAGTTCCCCGGTCCAGCCGGTGTACAGGGGTCGGCATAAAGCTGGCCCGGGCAAAATGGCAGGACAGGCGGGTGGTCAGACTGTCTTCGTGCCCGGTTCCCGGATGGACGGGCAGCCCCGCAGGCTTGTCAAACGCCCAAAGATAGCCGGACTTTCCAACAAGCGGAGGGAGCGGGGGGCCGTCTTCGGCGGCATCATCCGTGCGCTGTCCCCTGCTTTCCGGAACAGGCGAGGCAGAATCGCACTGCGCGGCCATCTTCATGGCAAAAGGCGGCAGACGAACCGCATCACCGGTCTGTACGCGGGAAAAAGGTTTGCAACGACTGCCGTTGATTCTGACCTGACCTGTGCGCACCCAACGGTGCAGCATGGCCTGAGGCAGATTCAGGCGACGTTGCAGGAACTGAAGTAGCTTCTGGCCGCTCTCGGGCTCCTGAACAACGGGAATTTCCGTCACTGAAGCGCCGGGGGCCTGCGTAGGGGGAGGGTTATCTTCGGACATGCAAAGTACTTTGGACCAAAGAACGGTCCACGTCAAGAGTCGTTGTGCGAGGGTGACATCCTGCAGCGGCTGTCATCGAGCAGAACCGCTTTGCCGGTGTGCTTCTCTATCCAGTTTTTGATGCGCAGGCGCCACTTGGGGCTGTTTTCACGCTTGACGGCCAGCATGTTGCGGTCAGCCTCCGAAAGAGCCTGCGCCAGGGTCGTGTTCATGTCCTGCGCGCATGCGCCCCCCACCGACATGTGGGTAGGCACGTGGTCTTCGCTGATGTTGCTGGCGTCAAAGGCATCCCTGATCCTCTGTATGAGCTGGTCAAGGCCTTCGCTGGCGCAGCCCGGCACAATGGCGGCAAATTCATCGCCGCCCATGCGGGCGATGCAGTCGGCGGAATTGAGGCTGTTGCGCAGTATGGCGGCTGCCCGGCAGAGCATCTCGCTGCCTTCGTTGTGGCCCATATGGTCGTTGACCAGCTTCAGGCCGTCCATGTCAGCGATGATGATGCTGACAGGCCGCATTTGCTGCCGCTCAAGCTTGTCGACAGTCATGCCGTAATAGGTACGGCTGCGCAGCCCCGTAAGAGCGTCGTTGCGCACAAGGTCTTCAAGCCGCGCCCGGTCACCCTGACTGGCGGTGACATCCGTGTGCAGGCCCACCACGCGGATGGCCTTGCCGTGTTCATCACGATGGGTCACATAGCCCCGGCTGAGAATCCAGGCCCAGGTTCCATCGCCACGGCGCATCCGGTAGGTACATTCAAAACTGTCACCCAGATTGGGATCATTGATGAATTCAATCTGCATGGGAACAATGTTTTCATAGTCGTCCGGGTGGACCTTGCTGGTCCAGGACGTGGACAGGGGGGGGAATTCGTCGCTGGTATAGCCAAGCATGTCGAGGTAGCGGGGGCTGAAGTAGATGGCATTGGTGCTGGGGTTCCAGTCCCACAGGCCATCACTGGCAGCATTGAGCGCCAGCATGAGGCGGCTTGTATCGTTGCGGGTCGTGGAGGGCGCCGTGATCTCGGCCAGGGTTCGGGGGGGCGGATGGGCGGGGCGCGCGGCCCTGTCGGCAGCGGGGCGCTGCTTTTCCAGCGCGACGTTGCACCCGGTGACCAGTGTGGCACGGCCGAAAACATCGCGCCGCAAGACCAGTATCTGTGAGCGTACCCAAAAATCGTCAAAGGGATAAAAAACTTCAAGGTGCGGCCCGTGGGAGCCATTGAGCGCTGTTTCCATCGACTCAAGAAGCGGGGCCAGACTTTCAAGGGGGCAATGCTCCAGATAGTCTTTCATGCTGCGCGGCGGGTTGTCTTCCAGATGCAGCTGTTCACGCGCGCCGACACTCATGAAAAGCCTGTCAGATGCCGTGTGCCATTCCCAGACCGGATCGCGTGATTCGAGCTGTAGATATTCTGGCAGGATGCTTGATTTGTTCGGCATAAAATTTTCAACCGTACATTATTGCAAAAGATATGTGGAATGAAGGCAGGATTGGTTGGCGAGAGCTTGCCGTTTTGCATGGGGCATGCAGGAAAAACAGCAACGTGTTCAGGATAATGGATATACGAATATAAATCCAGTATTCCTGAGTCCGCGTGGCGAAAAAAGGCGGCATGAACTGGAGGCGGACGAGGGGCGCGTGAGGCTTTATTGCGTCTCGTCAAAGATATGGGTCGGGCTAGATATCATCAGGCTGATGCCGTTGCCGGAGCCGTGATGACGGCAGGGCAAACAGTCCCGTTTAAGGCATATGGGCATGCGGCTCGTTGCCAAGCGGGTGCGCATGTGTGTGGGCATGGGTAAAGTCCGGGGCATCGGCGTTCAGACGCCCCTTGTCCAGCGTGAGGTAGGTGGAAGAAACCTGCGCCAGAAAATCCCAGTCGTGGGAGATGGTTATACGGGCAGTATCAAGCCCGCGCAAAACATCGGTAATGTGCTGGCGCGCCTCGCTGTCCAGCCCGTTGGTCGGTTCGTCCAGCAGCAGGGCTTCCGGATGCATGGCCAGCACGGCAGCGAGAGAAACCAGTTTTTTTTCGCCGCCGGAAAGCCTGTGCGTCAGTCGGTTTTCAAAGCCGTCAAGACCAATATGCCGCAGGGTTTCAAGCGCGCGCTGCCGGGCTTCTTCCGGCGAAAAACCCAGATTCAGCGGTCCAAAGGCCACATCTTCAAGCACCGAAGGGAAAAAAAGCTGGTCTTCGGCGTGCTGAAGCACAAAGCCCACGGCGCAACGAAGATGATAAAAGTCTTTTTCGGCCTGCAGCGTGCGCCCGTGAAAGCGCACAGTGCCCTGCTGCGGGCGCGACAGGCCGGTGATGCAGCGGAAAAGCGTTGTTTTTCCACTGCCGTTGGGACCGTAAAAGCCCACGTGCTGCCCCGGCATGAGGGCCAGATCAACGCCATTGAGCACCGCATGGCGCTGTCCATCGCGCTCATAGCTGAAGTGGACGTTTTCCAGAGCAAAGATGGCGCGTGTCGTATCCGCAGTATCAGCCATAAAGAGTATCCCTGTATTCTACGGCCACGATGCCCGTAAGGCAGAGCAGCACAAATACGACAAACAGCACGTCCAGAGGACGGGCCTTGAACATCGCCACTGAATGGAATTGCCCTGAAAATCCACGAAGCAGCATGGCCTCGCGAACGCGCAGGGAGCGTTCATAGCTGCGCACCAGCAAAAGTCCCAGCAGTGACGCCAGTGTGCGGTAGGTGTGCATGTCGCTTTTGGGGCGAAAGCCCCGCAGGCGGGCGGCCACGCTCAGGCTTTGCCACTGTTGCGCGATAACATGCACATACCGCGCCGTGAACAGGAAAAGAAAGACCAGTTTGCGCGGGCAGTGCAGGCATTCAAGGGCGCGCCCGGCAGTGGTGGTGTTCATGCTGGCAACCAGCGCCAGAAAAATGCACACAATGGCATTGGACTTGATGCTCACCAGCAGGGCCAGATGCAGCCCTTCCGCGCTGACGCTGACGGGACCCCAGCTGAAGACTTCGCGTCCCGGCATGGTAATGGGCGTGACACACCACAGAAAAGCCACAAAAATATTGACCACAGCCAGACGGCGCAAGAGCGGCAGCAGGGGCGGTCTGGCAGCAGCCAGCAAGAGCAGACCAAGCGCAAGGCCCAGACAGCATGCAGGCACATCGTGCAGCAGCGAAATGCACAGTGCCGCCAGAGCGGCCGCGGCCATGCGCACACGCGGGTCCAGACTCTGGATGGCTGAGGGACGTACAAAGGGCTGATCAAACATTGCGGACCATGCTGGCTTACCTGTGGCGTGAACGAAAATACAGGGCTATCCCTGCCAAACCCACAAGCCAGCCCATGCCGCCGGCTATTTCACGCAAGCCCGGCCCGTCTTGCCGCATTTCCGCCAGCTGGCGGCGCAGCGGCGCCAGACGCGATTCCAGCAGGGCGTTGATGCGGGCATCCTGAGCTTCAAGGGCAGCGTCCACGCTGGCACGTATCTCCGCCATGCTGGCCGGGGACGCGCTGCCCCCTGCCGCCGCAGGCCGGGTCTGTGTGGTGGAAGGCCGCCCGGGAGCGGCCGTGTCCGCAGCTTGTGTGCCGCCCGCAGGGGCTGTTTTTTCTGGCTGCACGGGAATGCTGTCAGAAGGCGCCGAGGTCTGGGCCAGTTCTTCCGCGTCAAGCTGCCATTCGTTCTGATGCCCCTCGCCTGCATTGATGCGAATGCGCAAACCGTGCTTTACGGCCTGAGGCGGTACGTCAAAATGGAACATGCCGTTGGCGTCGGTAAGGCCTTCAAGCAGAACGGCGTTATTGGCGGCATCATATACGGTAATCTTGCCGTTTTTTACGTTGCTGCCGCCGCTGAAGCCGCACTGCACCATGACCTGGGGGCCTTCAGTCCATGCAAAGATGTTGACCCTGTGGGCCAGAGCGGGTGTGCAGGAAAAAAAATACACCACGGCAGCCAGAAGGCAGACAGATAAGGACGTGCAAAGCGACGATGCGCGCCCCTGCATGCAAAAAGGCCGACAGGGCGAGCGGTGGGTATCACTTTTTGTGGAATGGAGGCGCGATTTTATATTGCAGTAATACATGTGCAATCCTTTCCGCTCAGAAATTTTTTGCAAGGCCATCCTGCTGTGCGATTTTTTTCGCGCTATGGCGATCTCGGCAGCGCAGGAGCATGAGTTCGCAGTGCAGTTCAGATCCATCTGTCTATGCTGCTCCCACACGGCAGGGGGGTAATTTGCTGCGGGCGCATTTCCCAGGGCTGCCTTCTGGCGCTCAGCCGTCGTTTCCGTGCTTTGCGAATTGCAGCATTTCCGGTCGTACCCTGGCTATGAAGCCCACGGTGAACATGGTGATAAGGCCTTCAATCAGCATGATGGGCAGATGGGCCAGAAAGAGAAGTCTGGCGGCCGCAAGAAAGCCTTCGTCGCTGAAGGCAAGGGCCAGCGCCGTCAACAGCCCCGCACCGAGCACTCCCACGGCGCCGCCGCAAAAGGCCGCGACGCGCAATCCGCGCGGGCCGGGCCAGAGGCGCGTAATCCCCAGAAAAACATACCACGCCACAAGACCGGAAAAGGCCATGGTAAAGCTGTTGACCCCAAGAACCACCAGACCGCCGTACTGGAACAGCAGGGCCTGCAGGGCAAGAGCCGCCAGAATGGCAGGAAAAACCGCCCACCCCAGCAAAACTCCCAGCAGTCCGTTCAGGATAAGGTGCGCGCTGGAAGGCCCGATGGGTACATGGATAAGAGAGCCGACAAAGAAGACCGCGGCCAGAATCGCTACGGTCATGAGCCTGTCATAATCCAGCTTGCGAAGGCCCACAGCCGTACCGGCAACCGCAAGCGCGTAGCCTGCGGCCAGAACAGGGGGAGACAGAACGCCTTCAGCGATGTGCATGGGTCATCCTTTCCGGGGACCGGCATGAAAAAAACGGAATATGCGCCGCCGGTTTTCGCGGGGCTTTAGAGCAGTTAACGAATGAAATGAG
>CAJMLK010000042.1 GCA_905214305.1 uncultured bacterium
GAACCTCCTCATATGGATATGAACTATGGCGTCCGTTTTTTCCAGCCTACCTCAGGTATCGCTATCACCACCAATAGAAATAGCGTTACGAATCGCATCCTCAAAGCTGGTGGACTCAAGAAAAGCCATTATCGCCTGCGGGACAGTTCCTTGGCAGGTCACATCAAATGCATAGGTGTCGCGGATTCCATCCAGAGTAAAATTTAGCGGATAATAATGGGCGTTCACATAGTCGCGGATATCGAGAATATTTTTCCCATTCTTAGCCAAGAAAATACAGACGGCTGTCGCTTCTGCGCCTTTAAGGCCTTCCGGGTGATTATGCGTAACCTCTGTTACTCTCTGAGAAAGCAGCTTGAGTTCCTCTAGCGAGGTTGCCGCGAAGCCACAGGCACTAACACGCATGGCCGCCCCATTACCGAAACTATTATACGGCTGCAGGGTATCAGCAAACATCCAGCGTTGGAACATGCCACCATAGCCACAATCGGGATAATGCCTGCCAATGTCGCGCATGCACTGAATGGCAAGAGCACCCAAGTCGGAATAGTCGCTACGAGACATCAGAATTGCCTGCGCTATCGCAAGCGACATGATGCTGTCGTCAGTGGCACTGCACTGATATGTGAGCAATTCAAATTCTTTTGTCTTGATATTGTTCCATTCAAAGCGCGAACCAACAATATCTCCAATAATAGCTCCAAGCACAAATAATCCTTATAATTTAACTACAGATATTCTGTTTTTCGCCCGTTTTTATCCGAACAAGCGGGCTTGTCAATTTGCTCTCAACGGACGGGAATATATCCTGTCATCCAATCCGATACCACACCCCCCGGCCTCTACCATGCATAGTCAGTTGCCGGTTCTCCACCAGCTTGCGGAAATGCTCTTTCAGGGTGTTGCGGCTGGCTCCAGTCAGGACGACCATATCTTTGATTGTAACTCTGCCATGATCACGGGCGTACTCCAAAATTTTCAGGGAGAGTTCCGGCAAAGCGGCTAACACGATATGTTCACGCTCCACTTTCTTTTCCAGACGCTTCATTTGCTGATGCAATGCGCGCAGGAAGAACAATAACCATGACTGCCAGTTGGGAGCATCAGTACAGATAGTGGTTTGGGTTTGGTGTAAGGCCAGATAGTAGCCCTCTTTGCTGTTCTCGATCACGCTTTCAAGCGAACTATATGGCGTATAGGCATAGCCGCAGCGCAGCAGCAAAAGAGTGGTCAGAATGCGCGACAAGCGTCCGTTTCCATCCTGAAATGGGTGGATTGCCAAAAAGTCCACAGTGAAAACGCCTACCACCAGCAAAGGGTGCAGGCTTTTGGTTTCCAGCGCGGCATTTGTCCACTCGATCAGTTCGCGCATGAGCCGGGGAGTATCAAAGGGTGAGGCAGTTTCAAAGACGATACCGATCTGCTTGCCATGCTCGTCAAAGGCCGCCACACTGTTCGGGGAAGTTTTGTAATTACCGCGATGGCGCTCATCTTTGTCGCTGTGTCGCAACAAATCCCGGTGAAGCTGGCGGACGTGGTTTTCTGTCAGTGGGATGTATTCCCAGGATTGAAATATTTGTTCCATAGTTTCGGCATATCCGGCAACTTCCTGCTCATCACGCGAGGCAAAAGACTGGATGGCGAGATTGGACAGCAGTTTTTCCACTTCACTGTCGGAAAGTTTGCTCCCCTCAATGCGGGTGGAAGAACCGATGCTTTCAATGGTAGCAACCCGGCGCAGGGCGGACAGCCTTTCCGGGGCAAGAGTCCCCAGAGCCTTCCACGCGCCTTTGAACTCGTCAATTTCCGCAATCAGACCAAGGAGTTCTGGCGTGATGTTCAGAGTGTCAGTGTTTATCATGTCCATTTATACACCCACAAACATCCATTTTGTCAAGCCACAAAGCCACCCATTTCCATCCATTTTGCAAACGGCAAGGTTCGGCTTGCCTGCACTGACTTGAGAGGTTAGCCAAAATTGCCAAGGAAATGCATTTTAACATGTTGTATTTGTAGGCATTTGCGTAGGCATTGACAAGTTTTCCTGGCGTGATAAATATCCAAATCAGATACTTACAGTACACCTACAAATCCCCTTGGGGACGCCACTGATTACAAGAGGTTAAAACAAAACCTCAGCAGATACCCACAGGGCCTTGCCCAAGGGATAGCTTTGAAAAAGGCTGCATGAAAAATGCAGCCTTTTTTCGTTTTTCTAGCTCTCCCAGATGGCAGATACCAAGATAGAGCTTTCGACTCCAGCCAGTACTTCTCAGCCCCTTGCACCCGGATAACGCGCGCACACCGCAGGAGACGGTCAGGGATGCCTCCAGGCGGTCTCGAGGCGGATAACGGCATGATCATCATCCTGCGAGCAAAGCCCCCTTCCAGGCCCCTGCGAGGGGGCAGACAACCTGATCAACGCGCTCAGGGCACGCGTCGTTTCAGATCAGGAGATGCTCATTGCGCTGCATGCATGCTGATTCGATGAACTGAACGGCTTCGCTGTCAGCAGACAGCCCCGCTGTCGTTATCAATCGCTGGCGGTCTTCAGCCGAATCCGCACCCGAATCTGTGCCCGAATCCGTTCAGATGGCTCAGGGATTTGCTCTGAGCCATGCGCCAAAACCTGTGCCCAAAACAAAAATGGCGGGGTTTGCCCCGCTTTTCGCTCCCGCGCGTCCATACCGATGTATCAATCAACATGCCCAGCGTGTCGGCGGTTTCTGCCGAAAAAAGCACCAAGCAAAACATCCGGGCGGATTGGACAGCATCTGCGGCACAGGCGCAAGGGTTGCGCCCCGCCAGAACAGATCAACCTTGAAAGATGCACTCCCTTAAAGCCTGCGGCGCCTCCGCTTCAGCGCGCAACAGCGCAAAGACATGACTCTGCTGTCTTCGTGGCAGTCGTTGACGAACCTGCGAGCCTTACGCATGGCAACAGTGATTGCGTGAAAACAGACCGATCGCTACACAGCCTGCAAGCGTAGTTCCCTGCGTGCCACTCCTGAAGCATCCAAGCCCTTCGGGCAACGCCTCAAGCTGCGCCTGCACCTTTGCGCCGGGCCACATCCGGCTCCTGGAAGAAAGCCTTCAGCGTCGAAGTCAGGAGAGGGTGAACGAGCATGCTTACCGCCCGCATCTAAGGCAACGGCCCTGCACTGCCCCAAGCCCGAGACTGCGTGCTGATAACAACACAAAAGCGGGGCTAAATCCCGCTTTTTATCATGCGCTCGCGCGTGCCAAGTTGCGTGCAAATCAGTGCCAACAAGCACGCCCGCTTATTCTTGCTACCGGTTTCTTGGCGCCCGCCACGCAATGCCATAGTGTCACGCAATGTCATAGTGTTACGCAAAGGTATAGTGAACACAAAGGCACAGCGACACGCAAAGGCATGCGTCCGAACCGTTGCCCACAGAAAAAGCCCTTACAGTTTTCACCGTAAGGGCTTGATTCTTATGTGGCGCGCTCGAAGAGATTCGAACTCCTGACCTACAGGTTCGTAGCCTGTTGCTCTATCCAGCTGAGCTACGAGCGCGTAACAAGAGGAAACTATATCAAGTTGCAGTGGCGGTCAAGCTTTTTTTCAAAATATTTTTTGAAAATCTGCGAACTTAGTTGAAATTTTCAATCAGCATGCGCTTAGAAAAGCGCTCTGCGGTCACGCCAGCGCGCCGCACTCAGACACCAGAACTTTTGGGCAGATCAAGCCGCCCCTCACTCGTCTGGCCGCCCAAAAAGCGGCCACTGAAAACTACTGGGCTTCGATGCTGTTGACAGCACGGGCCAGACGCGAAATTTTACGCGCGGCCTTCTTCCAGTGCATGGCGCCCTTTCCGGCGGCCTTGGAAAGCACGGAAGTGGCGGCCACCAGAGCTTCACCGGCCTGAGCCTTGTCGCTGCCGGTAATGGCGGCGCGCACCTGCTTGATGGCGTTCTTGACGCGAGTGCGCACGGCGCGGTTGCGGCCGGCTCTTTCTACGCTCTGCCTGTGACGCTTGATGGCTGACTTATGGTTTGCCACGGTAATCCTCCACTATGTTGGGCTTGCACCGGCAAGCCATGAGTCTGAAATATGTTGCGCTATCGCGAAGACGGGTTGTTAGCATAGGGCCTTATGGCTGTCAAGCAAACGCGCCGTTTTTTTACAAGATACTTGTTTTGTTGCCGCAAGGGGCTGATCTACAACGCCCCCCAGAACAGCCTGGGGCCGCGAAAGCGCTTCGCCTGTATCTGTTGGCCGTGCGCTGTGTTACAGCATGGGCCACAGTCTGAACATGCGCGGCGCGGGGGCAAAACGGCCCTGCCGCGCCGCGTGGACAAACTTACATCTGCAGTGCCGCAAAGTCCGCCAGACGGGCAAAACGACCGCCCAGAGCCTGAAGCATGGCCAAACGGTTACGCCGCAGGGCTGCATCATCGCACATGACCATCACGCCGTCGAAAAAGGCGTCCACCGCCGGGCGCACATTGCTCAGGCAGGCCAGAGCGGCGGCGTGATCACGCGCCGACCACATGCGGTCAAGTTCCGGCAACAGGTCATCCAGCGTAGCAGCCAGGGCTTTTTCCGCATCTTCATGCAGAAGCTCCGCCTGCCACTGGGCCGGAATATCCTCGGCCTGTCCCTGCTTGCGCAGGATATTGGCCACACGCTTGAAGGTTTGCGCGGCTTCGGCAAAACCCGCCTCGCGGCTGAAGGTCGCCAAAGCTTCCAGACGTTCGCCGCAGTCCTTTACCTGAGCCGTGCCCGCGCCCAGCGCGGCATCCACCAGCAAGGTATCCTGCCCCTGACTCATGAAATAGTTGCGCAGCCTTGCGCCAAAAAATTCCATAAGCTTGTCCAGTGCTTCGGCCGGGGGCAGTTTCCATTGCCTGTCGCCGTAAAGCTCCTGCGCCCTGGCAAAAACCTCGCGCATGTCGAGCCGCAGACCAAAGTCGAGCACAATACGGATGATGCCCAGAGCGCAGCGACGAAGCCCGTTGGGGTCGGCCGCGCCTGTGGGGATCATCCCCAGCCCGAAGCAGCCCGCCAGCGTATCGGCCTTGTCGGCCAGAGACAGCAGCGCCCCGCACATGCTGCCCGGCAGGGGCGAATCCGGCCCGGCAGGCAGGTACTGCTCCGCCACGGCCTGCGCCACGGCAGCACTTTCCCCCTTGCGCCCGGCATAAATACCACCCATGACGCCCTGCAGGGTGTCAAACTCGCCAACAAGACCGCTGACGAGGTCGGCTTTTGAAAGCCTTCCCGCACGCGCCGCATCAGCGGCAAGGTCAGGAGCGCACTTTTCCGCCAGCCAGCGGCACAGGGCTTCAAGACGGCGCGTCTTGTCCCCCATGCTGCCAAGGCCACCGATAAAGATGACCGAATCAAGCTTTTGCAGCCAATGGTCAAAGCCTTCACGCAGGTCGGCCTGCCAGAAAAAGCGGGCGT
The DNA here is from genome assembly GCA_905214305.1 of uncultured bacterium. Taxonomy (GTDB): domain Bacteria; phylum Desulfobacterota; class Desulfovibrionia; order Desulfovibrionales; family Desulfovibrionaceae; genus Desulfovibrio. The sequence continues at coordinate 5,432 of CAJMLK010000042.1, forward strand.
CTTCCAGACGGGCGCGCAGCACCCTTTCCCACCCGCGCTTGACAATGCTCATGTCTTCAGGGGTGATGTTGAGCACGGTCAAAAAGTGCGGCAGCAGGCGGCCATCGGCCCCTTCAATGCCAAAACTTTTCTGGTGGCTTTCCATGCTGGTCAGCAGAACTTCGCGCGGCACTTCAAGATAGGCCGGATCAAAGTCGGCCAGCAGCGGCACGGGATGTTCCGCAAGGCCCTGCACTTCGTCAAGCAGGCTGTCCTTCCAGAGCACCTTGCCGCCCACGGCCTGTGCCTGCCTGTTGCCGCCATCCACAATGCTTTCCCGACGCTTCGGGGAGTCAAGGGTGATGCCGCAGGAACCTGCCAGGATGGCCGGAAGCTCCTCGGCGCGCGCAACGGAGAATGGGCCTGCGCCGTGGATGCGGTGGCCGCAGGTCTCGCGCCCCGAAATCATGGGGCCGACCTCAAACGGAATGACCTGATCGTCCAGCAGGGCCAGAATCCAGCGCAGCGGGCGGGCATAGGCCAGCGCGTGATTGCCCCAGCGCATGCGCTTGGCAAAGGGAAGCGCCGTAATGATGGCCGGACACATGACAGCCAGCAGTTCGCTTGCGGCCGCGCCGCCGGTGCGTTTGCGCACGGCGATGTAAGTGCCTTTTTCAGTTTCTTGCTGAAAAACGTCTTCCAGAGTGCAGCCATTGGTGCGGACAAAACCTTCCAGCGCCTTGGTGGGCTTGCCCTCGGCATCATAGGCCACACGCACGGGCGGGCCGGAGACCACCTCTTCCCGCTCGATCTGCACGGGATTGAGGTTTTCAACCGTGACCACGGCGCGGCGCGGCGTGCTCATGACACACAGGCTGCCGTATTCAAGGCCCGCTTCTTCAAGGGCGGCGGTAAAACGGGTGGAAAGTTCGGCTTCTTCGGGAGCCAGAAAACGGGAAGGCAGCTCTTCACTGCCGATTTCGAGCACAAAGGTAGCCACGGCTTTACCTCGCATCCTTTTTGAGCATGGGATAGCCCAGTTCTTCGCGCTGAGCCGCGTACAGACGGGCCACGCCCGCCGCCAGAGCCCGCACCCGGCCAATGTAGCCGGTGCGCTCCGTAATGGATATGGCCCCGCGCGCGTCCAGCAGGTTGAAGGTATGCGAACACTTCAGGCAATAGTCGTAGGCAGGCCAGGGCAGGCCCAGCTCAAGCATGGCCTTGCACTGGCCTTCAAAATCATTGAAGTGACGCAGCAGCATCTGGGCATCGCTGGCCTCAAAATTATGGCGCGACTGCTCCACTTCGTTCTGGTGGTAGATGTTGCCGTAGGTCACATCCTTGTTCCAGGCCAGATCATATACGGATTCCACGCCCTGAAGATACATGGCCAGCCGTTCAAGCCCGTAGGTCAGCTCCACGCTTACCGGGGCAAGATCGATGCCGCCCACCTGCTGAAAATAGGTGAACTGGCTCACTTCCATGCCATTGAGCCACACTTCCCAGCCAAGGCCCCAGGCTCCCAGCGTGGGCGATTCCCAGTCATCTTCCACAAAGCGGATATCGTGCTGAGCGGGATTGATGCCCAAGGCGTTGAGGCTTTGCAGATACAGGTCCTGCACGTTGTCCGGCGAGGGCTTCATGATGACCTGAAACTGGAAATAGCGTTGCAGGCGATTGGGATTTTCGCCATAGCGCCCGTCAGTGGGACGCCGCGAAGGCTCCACATAGGCCACGTTCCAGGGCTCGGGACCAATAACCCGCAAAAAGGTATGGGGGTTGAAGGTTCCGGCCCCGCACTCCACGCCCGACGGCTGCTCGATAACGCAGCCCTGCCCGGCCCAGTAATTCTGTAGGGTGAGAATCACGTCCTGAAAATACATGTGCTGTCCTTTGGAAGGCTGGTCAGAAGGTTTTTGCTTCCTGGCGGGGCAACGGCATGAACGACGTGACGCTGCGGGTGAACACCCGCGCCCGGCCCTGCCGTTGCGGCGACAGAAGGCAAAAATTCGCTGACCAGCGGCTCCTTTTTATAGCATTGCAACTTTGAAAATATATATTAACAAAGCCTGTAAGACGCCCACTTCGCCCTGCACGCGTCAGCTGCCTGCACGTGCGCCTCGATGGCGAACGCCTGCGCACGCAGCCACCGGAACCGTTTCAAGGCGAAACAGCCCTGAAGCGCCTGCCCCTGCCAGACAAGCAAGCCCGGGGCCGACCCGCAAGGCCGCACACACAGCGACGACGAAAAACGGCCAGTTACACGCGGCGAAAAAAGCCCCCCTCCCACGCCAGTCCCAGATGGTACTGCACAAAGCCGTCAATAACCCTGGAACAGGCCCGGCGGTCCGCCGAGGGCAGTTCCCCCGCGTGCCAGCCGGATGGCAATTCTTGCTGCACATGGCGTAAAAGGTCAAGCCCGTCGGCGCTCAATTCCACACCATAACGCACAGGCCCCGCCTGTGCGCGGCACGACGGACAACGAACATGCCCTTCATCCACCACAAACTGCACGGGGCCGTTCACATCTGTGCCGCACAGGCCGCATACATCAAGGCTGGGGGCAAACCCCAAAGCTCCGGCGAGGCGAAGACGGAAAAAAAGTGGAAACAGCGCAGGCAGAGCCGGAGCTTCTTCAAGGGTGCGCCGCATGTCCTCAACCAGAGCGAAGGCCTCGTCCGCACCGTCATCGTTGACGCCAAGGGCCTCCACAAAACGCAGGCAATTGGCCGCAAGACCCATGCGACGCCAGTCCTGCCTGAGCGCCTGCGGCCCGCCAAGCAGCACGGCTTCTTCAAGATTCAGAAAGCCCCCGCGCGGCGATGCCTTGACGCGGCAGTGCAGGCTGTTGAGCACATCGAGGCAGCCGCAAAAACGACGCCTGCTTCTGCTGCCCCCAAAGGCGAACAGCGTCAGCAGGCCGTGTTTGCGGCACAGGGTTTTCAGCCAGAGGTCCGACTCACGAAAGTGCCCCATGCGCAGCACAAGCGCGTGATCGGCCCATTCCGTCATTGTCGCGCCGGGGGAAAAGTAAGGGTGCGAACCTGACCGCTGCTGCCCACGGGCGGAAGTTCCTCACCGTCATAGCGAATGCGCACTCCGCCGGCGTTGCCAAGCTTCAATTCGAGGCTTTTGCTGAAAGTAAGGGCAAAGGTATCGCCCTTGCGCAACGAAAACTGCCTTGTGTCGGTATTATCGGCGCTGGAATGCACCCAGCATTCTTCGGTGGCGGTAATGATGACCTTGTGCGGCCCGGCCACTGCGGGCCTTTCAGTGCCTGCTCCTGTGGCGGAAGCCGCAGGGGATGCAGGCGCGGCCGGGGAGGCAGCCACGGGGGCCGCCGGGGAACCGGCCGGCGTCTCGGCACGCTGCGCAACACCTGATGCAGCAGACGGCGCGGCAGGAACAGCGGATGCGGCCCCGGACGCGGCCGGTGACTGCTCCGTGCCGCCGGACTGTCGGGCAGGACTGTCCGCACGCGCGCCCTCCGCTCCAGCTCTGGTTGAAGAAAGCGGAGCCGGGCTGTCAGCCGTGTCGGGCCTCTGCATGGGCGCGGGCTGTGCCATGCGCCGTGTCTGGCTGTTCAAAAATTCAAGAGCGCCCTGCTGCCATGCCACATAAACGCCGAGGCCCAGCAAGATCAGCACAAGAGCCATGAAAAAAGGCTTGAAGTTGCGGCGAGGGGCCAGATAGATTTCCGGCGGACCCGAATGCTGCGCGGCGGCTTCCTCACTGTTGGCTTCCAGCGTTGCCAGAGCCGCGCCGACCTCTTCGGTCGAAAGGCCCACGTAGGCGGAATAGGAACGGATAAAACCCTTGGTATACGCAAGATGCGGCAAAGAAGACGTGTCCCCCGCCTCCAGGGCGCGCAAAAGGCGTGCGCCTATCTTCAGATGATTGGCCGCATCTTCGATGCTCAGCCCCCTCTGCTCACGCTCGGCGCGCAGAGCCGCACCCAATTCCTCTAAGGTCATGCAAAGCCTCGGTAAAGGTCTTTGCCGCCCCGTGGGCGGCTGTTGCCGGCGGCGCAGCACGGGCCATTCAGGCCCGGCCGCAACCGGAACGGCGCTGCGGGCCGGGGCAACCACGGCCGCGCTGCGCCCGGTCAGACGCGCTACAGGCGGATGTCTATCACGGCCTTGCTGCGCAACTGACCAGTATAGTCGTCAAAACGTTCCATCGCCTTGGGCTGCCGCAAGAGGGCGTCAATCTGCGGCTTGGCTTCTTCAAGGCTGAGCATTTTCATGCCTCCGCCACCGGGGCGGAAAAGATGCACCTGGGCCTTATGCCCCTGCAGATCAAAAAGCTCTGTCACATCACCCGGCTTCATCGTGGCAAGGCGGCCTTCCCACTCGGGGTTCAGGCGATCCCATTCCACCGGCCCCATATCACCGCCCTTTTCCTTGTTGGGAGCGATGGAATACTTGCGCGCCGCTTCTTCAAACGTCAGCGAACCGGAGCGTATCTGGGCGGCAATGGACGCGGCATTCACCTTGGGCGAGTACACCATGACCCCCATGTGCAGGCCGGTACGGTCGTACATGGTGTCTTTGTGTGCCTCGTAATAGGCGCGGATTTCCTCGGGGGTGACCACAACCTTGCGGCCGACCTCCATGCTCATGATCTTTTGCCTCAACAGGCTTTTTTCAATATTTCCACGAAGTTCAGCAACACTGCTTTTCTGTTTGGCAAGCTGTTCCTCAAACTGCTGTTTGGTCATGTTGCGACCCTGCATGAGTTTGGCAATCTCGTTGTCAATCTCTGTGGGCGATACGCTGACCTTCAGCCTTCTGGCTTCCTGAGCAATGAGGATATCCATGATCATCATGTCCAGAACCTTGCGAAAAACAGCATCGACCTGCTTGGCGTCAGCGGGATTATCCGGGTTGAGTCTGGCGCGCACCAGATCAGGCAAGGCGTTTTTTTGCAGATCGAACATGGTAATGACCTGACCATTGACCACGGCGGCCACTTTATTGAGCTGGGCGGCCTGTACGCCGCATGCGGCCAAAAGCATGACCGCCAGCAGCAAAACAAGTGTCTTCCTCACAGGTTTCTCCCTCATGTAAGACGCAGTGCGCCTGTTTATCCTTAGATTTTTAGCCCAAAACAGCGCGACATGCAATGTCTGCCCGGCAGGCGCGAGGCCCTGACAGCTGCAAAACAGACGTCCGCCACCAGGGTGCAGGCCCGGTCTGACCCTTTGCCGAAAGACTTGGAGCTTTTGCACCCTGGAGCATTTTCGCTTTGCAACTGCTCCGGCGATTGCGTGAGCAGACGCCCGCAGCGCAGACGTAAAGGCAATCTGCTCCGGCGACAGGGACGGGCCACTGTGCACTTGCACCGCAGGCGCTGTAGTGAGCGCCTTAACATAATAGAGCAGATTAACTTTGAGAATATACATTCTCAAAGTTTAAGGCACGCTCACTTCGGCGTTTAACCGCGCAGGTAAACTGCGCTTACGCCTCCGTGGCGAACGTCTGCTCACGCAGCCGCCAGAGCAATTTCAAAGTGAAATTGCTCTACATCTAGACAACATGAAACATCGACATGGCAACATTCTGTATCGGCAGGCATATCCGGCATCCCCGGACGTGGCTTGCCGGCCATTGGCCGGGGGACAGGCGCCGCCGCTCCTACATTCCCTGACCGGAGCTTTCCGTAGCGGGGCTGCCCCGGCCTTCCGTTTCTCCCGGTCCTCCCTGATTTTCACCCTCCCCCTCTTCGGCAGGCACACTTGTGCCGCCAGTTCCGTTACCGTCGACAGAACCGCTGGAAGCGCCTTCACGCACGGGGGTTCGAGCCGAGGGCGGGGTCAGCAGATCAGGCGCAAGGTCGGGATTCACACGCACCCTGGCGCGCGACAGGGCGGCAGCAAGCCAGCGCTCGAAAGCCGCCTCTTTCTCCCGCTCGCGCAGAATATTTTCTATGAGCGGATACGCCTCGGCCACACTCATGACGTGTGCCGCATTGCGCCGCACCAGCGCCAGCCCCAGCCAGCGGTCACCCTCCTGCCGTGGCGGCAGGCACTGCCCGGGAGAGAGCCTTTCCAGACCTTTTTGCGACTCTTTCGGCAATTGGGCCGCATCGGCCTCCACGCACTGCAAAAGCACCTCACCGGCCTGTTCTTCACGAACCGGCCCCACCGAGGAAAAAGAGGCGCAAAAACTGTCCACGCCCTGACGGTCTGCGGCAGAAATCAAACAGATGTCCAGCGTTTCAGGCAAGTTGAATTCCGCTTCGTGTTCCTTGTAATAGCCACGCACATTATCCAGAGAAATGCGGATGCCGGGCAAAAGAACGCGCTTTTCAAAGCTCTGCACGGCAAGATGGTCGCGCATGAGCAACCGCCATTCATTGACGTCCAGCGACTCCTCCGCAAGAAAGCGCGCCAGCTCCTCTTCTCCACCATAATCCGCACGCACGTGCGCCACGGCGGACTCCACAGCGGAATCAGTGACGGGAATCTGCAGCGTGCGCAATTCCTGATTCACCAGTGTATAGATGATGAGTGTGCCAAGCGCGTCGCCGTACTGGCGCTTCATGTTTTCCAGCGAAGGCCGCTGCATGGTGTCCAGAGTGGCAGAGCGGCCGTCCAGCAGGGCCTGCACGGTGCGCAGGTAAATGGGATCGCCGTTGACCGTCGCCACAACACCTTCGGGCAGGCGTCCTTCAAGGCAGCCGCCCAAAAGCAGACAGCAGACAAGCAGCGCCGGGCCAGCCATGCCAGACGGGCCTATCAGGCCAGACGAGCGCAACCGGCGACGAAACAGCGCGAACCCGGCTGCCGGGAGCGCGCTGAAAAAAGAGCGAAAAACAGAAGGCAGCAAGGGCATAGACATCCTTTCCCCACAAAACACGTGCCGGAAGAACAGCGGAAGGCAGAACGGCCCCGGTCGCCAGCAATCAGGCGGGAGCCTTTTCTTCGGTTTTTTTCGCGACAGGCGTACGTATGTCTTCCAGTGCCTGCCGCAATCTGTCAAGCCCCTCGGCAAAGGGCATATCTTTCGCCAGTGGCAGGGTCAACCCGGCCGGAGGCTGCATCCGCGCACCGGGCATGGACGCGGCCAGCGCCACAATGCGCTCGGGCAGCACGGCCGTTTGCCCGTCGGGCCAGATCAGGCGCACATGCTCACGGTGCACATCGGCCTTCTGCACCTGCAGTTCCGTAAGAAACTGCTTGAAGTCCAGCACTGCCAGAAAGTTCGTCAGTTCCTCGGGGAAGGGACCGAAACGGTCGCGAATGGAAAGGGCCGTTTCCTCGCGCGCGGCCCCGCCCTGAGCGGAAGTAAGCGCCTTGTAGCAGCGCAGCCGCTCGCGACCGTCATCAATATACGCTGCCGGAATATGGGCAGGCAGGCCAAGGGTAAGCTCTGTTTCGCTGACCAGACTTTCGGGCGTGCCCTTGAGGCGGCCCACGGCCTCCTCAAGCATCTCAAGATAAAGATCCAGCCCCACCCGGCACATGTGCCCGGACTGCACCTCACCCAGTATATTCCCGGCCCCGCGCAGACGCAAATCTTCCATGGCCACCTGAAAGCCTGCGCCCAGATAGTCCATGTCAAGAATGATGCGCAGGCGCTCTTCGGCCACAGCCGTGAGGCGCTCGGCATCAGGAACCACAAAAAAGGCGTAAGCCTGCCTGTCACTGCGGCCCACCCGCCCGCGCAGCTGGTACAGCTGCCCAAGGCCGAACATTTGTGCCTGATCCACCACAAGCGTGTTGGCGCGGGGAAAGTCCAGCCCGGACTCCACAATGGATGTGCAGACCAGCACGTCCAGTTCACCGTGCCAGAACCTGTGCATGGTGTCTTCAAGCTCGGCCTCGGACATCTGCCCGTGGGCCATGCCCACCCGGGCGGCGGGCACAAGGCCGCGCACATATTCAGCCACGCGCTCCAACCCCTGCACGCGGTTATAGACCCAGAACACCTGCCCTTCCCGTTCAATCTCCCGTTCCAGCACCTTGCGCAACACATTGTCGTCCTTGCGCAGCACGGCGCTGGCGACAGGCTTGCGATCCTGCGGCGCGGTTTCGATGATGGAAAGCTCGCGGATGCCGGACATGGAAAGCTGGAGGGTGCGCGGTATGGGCGTGGCCGTGAGCGTCAGCACGTCCACGTTCTTTTTGAGAGCCTTGAGCTTTTCCTTGTGGCGCACGCCGAAACGCTGCTCCTCGTCCAGCACGAGCAATGTCAGGTTGGGCAGCTTTACATCGCTGGAAAGTATGCGGTGCGTGCCGATAAGAATGTCTATCTGCCCGGCAGCGGCAGCCTTGAGCACCTCTTTTTGCCTGGGGCGCGTCACAAAACGGCTGAGCAGCCCCACGTTGACGGGAAAACCCGCCAGACGCGCGCGAAACGTCTGATAATGCTGCTCGGCCAGCACCGTGGTGGGACACAGCAGGGCAACCTGCCGCCCTTCGGAGGCCGCGCGAAAAGCCGCACGCAGGGCCACCTCTGTCTTGCCGAAGCCCACATCGCCGCACACAAGGCGATCCATGGGACGCGGCCTGTCCATATCGTCCAGCACATCCTGAATGGCCTTGGCCTGATCGGGCGTTTCTTCAAAGCCGAAGGTGGCCTCAAACTCGTGGTACAGCTCACCGGGGGGATCGTAGCGAAAGCCCTTGGTCACCTTGCGGTAGGCATACATTTCCACAAGATCGGCGGCAATTTTTTCAATGGCCTTGCGCGCTTTTTCCTTGCCCGCCACCCAGGCCGCCCCGCCCAGACGGTCAAGGGCAGGTTCCACGCCTTCAGTGCCCTTGAAACGCTGGATAAGCCCCAGCCTGTCGGCAGGCACATAGAGCTTGTCGCGCCCGGAATATTCCACCAGCAGAAAATCGTTGGCCGCGGCATTGAGATCAAGATGATGCAGACCGGCAAAGCGGCCGATGCCGTAGTCCCTGTGGACAAGCAGATCGCCGGGCCTGAGATCGTCAAAAGTGTCCAGCCCCTTGAAAACGCGGGAAGAAACACGGGGCGTCTTTTCAGCCTTGGGGTAAAGGATGTCTTCGCCCAGCACCAGCACATCGTCCCACACAAGCTCGGCCCCGGAGCGGAACGGCGAAACCAGCGCAAACAGCCCCCGCTGATCGGGCGCATACCGCAAAGCGGGTATGATGCCGTCCTGTTCCGCAAGCTTCAGGAACTTTGCACGGCTTCTGCCGGAAGAAAAGCTCAGCACAACCTGACGGCGGCTGCCCTTCCATTCCTTGAGTCCTGCGGCGAGATGCTGCCACGGGCGATCCTGCGCGCCGGGCAAGGGAAAAAGATCGGTAAAGGAATGCAGAGGACGCTCGGGCAGATCCAGCCCCCGCTCTTCCACACCCATAACCAGAGGCTCGGCGTACACGCGCTGAAAGGTATTCCAGGGGGCGGGCTGCGAACTTTTGCGCAGCGCCAGCGCGGCAGGCTGCGGCAGGGGGGCGTCGGGAGCCTCCAGCCTTTCCTTGAGGCTCAGGCGGCCATCGCGCAGGGCATCGGCACTGTCACTTTCGCCGGGCAAAAGCCACAGGCTGTCCTTGGGCAGCCAGTCTTCAAACAGGCTTGGCGTTTCAAGCACACTGCCGGGCAAAAGCCCCAGGCCGCCGCCGTCCAGAGACTTCTTGAAGGAATAGCATTCGTTTTCGCCGATGCGGCCTTCGGCAAACATGCGATCACAGCGATCACGAGCCGCTGCGAGGCTTTTGGCGTCAAGGGCAAGGGGGCTGGCGGGCAAAAGAACCAGCTCATCGCAAGCCTGCAGCGAACGCTGGCTTTCAGCGTCAAAAACACGCATTTCATCCAGTGTGTCGCCAAAAAATTCCAGTCGAACCGGCTTTGCGTAACCAGTGGGGAAAATATCCAGAATATCACCGCGACGGGCCATTTCTCCGGGCCGCGTTACCATGGCAACGCGCTCGTACCCCCACTCAACGGCCTGCTCCAGCAGCAGTTCCGGCGCGTAATCGCTGCCCTTGTGCAAATCAAGATTGCGTGCGGCAAAAAAATCCAGAGGCACATGGCGCAGCAGCAGGCTTTCCACACTGCACACCACACAGCGCGGCCGCCCCTGGGCCAGACCATACAGCGCGGCAAGACGCGATGCCCACGAGGCTCTGTCCTGCCACTGGCTCAGGGGAGGGAGATTCAGACAGGGGCTGCTCCACTGGGGTTCGGAAACAGACTTGTCGGCCAGCGAAAGGTCAGGCGTAAAAAGCGTCAGCAAGGCGCGGGCGCTGTTGTATTCTTCCCGGTCGCGGGCCACCAGAACCACGGTACGCCCCTGGGCCAGCGCTTCGGCTGCAAGGCGGCAACGTGTGCCCATGCCGCTGCGCTCGATATATATCTGCCCTTCCCTGCTTGCCAATACTGTACTGAAATTGCTCATGAAAATATTCCATGCACCGTGCGTTTTCGGGCACGGACGTAATGCGGGAATGCGGCGCAAGGCCGCTGTGTTCGGATGGGCGGCGGCGGGCAAAAAAATGCCCGCGCCATGTAAGCATGGCAACTTTGAAAATGCGCATTTTCAAAGTCTGTAAAACACGCATCACGGCGTGCCCGGCAGGGCACACGCTGCTACGTGCAGGCGCACCATGCCCGTGCCTTGCGGCGAAGGCTGCCGTGAGCCTTCAGAACGCCGCAAGACAGGCAGCCCTGAAGCGGCGAGGGGGCGGCCCAAAGGCCGCCCCCGGTCAACTGTACCAGTCTGCCCTGCTAGGCGCCGCAGCCGCCGGAGCAGCCGGAGCAGCCACCCCCGCCACTCTGGGGCAGGGGAACTGTGGGCTCCACCATGAAGCCCATGTGAGTGAGGTCGATTTTCACGCCCTCAATCTGGCCCAGCAGGTCTTTATTGATGCAGAAGGTAAAACCGCCCTGTTCTTCGCTCTGGTCGTCTTCAGTGGCAGCGTCGATAGCCAGCGCAAGGCGCGGGCCGGTGCAACCGCCGGGCGCAAGGTAAATGCGGATATCGCTCTTTTCCTTGCCCTTGAAGTAGGCATCCAGTTCCTGACGGGCGCTTTCGGTCAATTCAAGCATGGTTCCTCCAATATTTTTCAAGTATATAAAAAATACCGAAAAACAGGCAGATATGCTTCATCGGCCAGCGGGGGAACCAGGCTTTCGCCCGATTAATGGTCGCCGCAGCTCGTGCAACTGCTGCAACCGCCGTCGCCGCTGGAAGCAAAGGGCACTTCGGGGGTTACCGTAAAGCCCATGTAGGTCAAATCAATGGTGACGCCCTTCACTTCATCCAGCAAGGATTTGCTCATGCAGAAGGTGTACCCGGCCTGTTCCTCGGTTGAATCCTGATCATTAGGCTCATCCAGAGCCAGTGCGAGGCGCGGGCCGCCTCAACCGGCAGAAAGATAAATCCGGATGGGATCCTTTTTCTTGTCCGCAAAGAAGGAATCGAGTTCCTTGCGGGCGTTATCGGTCAACTGAATCATGGTGTCCTCCATATTTCTGGTGACCTAGTAACTAAGGCCATGCAACGACCTTGTCAATTACCAGGGGACTTTTCTTCAATCACAAAAAGCGCTACCCTTGTCTCAGCGAGATGTTACGGGAGGAAACATGGGTACAACCCTGCTGCTTGAAGAACATGAAATGACCCGCATGCTGGAGCGCCTTGCGTCCCAGATAATGGAGCGCCACGCGGACTGCGGCCATGTCATGCTGGTGGGCATCGAGCGCCGCGGCGCCGACCTCGCCCATCGTCTGGCGGGCCTGCTGCAGGAGCGTCTGGGGCATCCCGTGCTGCTCGGCACGCTGGACATCAACCTCTACCGTGACGACTGGACAAGCCTTGAGGCCCAGCCGCATATCGGCCAGTCACGCATCCCCGCAACCGTGGACGGGCGCGTGATCATACTGGTGGACGACGTGCTCTATACTGGCCGCACCATCCGCGCCGCCCTTGAAGCCCTGCTGGACTATGGCCGCCCCAGGGCCGTGGAACTGCTTGCCCTTATAGACCGGGGCCATCGCGAACTGCCCATACATGCCGACTATGTGGGCCGCGCGGTCAACACCAGCCGTCAGGAACGTGTGGACGTGCTGCTTGCCGAAAGAGACGGTCAGGACGCGGTTCACCTTACGTCTGCCCCTGCATGACCGAAAAACACCCTGCCGGGGGCATTCTGCCTGAAACAATCCCCGGCTGTAACCTGTCGGGCGGCCACGCCGCCCCTGCCCGCGGCCCGGCCCGCGCGGCGCAACAGCAAGGAGCGCACATGCCCAAGCGCAAGACCTGACGCAAGCCCACAGGCTTCACGGTGTGGAGTATATGCGGGCGGCGGCGCGTTCTGAGCCTTGGGGGCATGGCGCGACAACCCTGACAAAACGGTAATCCTCCGTCCGCGTAAAGCGGCCATACTGGCCGTCTACGCAACGGGCGCACGCCCGCAAACAGGAGGAAAGCCATGAAACAGGGCTTCAACATTCTTTCCACCACCACGGGCATCATCGTGGTCGGCCTCATTTTCGGCGTATTGGCCGTATTGCTGCAACAGGCGGGCAATCCGGGCAATATGGGCATATGCGTTGTCTGCTTTAACCGCGACATTGCCGGAGCCGTGGGCCTGCACAGGGCCGACCTTGTGCAGTATCTGCGCCCGGAAATAATGGGCATGGTGCTCGGCGCTTTTGCGGCGGCCATGCTTTTTGGCGAATACAAGCCGCGCGGCGGCTCCGCACCGATTATCCGCTTTTTTCTCGGCGCCATCGCGGGCATAGGCGCACTGGTTTTTCTGGGTTGCCCCTGGCGCGTCATTCTGCGTCTGGCCGGCGGCGATGCCCATGCCCTTTTCGGTCTGGCGGGCCTCATCGTGGGCGTTGGCGTGGGAACGGTCTTTTTTCGCATGGGCTTTTCTCTGGGCCGCAGTCAGGGGCAGGGAAAAATATCGGGGCTTCTGCTGCCCGCGCTCATGATCGCCCTTGTGGCCCTGTACCTTGCTGACCCGCAGATAATGGGCGAAATTAAAAGCGGCGTGCTCTTCTACTCCATAAAAGGTCCCGGCTCACAGCACGCGCCGTTCATCTTTTCCCTGTGCGCCGGACTGGCTGTGGGCTTTCTGGCCCAGCGCAGCCGCTTCTGCACCATGGGCGCCCTGCGCGACGTGATCCTGTTCAACCAGTGGTTTCTGGCTCTGGGCTTTATCGCCATGTTTGTGGCGGCTCTGGTCATGAATATCAGCTTCGGCTCCTTCCACTGGGGATTTGAAAACCAGCCCGTCTCGCAGCCCAATGACCTGTGGAACTTTATGGGCATGGTTACGGCGGGCCTTGCCTTTGCCCTTGCCGGCGGCTGCCCCGGACGGCAGCTCTTTATGGCCGGTGAAGGCGACAACGACGCCTCTGTCTTTGTCATGGGCCTTATCGTCGGTACAGCAATGGCCCACAACTTCGGCATGGCCTCAAGCCCTGCCGGCATCGGCCCCCACGGCATGGCCGCCACCCTGGCTGGCCTTGGAATTTGCCTGTGCATAGGATTTTACAACTGCAAGCGAGGCGCGTAATGTCTGTACTCATAGATACCCGCGGTCTTTCCTGCCCGCAGCCGGTCCTTCTTTTTCTCAATGCCGCCAAAACCGGCGATGGCCCCTTCAGCGTACTCGTCGATAACGACGCAAGCCGTGAAAACGTCAGCCGCGCGGCCCGCAACCGGGGCTTCAGCGTGGACTCGACCGATGAAGGGCAAGGCATCACGAAACTGGAACTGCACAAGAACTGACGCCGGGCCTGAAGCAGATCAACGTTGAAATGCTCTACATTTCAACGTGTTCATTCCGCCGGAAAAAGCGATTTTCGGCAGAACCCACGCCCCGGTCAAAACCGACACCCCGGAACCGCACGACACAGGACAAACGCAATTGGGTTCCGGCAGCATACAAAAGCAAACAAACAGCCGGGCGGGCCAAGGCCCGCCCGGCGGGATGCCTGCATGAACAAAACACCAAAGGGCACACACAGGGCGGACAGCGGCTTTATGGGCAGCCTTGGCCGCGCCGTCCGTGCCGTTCACTCCCTGATGGGCAAGAAAACCAGCTCCGCCCGGCAGGACAGCCCCCCTGCCCTGCAAAAGCCGTCCGCCCCCGACTCTTCACGAGCCGTCAGCGACAGGGGTCTGCTGGTTTTCAGCCACACGGGCGAAGTCATCAAGGCAGAAAAGCACCTCCGTGCTGCCGGGCTTGACGTGGAAATCAAGGGTCCGCCGCCGCAGTTGCGCACTGGCTGCGACATGGTGATCGCCTTTGAACTGGTGAGTCAGGCCCGCGTGCTGGAAGTCCTGCACAAGGCGGGCATTGACCCGGAACAGACAGTCAGCGCGCACGACGTGCTGCTTGAGCCTGTATCCCTTTATCAGGTGATCCATATGGATCACTGGATCATGGTGCGCGCAGCCAACATGAAGATCACCCTGGACACGCGCGACGGCCGCATCGTGAATATTTCCGGCGGGGGTTGCCCGGACGTGCCGTGGCTGGCGCACTGCCTGTGCGGTCTGCGACTTGCCGAGGCCCCGGAACCGCTCAGCCTCGGACAGACGCTCTGCTGCTACAGCCTGCAAAAAGCTTTTGAAGAACTGCGGAGGCAATATCCATGTGGTACATAGCCGGCACACTGCCGGGGCCAGACCCGGTTTTTCATCAGACTGCCGCCCTTGGCCCTGCCCAGGTGTGCGATGGCTGGCTGCATCTGGCGGACGGCAGTGCCTTTCCCGTGCAGCGTGGCACAGCGGCGCTGGCCGCCGCCGCCCTTCTGACCTGCGAGACGCTGAACTTCCAGCCTCCCCGCCTGCTGCTGGCCGGAGACACCGGATCGGGAGCGGGCAGCCGCGCCCTGTACGACTGGCTTACAGATCACGTCCACGAGCTGAACCCGGACGGCATGACATTTCACTATCTCTTCCCCGATGTGGACTGGCACAACCGTGTACTTATGGCATTGCAGGCACTGCCGAAGCCACCCATGCTGGTGGCGGACGCAGGCTTTATGTACGTGGCAAAGATGAGCGGCTATGCCGATGCCTATGACCTGTTCACCCCCGACATCGGTGAAATGGCCTTTCTTGCTGATGAAAAAGCCCCGCATCCCTTCTATACCAGAGGTTTTCTGCTGGCCGAGGAAGAAAACGTCCCGGCCCTGCTGGAAAGAGCCAACGCCCACGGCAACTGCCCGGCCAACCTGATCATCAAGGGGCGGATTGACTACATCGTCTGCGACGGCCGCCTCACAAGCACGGTAAAAGAGCCTTCGGCAGCAGCGATGGAATGCATCGGAGGAACCGGCGATCTGGTGACAGGGATTGTAACCGCGCTTCTGGCAGGCGGCGTACCCATATGCCGGGCCAGCCTTGCGGCAGCGCGCCTTGCCCGCCTGCTGGCGGCGCACTGCACGCCCAACCCCGGCACACAGGTGGGTGAGCTGCTGCAAAGCCTGCCGCATGTGCTCCACAACTACGGCGAGGAAGTTCTGCAACGGTCCTGACCGGCAACAGACAAGACGGCCCGCGCCAAAAGCGCGGGCCGTCTTGTTTCAAAAAGCCTGTTTTTCAGTTTATCTTTCAAAATAGGTATAGCCGCGCAGGCCGTCTTCAAATGCCTGCATGACCGAGAACCTTTCGCTTGGCGAAATGCGGCCCTGACGCACGGCCAGTTCCGCCGTGCCGCGCAGGTCTTCAAGGATACGGCGCGGATCGTATTCCACATAGCTGAGAATATCCGCCACAGAGTCGCCCCTGATTTCACGCACGTACTCATAATTGCCATCATCCCGCACCCTGATGGAAACCACATTGGTGTCGCCCATGAGGTTATGCAGATCGCCCAGGGTTTCCTGATACGCTCCCACCAGGAACACGCCAAGGTAATATTCCTCGCCGTCACGCAGGGGGTGCAGATCAAGGGTGGGCTTCATGCCCTGCGGGTCGATAAAGTGGTCAATCCGGCCATCAGAATCGCAGGTAATATCAGAAATAATGCCCTGCCGTGAAGGAAATTCCTTGAGCCTATGCACGGGCATAACAGGGAATAACTGATCAATGGCCCAGGAGTCGGGCAAGGACTGGAACACGCTGAAGTTGCCGTAATAGATATCGGCAAGGCTCACGTCGATATCCGCAAGATCACGGGGTATCGTCTTGAGTCGGGTCTTCTCCTGGGCAATGCGCATGATGATGGCCCAGAAAAACCGCTCGGCCAATGTGCGCTGACGCAGATTCACCCGTCCGGTCGAGAACAGCTGACGCATCTCATCGCGGTAGTAAATGGCATCGTTATAGCATTCCTGCAAATTGCGCAGGGTGATGTTGGCAAGGGTTTCGCGCAGGTTCTGCACAGGCTCCGGCGTGCCTTCGGGCAGGGTGTCGGGCAGCTGCACTTCTTCCACCATGCTCACATCGAGCACGTTAAAGAGCAGCACGGAATAGTAGGCCACGGTGGCGCGGCCAGATTCCGTGATGATGTGCGGATGCGGAATCTTCTGCTCATCAAGAATGCTCATGATCGCTTCGACAATGTCGGCGCTGTATTCATCAAGCGTATAGTTGCGCGATGAAACATAGTTGGTGTGCGAACCGTCATAGTCCACGGCCAGACCGCCGCCAAGGTCAAGATAGCCCATAGGCGCGCCTTCCATGACTCCGGTACGGATGTCGCGAATATTCGAAACCTGCGACCCGAGGTGGTAGTGCAGCAGCTTGAAGCAATCAAGCATGTCGTTGGCCTTGAGCGTATCCACCACGTCCACGATCTGCGCGGGCGAAAGGCCAAAGGTGGAACGTTCGCCGCCAGAGTCCGTCCAGTGGCCGCTGGCCTTCACGGCCAGTTTGGCGCGCACGCCGATGTTGGGCCGCACGCCCAGCGCCTTGCTGCGCTCAAGCACAACTTCCAGTTCGCTGGGCATTTCGAGAACAAAGAGCACGTTAAAGCCGAGGCGCAAGGCCTGAAGGCCAAGGTCGATGAATTCTTCGTCCTTGTAGCCGTTGCAGATGATGCAGGCCTCGCGGTCGCGCATGAGCGACACGGCTGCAATGAGTTCCGCCTTGGAGCCGACCTCCAGGCCGTGATGGTAGGTGGAGCCGAACTGGGCTATTTTTTCCACAACCTGCTGCTGCTGGTTGACCTTGATGGGAAAAACGCCACGATACGAACCAG
>CAJMLK010000043.1 GCA_905214305.1 uncultured bacterium
ACCTTGCCTTTTCATTCAACTTTGAGGGTGTTGCACTTGCAAGTTGAATCCGCCATGTTCACGGTCTACCTTTCCGCCATTCTGGCAACCGGGCTGACCGTGCTTGGAATCATGAACATTTTGCCGCCCGCCACGGCGCAGACCGAATTTGCAGGGACCATTGCCATCATTCTCTGGTTCACGGTGCTTTTTGCCAATTTTGCCGAATCCATAGCCGAAGGGCGCGGCAAAGCTCAGGCCGAGAGCCTGCGCAAGGCGCGCAAGAATGTCACTGCGCGCAAACTTGCCGATCCGGGCAGACACGACGAGCACGAAATCGTTTCCTCCACAGCCCTCAAGCCCGGCGACAGCATTCTGGTGTATGCCGGGGAACAGATCCCCGCTGACGGCGACGTGACGGAAGGCGCGGCCTCGGTGGACGAAAGCGCCATCACGGGTGAATCCGCCCCGGTCATCCGTGAAAGCGGCGGCGACCGCAGCGCTGTCACCGGCGGTACAACGGTTCTTTCCGACTGGCTGGTCATCCGTGTCACCAGCGAGGCGGGGCGTACATTTCTGGACAGAATGATCGCCATGGTCGAAGGAGCCGCCCGCCAGAAAACTCCCAACGAAATCGCCCTCAATGTTCTGCTGGTGGCGCTTACTGTCATTTTTCTTCTGGTGACGATTTCCCTGTGGTGTTTCGCCCGCTTTACGGCCGGGCAGGAACATGTCTCCAATCCTGTGAGTTTTGCCGCGCTGGTGGCGCTTTATGTCTGCCTTGCCCCAACCACCATCGGCGCTCTGCTTTCCGCCATAGGCATTGCGGGCATGAGCCGCCTCAACCGCGCCAACGTGCTCGCCATGAGCGGACGTGCCATCGAGGCCGCCGGAGATGTGGACGTGCTGTTGCTGGACAAGACAGGAACCATAACCCTCGGCAACCGGCAGGCTGTGGAATTCATTCCCGTAGACGGTCATGGCGGAGAAGAGCTGGCTGACGCGGCCCAGCTGGCCTCGCTGGCCGATGAAACCCCTGAAGGCCGCAGCATCGTGCAGCTTGCCCGCGACCAGTTCACCCGTTGCGACATAAGCCTGTATGGCAAGGATGCTGTTTTTATTCCTTTTTCCGCACAAACCCGCATGAGCGGTGTTGACGTGGCAGGAAAGCGCATCCGCAAGGGGGCGGCCGATGCCGTGCGTACCTTTGTTGAACAAAATGGGGGCAGTGAAAGTTCACGCTGTGAGGAGGCGGTTAATACCATCGCACGTCAGGGCGGCACGCCGCTGGTGGTGGCACGCGAAAACAGCATACTTGGAGTCATACACCTCAAGGACATTATCAAGGACGGCGTCAGGGAGCGCTTTGCCGAACTGCGCCGCATGGGCATCAGGACGGTCATGATCACCGGCGACAATCCGCTTACCGCGGCGGCCATTGCGGCAGAAGCCGGAGTTGACGATTTTCTTGCCGAAGCCACTCCGGAAACCAAGCTCGCCCTCATACGGGAGTTTCAGGCAAAAGGGCATCTGGTGGCCATGACAGGTGATGGAACCAACGACGCCCCTGCCCTGGCACAGGCCGACGTGGCCGTAGCCATGAACACGGGAACTCAGGCCGCCAAGGAGGCAGGCAACATGGTGGATCTGGATTCCTCGCCCACCAAGCTGCTGGACATCGTGCGCATCGGCAAGCAGTTGCTCATGACGCGCGGCAGCCTGACCACGTTTTCGCTGGCAAATGACGCGGCCAAATACTTTGCCATCATTCCGGCCCTGTTCATGGGTCTTTATCCGGGGCTGGCCGCCTTGAACATCATGAACCTGCACAGCCCGCAAAGCGCCATTCTTTCAGCCACCATCTATAATGCCCTTATCATTGTGGCGCTTATTCCGCTGGCCCTGCGCGGCGTCAGATACCGCGAAGAAAGTTCGGGCCAGCTGCTTCGGCGCAACCTGCTTGTCTATGGACTCGGCGGGCTGGCCGCGCCTTTTGCTGCCATCAAGCTTATTGACATGTGCCTGACCGTCCTTGGTCTGGCCTGAGGAGAAAAAAATGTCCGTTCTGACACTGTTGCGCCGTTCCGTACTTTTTCTGGCCCTCATGACAGCAATCGTCATTGCCTACACTCTGGTGGTAACGGCAGCCGGCAAGGCGCTCTTTCCCTTTCAGGCCGCAGGCAGCATTATCACGGTCGGCGGCAAGGAATACAGCCTTCTGCTGGGCCAGCCGTTTAGCGAAGCCCACCACCTGTGGGGCCGCCCCGTAAGCGCGGACACCACAACATACAGTAAAGACGGCAGGCCCCTGTTTTATGCCGGGCCTTCCAACTCCAGCCCCGCCACGGCAGACTACGGCGCGCGCTTGGCCGAACGCACGGAGCGCATGCGCCGCGCCCACCCCGCAAGAGCCGGAATGCCGGTGCCGGTGGAGCTGGTTACAGAGTCGGGCAGCGGTCTGGATCCGCACATTTCTCCGGCAGCAGCGGAATTTCAGGTTGAACGTCTGGCCAGCGCCACAGGCTTTACGCCCGATGAGGTACGCCGTACCATCGCCATGTATACTGAAGGGCGCTTTCCGGGCCTGCCTGGCGAACCGCGCGTGCATGTGCTCAAGGTAAATCTGGCCCTTGACGGCCTTTTGCCCAACGCTCATGCCACCGCCAGAGCCGCGCTGGCCCCATCCGGTTCCGCAGTGCCGCAGGGCCGCTGAACCTGTACCCCGCAATTCCGGACACCACATGACCGACAAGCACACACGCCCTGACCCGGACGCCCTGCTGGCACAATTGCGTCAGGCAGCCGCACCGCAGGACATGCAGGCAAACGTCCTTTCCGGCGACCGCTCACCGGTCAGGGGAACGCTCAAAATATTCTTCGGCTATGCCGCAGGAGTGGGCAAAACATACGCCATGCTGCGCGCCGCACATGCCGCCACAGAGCAGGGGCAGGACATTGTGGTGGGCTACGTTGAGCCGCACCCGCGGCCTGAAACAGCGGCCCTGCTTCAGGGGCTGCAAAGCGTCGCGCCGCTGCGTCTGGAGTACCGGGGCATCCCGCTTTACGAATTGGACGTGGACGCAGTTCTGGCCCGCAAGCCGGAAATAGCGCTGGTGGACGAGCTGGCCCACTCCAATGCCGAAGGTTGCCGCAACCGCAAACGGTTTCAGGACGTGGAAGAACTGCTCCAGGGCGGCGTATCCGTGTGGACGACGGTCAACGTGCAGCATCTGGAAAGCCTGAACGATGTGGTGGCCGCCATGACGGGCGTGGTGGTGCGCGAGCGCGTGCCTGACAGTATTTTTGACGGCGCAGATCATGTGGAGCTGGTGGATATTGAGCCGGACGAGCTTATGGCCCGCCTGCGTGAAGGAAAAATATACACGCAGGCGCAGGCGCAGCGCGCTCTGGGGCACTTTTTTCTGCCTGCCAACCTTATAGCCCTGCGCGAAATCGCCCTGCGCCGCATGGCTGACCGCATAAACCGCCGCGCCATCCCGGCGGAACCGGGCAGCCGCGAAGCGGCGCGGCAGGTCAAGGAGCACATCGTAATCTGCCTGTCGGGCGCGCCCAGCAACGCACGGGTTATCCGCACGGCAGCGCGTATGGCCGAAGCCTTTCATGCGGATTTTACGGCCCTTTTCGTTCGCAACAGCGCTTCGGGCCGCAACGATGCCCAAAGTCTCGGGACACTGCGAGAAAACACGCGCCTTGCCGAAGACCTGGGGGCGGCCATTGTTACGGCCCAGGGAGAGGACATCCCCCTGCAGATAGCGGAATACGCACGCATGTCAGGGGCAAGCAAGATCGTGGTGGGCCGTTCCCCGGCCGGGGGCTGGCTGCGCCGGGGCAAAACCCTTGTGGAACGCCTTGCCGAGCTGGCTCCGGAAATGGAAACATACATCATTCCCGATGCTGAACCCATTGCCCGCAACGCCTCCCGGCCCGGAGCACTGCGCCGCATGCTGCAGGCATTTCGCGGTACTGCCCCGCGCTCATGGCCCCAGTGGGGGGCAACGGCCGCCCTGCTCGCCCTGTGCACCACAGCGGGGCTGATCATGTCGTCGCTGGGCATGCCCAACGCAGGCATCACCGGCCTGTACATGCTCGGGGTGCTGGGCGTTTCCATCCTGACCACAGGTCCCTGGTACGGCGTGGCCGCGTCCATCATGGGCGTTGCCCTGTTTGACTTTCTTTTTGTCGCGCCGCGCTTCAGCCTGACGGTCTATGACGACGGCTATCTGAGCCTGTTTGCGGCAATGCTCATCGTTTCGGCGGCGGCCAGCGCCATCACGGCACGCGCCAGAAGTCAGGCACGCCAGAGTGCGGCCAGAGCGCTGCACACCGAGCTGCTGCTCGGCAACAGCCGCCGCCTTCAGAAGGCGGAAAACGAAAATGCCATCCTCGCCGAAACAGCGCGCCAGTTCGGCACGCTGTTCGGCTGTGACGCCGTTCTGTATCCCGTGCGCAACGGGCGTCTGGAAACAAGACGAAGCTTCGCATACCGCACCGCTGCCCGGCTTTCCGGAGAAAACCGCAGCCCGTTGCCCGCATTGCCCGGCCGTGCGCCCGCACTGCGAACCCGACGTGAACGCAGACCAGAAAAAGATGAACTGGCCGTGGCGCAGTGGGTGGCAAAAAATGGCCGCCCCGCCGGAGCGGGTACGGATTCCCTGCCGGGAGCGCGGCGCTGCTACATCCCCATCAGCAGCCGCACCACGGTGCTGGCCGTGGCCGGGCTGGACCTCCCCCCCGGAAGCACCTCGCCCCTCAACGAGGCAGACAGCAAAAACCTGATGCTGGCTCTGGCGGGAGAATGTGCCATGACCGTGGAAAAGGAGCGCCTCGCCCGCGCCAATGCGGATATTGCCGTACACGCCCAACAGGAAAAACTGCGGGCCGACGTGCTGCGTTCTGTCTCGCACGACCTGCGCACGCCCCTGACTGCCATCTGCGGCAATGCCGCCGTGCTTGCCTCCGAAAATGACATGGAAACACAGCGCCGCAAGTCCCTTGCCCGGGCCATTGAAGAGGACGCCCGCTATCTGGTGGAAATGGTGGAGAACCTGCTGTCGCTTACCCGGCTGGAGCAATACGGCTTTACCCTGCGCCTCACGCCCGATCTGGCGGAGGACATAATCCGCGAGGCCGTAAACGCCACGCGCCGTCGAGCCGCCGGGCACATCCTTTGCGTGGACGTGCCGGACCCGCTGCTCATGGCCCGCATGGATGCCCGGCTCATGGTGCAGGTGCTGGTAAACCTTCTGGACAATGCCGTAAAATACACCCCGGCGGGAACCACCATCCGTGTCAGCGCACGTGCCGACGGCTCACGCGCCCGGCTGGAGGTGGCCGACAACGGGCCGGGGATTTCAGATGACGAAAAAAACCGCATTTTTGACATGTTCCATGCCGCCGTTATAAAAAACGGCGACAGCCGCCGGGGCATGGGGGTGGGACTGGCCCTGTGCCGCAGCATTGTGCAGGCTCATGGCGGCGATCTGCGCGTCTACGACAATACGTCCGGGGGAGCGGTCTTTTCTCTGGACCTGCAACGCGAAATCGCAGAAGGCCCGGCGCCGGAATCCCCCCGTGAAACTCCGGCAGCCAAAAACGGCGCACAGGAGTAGCCATGTCGCCATATCACGAACAGCAGGGCGTCATCGCCCCGGAACGCATCCTTGTGGTCGAGGATGACAAGGCCATACGCGCCCTTGTGACAGCCACCCTTGAAAGCAGAGGCATGGCCTACCTTGTGGCCGCCACAGGACGCGAGGCCATTGCCGAAGCGTCCCGCGCCGGGCCGGACGTCATCCTTCTCGACCTCGGCCTGCCGGATATGGACGGCACAGATATTATCCGCACGGTGCGCCAGTGGTCCATGGTTCCGATCATCGTGCTCAGCGCCCGCAGTGAGGATGATGACAAGGTTGCGGCTCTGGACGCCGGGGCGGACGATTACCTGACCAAACCTTTCAGCGTTGACGAACTGCTGGCCCGCCTGCGCGCGGCCTTGCGGCGCGGGCGCTATGAGCGCGGCAATCTTGGGCGTGATGTCGATTTTTTTGAAAACGGCCCCCTGCGCATAGACTTTTCCGCAGGCAGCGCGTGCGTGAACGGGCAGGAAATCCATCTCGCCCCCACGGAGTACAAGCTGCTGTGCCTGCTGGCGCGCAATGCGGGCAAGGTGCTCACGCACACGACCATCCTGCAGGCCGTGTGGGGCAGCTCACTGCCGCAAAACCTGCCCTCTCTGCGTGTTTTCATGGCAACCCTGCGCAAAAAGCTCGAAGCCGCCGACCCCCAGTGCAGCTGCATCCACACCCATGTGGGCGTGGGCTATCGCATGACCCGCCTTGGCGAAACAGAAAGCTGAGCACCCCGCACCCAGCCCCGTGAATGCTTACGCCCCCTGGTTTTCATCAGGCGCTGCACCCTGCTTTTTTCGGCCAAGCCCATATTTTCGCATCTTGCGGTACAATGTGGTTCTGGCAATGCCCAGCGCGTCCGCAGCTTTGCTCACATTTCCCCCCGATGTCTCAAGGGTGCTCCGCACCAGACTTTCACACAGCTCATCCATGGAAGCCGCCCCTGCCTCACTTTCCGCCAGAGCAAGGCTGTCTGCCGTCAGGGCGCAGTCCGCTCGTGCTGCCGGAAGGCCGGCGGCACGACAATCAAGCACATGGCGGGGCAGGCTTTCACAACGGATGGACGTCCCGTCTGAAAGCACCCACGCCCGTTCGCACACGTTTTGCAGCTCGCGCACGTTGCCCGGCCAGGAATACGCCTTGAGCGCATCCATAACCGCCGGTTCTATGATCATGCGCGGCATGCCCGCCCCGGCGCAAAGCCTGCGCCAGAAGAGGTTTGCCAGCATCTCCACGTCACCGGAGCGCTCGCGCAGCGGCGGCAGGTCTATTTCCACCACGTTGAGCCGGTAGTAGAGGTCCGAACGAAAACTGCCCTCGCGCACGGCATCGGCGAGGCTGGCGTTGCCCGCAGCAATCACGCGCATGTCCAGTTGCACGGGCCGGTTGCTGCCAAGAGGCGTAAACGACATTTCCTGCAACACCCGCAAAAATTTGGCCTGTACCGCCAGCGGCAGGCTGTTCACCTCGTCCAGAAACAGCGTCCCGCCATTGGCGGCCTCAAGCTTGCCTTTTCGGCCGCCCTTTTTGGCGCCGGTAAAGGCTCCTTCCTCATAGCCGAACAGTTCCGCCTCAATAAGATCATTGGGAATGGCCGCGCACGAAATGCCCACAAATGGCCCGGCAGCGGCAGGCCCGGCATTGTGTATGGCCTGGGCAAAAAGCTCCTTGCCCGTACCGCTCTCGCCGCAGATGACAATGCGTGAGGCCATGCGGGCAGCGCGGGCGGCAAAGTCCACAGCCCGCCGCAACGCCGGGCTTGAACCAAGAATGTCCGTGAACCTGTGCCGGGCGGCGTGCGGGGATGCGGCCTCACGGGCCGCATGACCGCCATGTCATGGGGCGGCCGTGGCTCCCCCACCTCTGCGGCTCCGCTCATAGGCTGCGGCTTCCACCGTGGCATGGGCGGGCAGCGCCGTCAGGGCCAGAGCCATGCCCACCGGTTCTCCCTCGCTTACCTCCACCGGTGTGAACGTGCAGGCAATGCGCTGCGGCCCCTGACCTGTAAGAAAGGTCAGGGTGTCGCGCCCCTCACGCTGCTTGAAAATCGCCTGCCGCAAACGCGCGGCATCAGCACTGCTCACCAGCGAGGCGGCGTCTCTGCCCGGCAGGTCTGGCCCGGAACAGGTGAAAAGCCTGGCAGCGTGCGTATTGGCATGGGTAATGCCCCCACTGCCGTTCAATACCAGCAGCGGATAGCTCAACGAATCATGTGCGTTGCGCAACAGGGCCTCGAGCCGCTGCCCGCTGTCTTCAATGCTCTGCTGGCGTACCCGCATGCCGATGTAGTTGGCGAATGTGGTTACCAGCGCCAGCGCCTGTATTTCAGGACTGGCAATATTGCCGGAAATGGTCAAGACCGCCAGCACGCCTGAAGCGTCGGCAAGAATGGGAGCCGAAGCGCAGCGCCACGAGTGAAGCGCCGCGCTGTAATGCTCATAGCCGTAAATCTGTACCGGACTGCAACGACGCAAGGCCATGCCGATGGCAGAAGCGCCGACCTTGTCGATATTTCTGTCCGCACCGGGCATATTGTATTGCGCGCGCGCCACGTCCAGCAGGTCCTTGTCACCCACTGTGGCAAGAATATGCCCGGATGAAGCGGTAAGTATGGCCATATGCCCAGTACCGTTGATGCACGCGTCCAGCATGTCCAGAACCGGGGCCGCCGCCGTCATCAGTGTTGCGGAACGGTCACACAGGTCCCGGAATGGCTGACGTTCCAGCACCGGCACTTCAAGAACGCGCAGGGGATCAATGCTCGCCTTGCGGCTGAGCAGCCATCCGTCCAGAATATGCTCTGGTATGCGCCCGCGAATCTCACCACCATCAATAAAATCTTTCCAGGCATCATGAATGGTTTGCTGATACACAGGATTTTGTGGTGAAACGCCGGACGAAAGACACTTCATGCCGTACTCCTTCTCTGCCTGTATCAAAAAGACACACAACTGTAGCGTAACGCTACAGATGTTACACATTTTACCAATCGTGGTTTTTTTGTGCAACACCAGCTTTTCTGCGGCCATTTGCGCCTGTAGCACCGCACAAATGATCTGGCAGCATTTTTGCAACCCTCTTTTGCCAGAATCTTTTGAAAGGATGTTGCATCAGGCACAAGAGCGGTCTTTTTCAAAACCGCGCCCACGGTGGTATCGCAACCGGACATGTGCCGACCATACCTCTTCCTGCAGGAACAGCAAACGCTGCGCGGGAAGAAGCCGCACAACATCCATTGAGGCTATGCGCTGTTTCCAATCGTCAACATCGGAGAAACTGATGCACAAGTATGATGCTTTTCTGGACGTGGCCATGCGTGCCGCTGACATTTCGCGCCGGATACTGACGGAACACAGGCAGAAATATTTGTGCGGGGCTTACGGATTCAAAACCAAGAGTGACGCCAGCCCCGTTACGGAAACAGATGAGCGTGTGGAGCGCGAAATACGCACGCTTATTTCCGGAGCTTTTCCCGATCACGGCATGCTTGGCGAAGAATATGGAGCCGATGCGGCCACGGCCGAGTTTGTCTGGGTTATCGACCCCATCGACGGAACAAGGCAGTTCATCGCGGGCTACCCCTTTTACGGCACGCTCATAGCCCTTTGCCGCAATGGCGTTCCGGTGCTCGGCGTGGTGGAAATGCCCGTCATGGCAGAACGCTGGGTGGGCGTGGAGGGGCGCCAGTCCACGGTCAACGGCCAGCCCATCCACACGCGCCCCCAGTCTGATCTTGCTGCCGCACTGGCAGCCTCAAGCAATACAGAATTTGTTTTCGACGCAGACAGGGCCGCCTACAACCGCCTGACAGCGGCAACCAAATGGCGCGTCTACGGCGGAGCCTGCTACGGCTACATGAGCCTTGCCGCAGGCAAGATAGACCTGTGTTTTGACAGCGGCATCATGCGTGAGGTGGACTACTGCGCCCTTGTGCCCATTGTGGAAGGCGCGGGCGGCGTCATGTCTGACTGGGACGGCAAGCCGCTGACCATGCATTCGGGCATGCAGGTACTCGCCAGCGGCGACAAGCGACTGCACGAGCAGGTTTTGCGTGAAATAGAAAAAAACCGCTAGCCATCGGCCACCTGTTACACCACGAGCGTATGCCATGTTAGATTTTTTCAAAGCATCACCTCCGCGCCCTGTCACCAAGAGTGCCGAAGAGATCGATAAAGACTACAGGTATTGGCGACTCCACCTCATGACATCAATCTGGCTCGGGTACGCCGTATTCTATTTTACGCGCAACAGCTACAAGTCCATCATGCCTGCCATGCTCAAAGACCTTGACTGGCAGCTTTCAGACGTGGGCATTCTGAGCACTATCTTCTATGTCGTCTACGGCTCTTCCCGTTTTCTGGGCGGCATAATCAGCGACAAGTCCAATCCGCGCTATTTCATGGGCGTCGGCCTTATTATCACGGGCATCATCAACATCGCCTTTGGCATGAGCTCTTCCCTACCTGCTCTGGCACTGCTGTGGGGCCTCAACGCCTTTTTTCAGGGGTGGGGCTGGCCCCCGTGTACCAAGATTCTTACCACATGGTACTCGCGCAACGAACGCGGCTTCTGGTGGGCCATATGCAACACCTCGCACAATGTGGGCGGGGCCATTATCCCCCTGCTGGCAGGCTGGCTGGCCATCCACTACGGCTGGCGCTACGGCATGATTGTGCCGGGCATTGTGGGCATAGTCATGGGTGCTGTTCTTTGCATCATCCTGCGCGACCGGCCGGAATCAATGGGCCTGCCCAAAGTGGGAGAATGGCGCAAGGACGAGCTGGAGCTGGAGCAGGTAAAAAAGAGCGAAAGTTCGCTCACGACATGGCAGGTCTTGCGCCGTTACGTCTTCACCAACAAGTTCATCTGGCTGCTGGCAGTCTCGTACGTGCTCGTTTACGTGGTGCGCATTGGCGTCAATGACTGGGCCAACATGTATCTGGTGAAAGAGCATGGGGTTGACCTGCTCGTGGCAAACAGCGCCATCACCATGCTTGAGATAGGGGGCTTCATCGGAACCATTGCCGCAGGCTGGGGATCAGACAAGATTTTCAAAGGTAACCGCATACCTATGAACATCATCTTCATGCTGGGCATCATGTTTTCGGTGGGCGCGCTCTGGCTGTTGCCCCTGACCTCAAAACTGGCGCTGGGAACGGTTTTCTTTCTCATAGGCTTTTTTATCTTCGGTCCCCAGATGCTCACGGGCATGGCTGCCGCCGAAGTCTGCCACAAGGAATACGCGGGCACGGCCACCGGCTTTGTTGGCCTTTTCGGTTACATGGGCGCGGCTCTCACCGGCCTGCCCCTGGCAATGATCATTGAATCCGCCAGCTGGAACGGGTTTTTCATTGTCATGACCGCGGCCTCTCTGCTTTCCGCAGTGCTCATCATCCCCATAATCGGCGGCAAGAAGTAGGCAGGGCATCCTGCGCTGCCAGGCCCCGTTCCAGGAGCAGAAGAGGACGGCCTTGTCATCTCCTTGCAGGGTGACAAGGCAAAACACAAGTTTCGATGTTGACCAGAAACAAAAATACTCTCGGCAGAATATTTGCCGGAAACAATGCGAAACATTTTGACGGAGGCTTCATGAACAACATCCACGGTATTTTCGCAGTTACGGTTACCCACTTCAATGATGACGGCAGCATTGACTACACGTCCATAGCCAAGCATGTGCAGTGGCTGCTCCAGTCCGGCGTTCACGGTATCATGCCCGTGGGAGCCACCGGCGAATGGCCTGCCCTTTCCACACAGGAGCGCAGGCAGGTTGCCGAATTTGTCATGAAAGAGGTGGGCGGCAAGGTTCCGGTGATCGTTGGGGCCATTTCGCCCAATGTGGACGTTTCTGTTGAACTGTCGGAACATGCCGGCTCCATCGGCGCGGCGGGCGTCATGATTCTTCCCCCTCCCGGCGTGCACCCGAGCCAGCATGAAATATACGAATTCTATAAGTATGTTGCTGCCAAAAGCCCCCTGCCGGTCATGGTGTACAACAATCCCGGCAGTTGCGGCGTGGCCGTGTCGCCCGAAACGCTGGTCAAATGCGCCCAGTTGCCCAATATGGGCTTTCTCAAAGAATCCAGCGGCGATATCATGCGCCTGACCCGATCCGTTGACGAAGTGGGCGACCGTCTGGTGGTCTTCTGCGGCTGCGAAAGTCTGGCCTATGAAAGCTTCGTCATGGGGGCCAAGGCATGGGTATGCGTTCTTGCAAACATCGCCCCTGCCATGTGCGTCAGGCTGTACGACCTTATCGTCAACAAGGGCCAGCTTGACGAAGCCCGCAAGGTATACCGCCAGATGCTGCCCCTGCTGCGCCTGCTGGAAGACACCGGCGAACTCTGGCAGGTGGTCAAACACGCTCTGGCACTCAAGGGTTTCGGCAGCGGCAGGCTGCGCAGGCCCCGCCAGCCCATTTCGGAAGGTGTGCGTCTTGAACTTGAAAAGGTGCTCGCGCAGACGGATTTTAACTGACGTCATATGCCGGGAGGCGGCCACGGGCCGTCTCCCGCACATGTTTTCATGCAATCAGGAACAGGGGAAACTGCCATGAGCAGCAAACATGCGGCCAGTGCCGTTGTCATTGGCGGGGGAGCCGTCGGTACGGCCGTGGCCTGCTATCTCGCCATGGACGGGGTGGATGTCGCCCTTGTTGAGCGCGGCGAATTCGCCTGGGGATCAAGCCGTCGCTGCGACGGCCACGTGGTCACCTATGACACACCGCCGGGCGCGTACAGCCGGTTCTGCAAATGCGGGCAGGACATGTTTCACGATGCCGCCAAATTCCTGCCCGTAGACTTTGAATTCTGCCCCGAAGGCCTTGGCCTGCTGGTTGATGACGAACGTGACCTTGAAGCCGTGCGCGCCAACTACGAAGGCAAGAAAAAAGAAGGCATTGACGTGACCCTGTGGGACAGGGACGAGCTTCGCCACCAGGAGCCGAACATTGGCGACAGCATCCTTGCCTGCCTGAATTTCAATGGCGACTGCAAGCTTAACCCCATGCGCCTTTGTCAGGGCCTTGCCATGCACGCCAGTGCCAATGGCGCGACACTCATGACCGGAACCCGCGTCACCGGCCTGCATGTGCAAAAAGACCGCATCACCGCTGTGGAAACGGACAGGGGACGCATAGATGCGGACAATGTTGTCCTTGCGGCGGGCGTGTGGACGCCGGAGCTTGCCCACATGGCGGGCATCGCCGTTCCCATCCGTCCCAGGCAGGGGCATGTGCTGGTCACGGAACGTGTGCGCAATCTGGTGGGGAAAAACTATGCCGAATATGGCTACCTGCTGACCAAGGACGGAAAAACACGGGGCAACGTCACCCCTGAAATGGAGCAGTTCGGCGTGGCTTTTGTACTTGAGCCTTCCCATGCCGGAACCGTTCTGCTCGGCAGCAGCCGCCGCTATGTGGGTATGGACATTCGCCCCAACCCCGCCGTCATGCGCGCCATAGCCCAACGCGCCCGCCATTTTTATCCTGCTCTGGGCCAAACCCGGCTTATCCGCTGCTATGCGGGCCTTCGTCCCTGCACTCCGGACGCCAAACCCATAATATCGCCCACCCACATAAAGGGACTTTTCGTGGCTTCAGGCCACGAGGGCAATGGCATCGGGCTTTCCCTTATCACCGGCAAGCTCATTGCGGAAATGGTACGCGGGCAGTCTCCTTTTATGGACATAAGCCGTATGAGCCTTGACAGGTTCGGGCTTAATCCAGCGGCCCATACTCCAGAAACGGCTTCTGCCTGAGGAGAACGAGCATGTTTGTCAAAGTGACCCCTCCTGCGGGAAAGCAGGTGACCATTTATTTTGAAGGACAGGCCCTTGAGGTGCAAAGCGGCATCAGTGTTGCCGCTGCGGTGCTCGGCCCGTCACACGGCTGGACGCGCACAGACCATGAGGGGAACAAACGCGGCCCCTACTGCCAGATGGGTGTGTGCTTTGAATGTCTTATGACCATCAATGGCGTGCCGGACCAGCAGGCATGTCTCATTACCGTGGCCGAAGGCATGCGGGTGAACCGCCAGAACGGCGCACCGGACTTCACCAGGGAGGCGGACCATGCGTAGCGTGTGGGATGTCATTATCGTGGGGGCCGGACCGGCCGGAATGGCTGCCGCCATCGAAACGGCGCGCAGGGGCCTGCTTACGCTGGTGCTTGACCGGCAGTCCGAAGCCGGTGGGCAGATATATAAAAGCATCGGCTCTTCGGCCTTGTCCAAAAAGCTGGGCGCGGACTACAGCGCCGGACTGCCGCTGCTTCAGGAATTTAAGAACTGCGGCGCGGTGTTCACCCCTTGCGCCAATGTGTGGGATGTGGCCCCTGACCGCGTGCATGTCAGCGTGGACGGGCGGAGTCACTGCCTGCTGGCCCGCCAGGTAGTGCTTGCCGCCGGGGCAATGGAGCGCCCTGTTCCCCTGCCCGGCTGGACGTTGCCCGGCGTTATGGGCTCCGGCGCTACGGACATCCTGCTTAAATCCGCCTCTCTCATGCCGCAAGGCCCTGTTGTTCTTTGCGGCAACGGCCCGCTTGTTCTTCAGGCGGCTGTGCATATGCACCATTTCAAGGTTCCTGTGGCGGGGGTGCTTCTTACCGGCAGGCTCGGCAACATGGCCCGCGCCATGCGCCATGCGGCAGGAGCGCTGGCCCGGCCCGGCTATTTCCTGCACGGCATGAGCATGGCCGCCCAGACGTTTCTCAGACACAAATGCCTTTTTTCCGTGCGCGATATTGCCATCACCGAGACAGGCCCGGAACAGCTTGCAGTCAGCTTCACATCCCTGGGCGGCAAAAAAAGGCAGCTGGCTGCCTCCACGGTGCTGCTGCATGAAGGCGTCATTTCAGAAAGCCGCATCACCCGCCTCGCCCGGTGTCGTCATGCCTGGGATCAGCGCCAGCGCTACTGGCACGTCGATGCCGACATGTGGGGACAAACCAGCGTGCCGGGTCTGCGCACCGCCGGAGACGTGGCCGGAGTGCGCGGGGCCGTGGCCGCGCGTGCTGAAGGGCATCTGGCGGGGCTGGACATATGCCGCGAGCTTGGGCAGCTGGATATGCCCCAGCGTGATCTTCATGCTGCCCCGCATCTGCGCACGATCAGGCGCTGCCGGGCGTTGCAGCCTTTTCTTGACGAATACTTCGCCCCCACTCCAGCCATGCTGCAACCCGCGGACGAAGCCATCGTCTGCCGGTGTGAGGGGCTTACCGCCCAAACCCTGCGTCAGGTGATCAGCCAGGGCTGCTGCTCGCCCGACGGGCTTAAAGCACAGGCACGGCCCGGCATGGGTACATGCCAGGGACGCATGTGCGGTCAGGCTGTGGCTGAAATGATCGCCCATACTCAAGGGCTGCCCCTTGATGCCTTGCCGCAGTACACGGCTCAGCCCCCGCTTTTCCCCCTGAGCCTGTCACAGCTGGCCGACATGCCCATGCCGCCGGATCCCAGCTGAATGCATTTTCTGTAAAAGGCCGCTGCATGCAACAGAAGAAAAAACACCTGCACGGCATGGCTGGAAAAACCAGCACAGACAGCACGTCCCGATGAATAGCCATGTGTAAAGATGAATAAAACCGGCCGTCCGCATCCCGCTGCGGAGCTGGCCCCGAGTCCCAACACTTCTTCAACAGGAGGAACCAACGTGTCGCAATTCCTAACTTGCCAGGAATACGAAAATCTGGCCTCTCAACTGAAATACCCCACTCTGGCCTTTATTGACGGTAAATTTGTGCCCGCGGCTTCGGGTAAAACCTTTGTCACCACCAACCCGGCCACGGGCAAAGCGCTGGCAAACGTTGCCAGCTGCGGTCAGGAA
Organism: uncultured bacterium; assembly: GCA_905214305.1. GTDB lineage: Bacteria > Desulfobacterota > Desulfovibrionia > Desulfovibrionales > Desulfovibrionaceae > Desulfovibrio. Next base: position 15,450 of record CAJMLK010000043.1, read on the forward strand.
GATGTAGACCGGGCCGTGGCCTCGGCCAGAAAGACCTTTGAGTCTGGTGTGTGGTCAAAAATGCACCCCACCGAACGCAAAAAAATATTCCTCCGGCTCTGCAGCCTGATGGAAAAACACATGGTGGAACTGGCTGTACTGGAAAGCCTGGACAGCGGCAAACCCATTCGTGAAAACCTGTGCACCGACCTGCCCGAAACCATCGAATGCCTCGAATGGCATGCGGAATACACGGACAAGCAGTACGGCAGCATCTCGCCTTCCGGCGACTTCAAGCGCGGGCTCATCGTGCGCGAACCTGCGGGTGTGGTGGCCTGCGTGCTGCCCTGGAACTTTCCGCTGCAAATGGTCGGCTGGAAGCTCGGCCCGGCCCTTTCAGAGGGCAACAGCGTCATCATCAAACCCGCCAGCGTGACTGCCCTTTCCACCCTGCGTCTTGCGGAACTGGCTGCCGAAGCGGGCATTCCCGAAGGCGTGCTTCAGGTGCTGCCCGGCCCTGGCGGCCTTGTGGGTGAAGCCCTGGGACGCCATATGGATGTGGACGTGCTCTCTTTCACCGGCTCAACCGACGTGGGCCGCCGCTTTTTGCAATACTCCGCCGAAAGCAACCTCAAGCGCGTGGTGCTCGAACTGGGCGGCAAAAGCCCCTTTGTGCTGCTTGAAGACGTTACCGACCTCTCGCACGCCGCGGAACACGCCTGCTCGGCCGCATTCTGGAACATGGGCGAAAACTGCACGGCCAACTCCCGCATCATTGTGCCGGAAAGCAAAAAAGACGCATTTCTTGAAGCTTTTCTGGCCGCACTGAGCCTTTGGAAAATGGGGAATCCGCTTGACCCCGCCAATGCCCTCGGCTCCATTGTCAGCGAACAGCAGTTCAAGAGCGTTATGGGCTATATTGAAAAGGGCAAGGCCGAAGGCGGGCACGTCGTCACGGGCGGCAAGGCGGCTGACATCGGCAGCGGCCTTTTCATAGAACCCACCATCTTCGACAACGTGAGCCGCGATGCCACCATCGTGCGCGAAGAGATCTTTGGCCCGGTCACAGCCGTTCTTACGGCTTCTTCTGACGAGGATGCTCTGGCTCTGGCAAACGACACCTGCTACGGCCTGCACGCCTCCATTTTTACCGAATCCCTGACCAAGGCACATACTTTTGCGAGCGCTCTCAAGGCTGGCACGGTTTCCGTCAACTGCTTCAGCGAAGGCGATAACAGTACGCCTTTCGGCGGGTACAGGCTTTCCGGTTTCGGCGGCAAGGACAAGGGGCGCGAGTCGCACGACCAATATACTGAACAGAAGACCATTTTCATCAACCTGGACAGATAGCCGCACACCAGCGGGCAGTCTCGCGAACCAGCGAGGCTGCCCGGCTTTCAGCGGCGAGGATGACGTCATGAATCTATCCCACATGATCCAGACCATCGACACCCACACGGCCGGAAACCCCACCCGCAACGTCGTTGCCGGATGCCCCGCCATTGCGGGAAACAGCATGCAGGAAAAAATGGCCTACGCAAGCAGGCATCTTGGCCAGTTCATCAGTTCCCTCATGCTTGAACCGCGCGGGCACAGCAACATGTCGGGCACAATCTGGGTTCCCCCCTGCGATCCCGAAGCCCATATGGGCATACTTTTCATTGATGCCGGGGGCCTCATGCCCATGTGCGGGCACAGCACCATCGGCTGCGTCACCGCCATGCTTGAAACCGGAGCCGTAACGCCTGAAGGCGATGTGTGCCATGTCAACATCGACACGCCCGCCGGCCTCGTGCGCACCAGAGCCGAAATCAGGAACGGCAAGGTACAGCGGGTAACCTTTCGCAACGTTCCGTCCTTTCTCTTCTGCTCGGGCACGGTCGACGTTCCCGGCATAGGCCAGGTTCCCTACGACGTGGCCTACGGCGGCAATACATATGCCATTACCGATGCGAAATATTTTCCCGGTCTTGATCTGCGCTCCGGCCACCGCGCGGCCATTGAAAAGGCCGCTCAGGCTTTTGGCGGCGCAGTGCGCAAGGCCGTGGACTTCAAGCATCCCGAAAAGCCGTTCATCAATGTCATCACGCACGTAATGTTCTACACCAAACCGGATGACCCCAAAGCCACCTACCGCAATACCGTGGTATTTCTGCCTGACTCCCTTGACCGCTCCCCCTGCGGTACGGGGACATCCGCCCGTGTGGCCTCTCTTTTTGCCAAAGGTGATCTGGCTCTGAATCAGGAATTTATACACGAAAGCGTCATCGGCACGCAGTTCACGGCCAGAATCATCGAACCAGTCACCGTCGGCCCGTGCAAGGGCGGCGTGCCGGAAGTCAGCGGCACGGCCTACCTCACCGGATTCCATCAATTTGTCATTGACCCGGAGGACGCCCTCAAGCACGGATTCCGACTGGACTAGGCATTCCCCACAGTAAAACACCGTGCGTTTTACATGCCGCAGTGTTGAACTTCGCTGGTTTTGTTGAAAACACGCAGTTTCACAGCATGTTGCACAGGTGTGCAGCGCTGGAGCATGAAGCCTTTTCAAAGGCGAATATGCTCCGGCTTCTGACCCTCTACGCTTTCAGGAGGAAAATTTCATGTCAGAGCAAGGGAAATTCAAAAAAGAACTGAACACCACAGACCTGACTTTCGTGGCTCTGGGAGCCATTTTCGGATCCGGATGGCTGTTTGGTGCAAGTTATGTGGCGCAGTACGCAGGCCCGGCGGGCATCATTTCGTGGATCATAGGCGGTATCACAGTATTCTTTCTTGGTCTGGTCTATTGCGAGCTTGGGGCGGCCCTGCCCAAGGCCGGGGGCATCATACGCTTCCCCGTTTTTTCTCATGGCGAACTTGTCGGCTATCTGCTTGCGTCGCTGACCGTTATTGCATTTTCAAGCCTTATTGCCATTGAAGTGGTGGCAGCACGACAGTACGCCGCGGCGTGGCTGCCCTGGCTCACGGCCGATGCCACGGGCACGCCCACCATGGCTGGCTGGATAGCGCAGCTTCTGCTCACGGTGCTGTTTTTTGCAATCAACTACAAAGGCGTAAAATCATTCGCCATTGCCAATAATATCATCAGCCTTTTCAAATTTATTGTTCCTGCTCTGGTCATGATTGTGCTGATGTTCTACTTCCAGCCCGAAAACCTCACCGCTCACGGCTTTGCTCCTTTCGGAAGCCACGGCGTGCAAATGGCGGTCACAGCGGGCGGCGTTATCTTTGCCTATCTGGGGCTTACGCCGGTGGTTTCCGTCGCCAGCGAAGTAAAAAACCCTCAACGTACCATCCCCATCGCGCTGCTGCTGTCCATTGTGCTTTCCACAGTCATCTACATCGTGTTGCAGCTGGTCTTTCTCGGCAGCATTCCGCCGGACATGCTGGCTGACGGATGGGGAAGCATCGCCGCCAAATTCTCTCTGCCGTATCATGATATAGCCCTGCTGTTGGGCCTTGGCTGGCTCGGCATACTTGTTGTGGCCGATGCGGTCATTTCCCCGGCGGGAACAGGGAATATCTACATGGTTGCCACGCCGCGCGTGATTTACGCGTGGTCGCGCAGCGGAACATTTTTCAACCGCTTTTCAGCCGTGGACAAAAAGTCCGGCATTCCCCGCCCGGCACTGTGGCTGACCCTTGGCCTCTCGATATTCTGGACAATGCCCTTCCCCTCCTGGAAAGAGCTGATCAACGTGGTTTCTGGCGCCCTGTGCCTGAGCTATGCCCTTGCCCCCATTGCCTGCGGCGCATTGCGCATCAACGCTCCTGACCTGCCGCGCCCCTTCAGGGTGCGTGGCCTGAAAATCATATCGCCCCTGACGTTCATCATTGCTTCACTTATCGTGTACTGGTCTGGCTGGAGTGTTATCTGCTGGCTGTATCCCATCGAAATTGTACTCTTTTTCTGCTACATACTGGCAGGCAGAAAAGTTCCCTCCGAGCACGTGAGCCTGCAACAGCAAATCCGCTCTGCACTTTGGCTTGTGGGCTATTACATTCTGACTCTTATCATCTCATACCTTGGTTCATTCGGCGGCAAGGGCATCCTCACATCACCCTGGGATGTCATCGCCATGGCAGTGGTATCGCTGGTCTGCTATTACTGGGCCATGCATACCTGCCTGCCCACGGCCAACATCACCGAGGCCCCTGACGCCGACTAGGCCGCGTCCCCCCACTCCCTAAACCGCACGTGCCGATGCTGCAAAGCATCGGCACGTGCCCGTTGAACTTCAAGCTCCTGTTAGAGCATTTCAAGTGATAAATATTCCATCGCGCAACGGTTCGCCTGCACCACGGCATGGCAGGACAGCATCCCTGCAGCCGCGGATGTGTCCTGTTACTGCCTGCTGATATCAGCTATTTGAGATGTTTTTGAAAAAACTTCTCAAGCTCCTTGAAGTAAAACACCGTTTCTGGCGCATCGGGCAGCATCATATGTTGAGCGTGCGACATGCCTTCAAGCACAAGCAAATCCGCATCAGCTCCGGCCTGCCGAAGCTTGACGTGCATACGGACGGTATTGCTCAAGAAGAGGTCACGTGTGCCGGAAATGAGCAACGTTGGCGGAAAGCCGCCGGCATCACCATAAACTGGCGACAGCATCGGATCTTTTTGGTCATGGTCGCCCGCGTAAATTTTTGCAGCCTCGCCCAGCCAGCCCTCATAGCTCACAAGCACGTTATCCAAATGCTCACAGGTAAAATAGGTGTCGCCAGTTTTGGTCAGGTCTGTCCAGGGCGTTCCTGCCACAATGGCGGCTGGCAGCGGCAAGCCTTCTGCCTTGGCGCGAAGGATCAGTGCCAGTGTCATGCCGCCACCTGTGGACGTACCAAAAACGCCAATCTTATCGGCAGGCGTGGTTTTTAAAAGCGCTTTATAAACGGCAGTTGCATCATCCAGTGCAGCCGGATACGGAAAATCCGGGGCCATCCGGTAATCTGGCATGATGACGCGATACCCGCAGAGGGCCGCCGTCAGGATGGCTTCATAGGAGCCGGATTCTCCCGGCCCCAACACATATCCGCCGCCATGAAAATTTAAAAGAACCCGGCCCACGTTTTCTCTGGGAAGCTTTTTTGGGGTAACAATGTATACGGGAACTCCGCCCATAGTGTCTGTCGTCACCGTAACGCCCATCTGCTCCTTCAGCGCTGGCAGGGCGGATTCCATCGAATCAGCAAAACTTTTGACAAATACACGCCATTCCTCGGCACTCTGGGGACGAACCTCCCAATAGGAAGGAAAACCGGCGGCAATGAGTTCCTGCATCTGAGGGCTGACAGTTTCCGGTACGGGCATAGTGCCTTTGGCGGCCTGTACATGGATTGCTGCCATGCAAACCAAGATAAAAGCCAACAGGCTTTTCTTAAGTATTTTCATGGAATTCACCTCACAGGCTGGCTGTAAAACACCGCCGCCCCCTGAAAGGGCGCGGCTGCGCAAATTCAATATATTTGAGCTTATATATTGAGTGCCCATTTGGCTATTCAAGATTTTTCATGAAGAAAAACTTTATATTATCAAGGGGAATCAGGCTTATCCGTGCGGCACAACAAAGGGTGCGCACAACGCAATGGGGTTTGTTAGTGCAATGGACAACATCGCTGACCGACTGTACGCAAGAGCAAAAACCGTATGGCGTTGCCTTGCCGCAGCGTTGGAGTAGCGCGGACAGGCCGTGGACGTACGACGCATGCGCCATACATCTCAAGCACAGGAGTACGGCATGTGCCCGGCGGGCGGCTGCTTGCAGCAAAAGTGGCGGTGGCGTGGCAAGGAGAGGTATGGCCGAAGGGCGTTACCATTTGAAATTCCGGCATTGCCTTGGTTTGGGCCGCTTGCGCAGCGGGCGGCTGCTTGCAGCAAAAGTGGCGGTGGCGCGGCAAGGAGATATCTGGGCGAAGGCCGTTACCATTTGAAATTCCGGCATTGTCTCGGTTTGGGCCGCCTGCGCAGCGGGCGGCAGAGGGGGCCTGTTAGGGGCTTTGCCCCTCCGAGGCCCCCTCTGCACTCCCCCCGGAGCACCCCTGAAGTCTTCAATGTCCATAAGTTACGAGGGCTGCACGTCTCCTGCTGCGGGAGCTTCCTCGCTTTGCTCGGTGATCTCCCTCCGCGCCGCGCAATGCCATCGACCAATTATTGCTGCCCCTGCGCGGAGAGCATCAGGCATCAGGCAGCAGGCCATTCGGCGTAATGCCTGTAGCGAGATTGGCTTTGCTTGAACAGATGTTTGCGCAAAGGATGCGCGCGGCAAATTCACTTTTCACAGTAAGGATTGCTCTGCCGCGCAGGGTTTCTGCAAAGGACAAATCTACTCCCTTTGCCGGGAGCAAGCCGCGAGACACGAGACGAACAGGCAAGGACGGTGAAACGGCATGTGGATGACGTGTCACAGCCAAAGTTCGGGAACAGCGACACTCGGGCCACAGCGAGCTAGGGGCTACAGCGAGACTTGGTGCAAGAACACATAAGAGGCAAAGGGCATAGGTCAGACGCGTGCCAGCACGTTCTTTCGAACGACGGCATGGAGCAGCAGTGGGAGATACCGGCAGGGAAATTGGAGCGGAAAGAATTTTTGAGGTGCGAGTGGAGGGGGAAGTAGTTTTGGCGGCTTGTGCGCGGGGCGAGAGGTGTTTTTTTGAAGGCTCGTGTTCAAGGCGGAAGGAATTTCGAAGGCATCTTTGGAGGGCAGAAAGGTCGCCTGGCCTTGCGGGTTAGAGGCAGGGGCACATGCAGCAGCGAGAGTCGCGCTGCTGCATGAGATTTTGCAGTGCAAGGCACAGAACAGCAAAAAGCCCTTCGCGCTTGAGCAGCGAAGGGCTTTTTAAAAGAT
>CAJMLK010000044.1 GCA_905214305.1 uncultured bacterium
AGCACGGCGCAACCGCGTCCAATACCATCACCATCACTATCCACGGAACCAACGACGCCCCGCAGGTCAGCGCCGCCGTGGCGTCCATCCATGAAGATCAGGCCAGTATCAGCGGTTCCCTCCCCAACCCCACGGACGTGGACGCCGGGGACAGCGTGAACTTTCTGGCCCAGTCCGCAACCCCCGGCCAGTACGGATCGTTTACCCTGCTGGCTGACGGCAGCTACAGCTACAGCCTCAACAACGCCCTGCCCGTGGTGCAGCAACTGGGCGTGGGCCAACATCTCACCGAAACATTTACCTATACTGTCAGAGATCAGCACGGCGCCACATCCACCAGCAGCCTGACCATCACGATCAACGGCACAAACGACAATCCCGTCATTGCCCCCATCGTCACAACAGCGCTCAAGGAAGACAGCGTTCTCACATCCTCCGGCACGCTTACGGTCACAGACGTGGATGCGGGCGACGTGCCCGTGTTTCAGGCGCAGAATGTAACCGGCCTGTACGGCAGCTTTGTGCTCAACAGCAATGGAAGCTACGTGTATACGCTCAACAACAGCCTGCCTGCCGTGCAAGGACTGGGGCAGGGCGAGAAGCTTGTGGAAAGCTTTACCGTGGCTGCCAATGACGGGCATGGCGGCATAGCCGCGCGCACCATTTCCTTCACCATCAACGGGACCAACGACGCGCCTTCCGTCGGCCCCGCCACAGCGGCCATAGGCAACGATACAAGCCTGCACAGCGGCAAACTGCCAACCCCCACAGACCCCGACAACACGCTTGACAATATCACCAGCGACACCCTCAGCTTTATTCCCAAAAGCAATGAAGCGGGCAACTACGGCTGGTTCAGCCTGAACAGCGACGGGTCATACACCTACAAGCTCAATACCGGACTGCTGGCGGTGCTGATTCTTACCCTGGGGGTCACGCTCAAGGATACGTTCACCTACACCGTCACTGACGAGCACGGCGCCACCGCCAGCAACACGCTGACCATGAACATCACAGGCGGCCTGCTGGGCAGCATCAGCCTCACCACAGTGCTGGACGGCACAACAAGCCTGCTGGGCAATCTGCTTATTCCCGGCTACTCCAATCCCGTGTTTTCGCTCCAAAGCGGTACGGAAGGCCAGTATGGCACGCTTACGCTCAACAGCAACGGCACTTACAACTATAATCTTTCGCCATACGGCATCAGCGAAAGCCAAAAGCTTGGTGCAGGCGAAACCTTCACGGACGTTTTTATGGTCAAGGTTACCGCCAGCGGCAAATCGGTCATCACACCGCTGACCTTTACCATCACCGGCTCCAATGACGCGCCCACAGTGCAGCAGGCCTACCTTTCAGTCTCGGAGGACGACGTTTCTGCCATGTACGGCCAGCTTGTCATCGCTGACCCGGACAAGTCGGACACGCCCAGGGCCGTTGCCCAGACCACCGAAGGACAGTACGGCACATTCTATCTCAACCCCGACGGCTCATACACGTATGTGCTGAACAAGGACGCCGCCGCCGTAAAGGCTCTCAACAATGGCGACACGCTTGATGACGTATTCGCGGTTACCGTGGTTGACGGGCACGGCGGTTCGGCCCAGACCACCGTAACCGTGACCATCCACGGCACCGGAGAAGCCCCGCACATGCAGGGCATGGGAGCCATGCACCTCATATTCGTTCCGGACGATCTGGCCATTGCCGGCCACCACGAGCAGCCTCCGGCCAGCGCGGAGGATCGTGACGCCGCTGCCCCTGACAACGGGCACAACAACACCTCTCACGCCCCCCACTCCGGCCCGGATGCCGCCGGGGCCGATGTGCCGGACGGCGACAGCCACACGCACGCAGGGCAGGAAGACACTCCGCAGCCCTTTGCCGATCCCAATACGGCAGAACCGGCAGAGACGCCGCCAGCACACGATCCCGGCATCCTTGCCGGGCAGGAGGACGCCCGTGAACCGGCCCGCACAAGCACCGGCGATGAGGCCACGGAGCATTCGGACGCGGCCCATCCGGAACCGGACACTGCGGAAGCGCCCCATGCTATGGACGACGTGCCCGTCATGCTTGCGGACATGCTGGATGAAGAACTGGCCGAAAGCCTGATGCACGAACACAATGATCCTCTGATTATGGACTTTGAAGACGCCCTGCCCCCGCCCGCACAGAGCCTTGAGGGCATACAGCTCCTGACGGCCCGGGGCGACACCCTCTTTCCGGTGGCTGAGCAGACTGCCGTTGTGCCGGCAGACGCCGCCGATACACTGGCGCATGACAGCATGACTGCGTCATCCGGGCAGTCGACCCCGAGCCAGACCGGGCCTGCAGGCCCGCAAACGCAGATGGAGGGCATGCAGCCGCCCGTCGCGGGGGCCATGCCCCCAGGGCCGGACATGATGGAAAGCGAGGCCGACCAGATGGCCGTATTGCAACATCTTGCACAAAACGGGCAATAGGCATTGCGCAAACAGCAAAACAGTGAAGGCCGGGAATGTTCCCGGCCTTCACTGCGCACTAAAGCATTTAACACTTGAAATGCTCGCTTACGGCAGGCAAAAGCCTGCCTTCTCGCATTTCGTGGCAAGGATTTTCAAGAAAATCCTTGCAGAGCAGTTAACTCATTTCATTCGTTAACTGCTCTATCCTGAATAAAAAAGTCCGGGCAGCCGAAACCGCCACAAGGACACCGGTTCTAGTCCTGCAAATGCGCCGTCAGATCTCCCAGCCGTTCAATAAGGGCCACAAGCCTGTCCGTTTCCTGACGTGCCTCGGCCATTGATCTGGCTGTGCTCGCCATGACGCTGTTGACCTCATCAATGGACCGGTTGATCTGCTCACTGGCTACGGACTGCTCTTCACTGGCCGCCGCAATGGCGCTGATCCGGCCCACGGCGTCTTCCACCGTGCCCACAATGTCATTGAGCGCCTGTCCCGACTTGCCGGAATAGGCCGTGGCCTGTTCCACCTGTGCCACCGCACTGTCCATTGAGGCCATGCTTTTGGCTGTACTCTGCTGGATAGCGCCGATGGCGCTGCCCACATCGCTGGTGGACGTCATGGTTTTTTCGGCCAGCTTGCGCACTTCGTCAGCCACCACGGCAAAGCCGCGTCCGGCGTCACCGGCGCGGGCAGCCTCGATGGCGGCGTTCAGGGCCAGCAGGTTGGTCTGGTCCGCGATGTCGGAAATAACATTCATGATCGCGGTGATGTCTCTGGCATGACGGTCCAGAAGCGCCATGTCGCCCTTGAGCGCCATAGACACCGCATGCACCTCGTCGATGCTCCGCGTCACACTGCCCACCACCTGCGCGCCCTCATGAGCCTTGTCGCGGGTCTGGGCAGAGGCGGTGGAGGCATCGGCCGCATTATGGGCCACCTCGCGCACGGTGGCGGTCATCTGGTTCATGGCCGTGGCGGCTTCGGTCAACAGCCGCGCCGCGCGGGCGGCGTCGTTATCCGAACGGCTTATGCCCGCCACAAGCCCCTCGGAAATGGCGGCAAGCTCCTGCACAGCGCCGTCAAGTTCATGCGCGGCGACACGCATGCGCTCGTTCTTGTCCCTGATCATCTGCTCGGCTTCCTTGAGGGCCGTCATGTCCACATAAAGGCACAGGCCGCCAACGCAGTTTTTCTGCTTGTCATACACGGGAAAAACGTTTGCCAGCACGTCAATGCGCCGACCCTTGTGCCCCGCGATGGTTACCGAAAGATTATGAAAATACTGGCCCGTGCGGATGCTCTTGCCCACAGCCGTCTCACGGCTGGCGTCATTATAGAAAAGCTCTGCCAGGGTCTTGCCCAGACAGTTTTTGACCGGCCCGTCGATTTCAAGCATGTCGAGGCACGCCTGATTGGTGCTTGTGGCCTTTTCCTGCGCGTCCACAAGCAGATAGGGCAAAGGCATGCCCGTCAGAATGCCGTGCAGCACGCCACCCGCATGCCGCAGCCCCGCGGCAATTTCATGCGCCGCCGCATAAGCGCCCTCGAGTTCGCCGGGAACCGCCTGCGGCGAACAGCATGAGGCCATGTCACCTTCATCGGCCGCGCCGCCGCGCAGGCATCGAGCCAGCGCCGAAATCGCCGTGCCGTAGACACGGCCCGCCCCGAGGCCCAGAACAAGCAGAACCACCAGCCCCCCGGCTGCCGCTCCCGGCACGGCGCCCGCAGGCGCGCCCCCAAACATGACCGCAAGCCAGGCAAGCCCGGTTGCCACGGCCAGAGCAAGACCGCCCAGAATCCAGATTTTTCTTTGCAGAGACATGGCTCCTCCTTGAACTACAGAGCATTTACCTTTGAAAAAACGCATTCTCAAAGCCTGGCGGCGCCCGCGATGGCGCAGGCCGGTGCGCATGCAGAGCACGCTCCTTCAGCCGCCAGCCCGTCGGCAGTAGCTGAAGCTCCGCTTACAGCTTGATGGCGGGCGTCCGTGTGTGCAGACGCCGGACAATGTCAAGGCAAAATTGCCACTGAACCCGGCACAGAACCTGCGGCAGGCATGCCCCCGCTGATACGACACAACACGCAGCGGCGTTTTTGCGCCCATGCTTTTTGCGAAGACTTCCTATCTTCTTGTTGTTACGGTAGTTTTCCAATTTTCTTTATTTCTGAGCAAAAAACAAGCTTTTCTTTTTCGGACAAAATACTTGACAAGCCCTATATGGTGAGCTAATTGGGTGCATTCAATGTGGATGACATACCCTGTCGCCACTACATCCTGATGCGGAACGCAGTTCCAGCGGGGTGGCCTGAATAGGCCCCCTTTTTTTTGTCCCTGCGCCGGCGCTTGCCCGCACAAAGGAAAGAATGACTGATAACGCCCTGAGAGAAACCATCATACGCCTGGCCCAACCCGTGGTTCATGCCCTCGGACTTGTCATCTGGGGGGTGGAAACAGCCCGCGCCGGGCGCACCATCGTGCGGCTCTTTGTAGACGCGCCGCTGTTGCCGCAACAGCCCGGCACGCCCCTCGGGGAAGAAGAATCGCCATCTGCCGTCACCGCACCCGCCCCGGCTCATGATCTGCAAGAATCCTTCGATGCGGAAGCATCAGCCGCCCCGGCATCAGCCACCATTGAACAGTGCGAAGAGATTTCCCGCCATCTGGCCCTTGCCCTTGAAGTGGAAGACAGCATCGCGGACGCCTACGTGCTGGAGGTTTCGACCCCCGGCCTGAGTCGTCTGTTCTTCAGTCTTGAGCAGATGGTTCCCTACGTGGGCGATGTGGTTGAAGCGCGGCTGCACACGCCCGTGGCCTCCACTGATCCTGCCGCTCACGGCGGCCCGCGCCGCATATGGCGCGGCACGCTCGTCTCGGTCGAGGACGATGCCTTTGTGCTCGCCCCCGTGACTGTAAGCCCCGAGGGCGAGGTGGAAGAAGAAAACCACCCGTCCGTGCGCCTGCCCTGGGAGGCCGTGCGCCGGGCCACCCGCATGTATATTTTTAAAAAGCCGCAAAAGCCGGGCAAAAAACCCGGCAAGCCCCTGGGCAAGAACACCCCCAAGGGCAAAAGCGGCAACACGGCCCCCAAAAAGGCCGCAGCCAAGAAAAACGCTGGCAGAGCCGCTGCCGAAAACGACTAAACGGCCCGCAGGGGCAGCCCGCGCCCCCGCTCCAACGGACGGGTGGCCCGCGAGCCGCTGCCGGAACAAGCGATTTTACGCCGCCCTGTGCGGCAGCCGGAGGGACCCATGAATCTTGAACTCAAAAAGGCCATTGATCAGATCAGCAAAGACAAGGGCCTTGACCGCAACATGCTCATCGACACGCTTGAAGACGCGGTGCGTACCTCCGTGCTGCGCCGCTTCAGTGAAGATATGGATGTGGAAGTATCCTATAACGATGAAACGGGCGACATTGAGGTCTACCAGTTCAAAATCGTGATGGCCGACGGCGATGTGGCCAATCCCGATACGCAGATAGAACTGGCCGAAGCCCGTGAACACGATCCTTCCGTCCAGGTGGACGACGAAATGGGCTTCCGCGTCAAGGTTGAAGACCTTGGCCGCATTGCCGCCCAGTCCGCCAAGCAGGTCATCATTCAGCGCATGCGCGACGCCGAGCAGGAAATCATCTACGGGGAATACAAGGACCGCGTGGGTGAGATCGTTTCCGGCATTGTGCAGCGTCGCGACAAGGGCGGATGGGTGGTCAACCTGGGCCGCACTGAAGCCATCCTCCCCCGCGAAGAACAGATCCCGCGCGAGCACTACAAGCGCGGCGACCGCGTACAGGCCCTCATTATCGAGGTGCGCCAGGAAGGACGCGGCCCGCAGGTGGTCGTTTCCCGTGCGCACCGCGACTACATGGCCGCCCTCTTCCGCCGCGAAGTGCCGGAAGTGGACGACGGTGTGGTGCAGATCATGGGCGTTGCCCGCGATCCCGGCTCCCGTGCCAAGGTGGCCGTGCTCTCGCGCGAACGCGATGTGGACCCCGTGGGCGCCTGCGTTGGCGTGCGCGGTTCGCGCATTCAGAATATCGTGCAGGAACTGCACGGTGAGCGCATCGACATTGTTGTGTGGAGCGCCGATATTGCCACTTACGCCCGCAACGCCCTGGCCCCGGCTCTGGTGTCGCGCATCGTGGTGGATGAAGAAGAAAATCTGCTCGAAGTCATCGTGCCGGACGACCAGCTCACCAACGCCATCGGGCGCAAGGGGCAAAACGTCAAGCTGGCCGCTCGCCTTCTGGGCTGGAAAGTCGATATATTCACCGAGACCCGCTACAACGAGGCCAATGCCATCGGCCACGGTCTCGAACAGGTAGCCAGCGTTGCCGAAGTCTCCATCGAGGCTCTGCTCGGCGCCGGCTACAGCTCGCTTGACAAGCTGCGCCAGGCCACGGATCAGGAACTTTCCGACAAGCTGACCATCAGCGCGTCGCGCATTGCCGACCTTCGTTCGGCCATCAACTTCCTGGCTCCCGTGGTAGAAGAAACGCCCGAATCCTCCGCTGTGGAACTGGGCCGGACGCATGCCGACGAGGAAGAAGCCGGTCAGGACCATACTGACGGCAATCCTCGCGAGGATGCGCAAGAGTAGGGGCAACCGCATGGGGGAAGGGCAAAAAACTGCCGTGGCCGTTGAAGGGCCGGTGCGCATGTGTGTCATGTGTCGCCGCCGCTTCGCCAAGGCCCAGCTTACCCGCCATGTGCTGACGCCCCAGGGAATTTTGACTATTGACGCTGAAAAAACCAGACCTGGCAGGGGCTGGTATCTCTGTTCCGATGCCGCATGCATGGCGAGATTCGCCAAGTTCAGGCCCGGGGCACGGCGCAAGGGGGGTAAACATGTCTGAAGAAAAAATTAAAGTATCAGAACTTGCCAAGGAATTTCCGGCAGTGCCCAACAAGGATATGCTGCGCGCGCTGCGCGAGCTGGGCGCGTCCGCCAAGTCCATGGCCGGGTCCTTGACCACTGAGGAGGCGGCACGCGTGCGCGAACATTTTGCCGAACAAAAACAGGCGGATGCCGAGCGTTCCGGCTCACACCCCAACGTCATCGTGCGCCGTCGCCGTAAGGATGCCGACAAGGCCGACGCCCCTGAAATGACTGAAGCGGCTCCCTCCGTCAGGGAAGAAGCCGCTCCCCAGGCCGAGGAAAAGCCCGTAGCGGCTGAAGCCCCCGTCCAGGTCGAGCCCGTGGCGGAAAGCGTGGCGGAAGCCCCTGCGGCAAGCCCGCACAAGGCCGAAGAAAAGCCCGAGCCTGAAGCCGTAAAGGCCGAACCGGCCGGAAAAGCCAAAAGCTCCAAGGCCAGGGTTGTGACCGCGGCTCGCGTTATCAGCCGCCCCGGTGACGAGGAAGAAGAGAAAAAGGCCGAACCCGTGGTGGAAAGCAGGCCCGAGCCTGCCGTGGCGGAAATTTCGCCCGTGGCCGCCGCGCTTGCTGCCCGTGAGGCTGCTGCCAGAGGTGAAGACAAAGCCTCTGAAAAGGGTGATGCCGACAAGGCCGCCAAGGCTGCCCGTCTGGCCCGCCCCGACGCTTCAGCCATGCCCGAAGGCTCCTCGGCGCCCACCCTGCCCCAGCGCGCGCCCGAAGCCCGTACAGAAAACTGGAAAGACGCCGACGCTTCCGCTGCGGCTGATGCCGCTCCGCGCCGCGCCCCCCGGGCGGATGGCGGTCAGGCGCCTTCTGCCGCACCGCAGGTACGCATTATTTCCCGTCCCACGCCCGGCAGCCAGCCCGACCGCAATGCGCGGCCCGCTGGCGGACGCCCCGCGGCTCCCGGCGGTCCCCGTGGCGACAACGCCGGCAGGCCCCCGCGCCCCGGTGGTCCTCGCCCGGCCGGTCCGGGTGGTCCCCGTCCGGCTGGTCCTGGTGGCCCCCGTCCCGGTGGATTCGGCCAGCAGCCTGCTGCGCCCGCGTCCCCTACGGACAGCCGCGATGGACAGAGCAAGAAAAAACGCCTCAAGGGTCGCCGCACTGTTGATTTCCAGCAGGGCAATTTCAGCGGACGCCGTGATGACGATGACAGCCAGCGCCTGAACCGTGGCAAGGGTCGCCGCAAGGGCGGCAAGCCCGTCAACTCGCAGGCCACCCAGCCGCTCAAGGCCGCCAAACGCAAAATCCGCGTTACCGAGGCTATCCGCGTGGCCGACATGGCTCACCAGATGGGCCTCAAAGCCAACGAGATCATCAAGATTCTCTTTGGTCTTGGCATCATGGCTACCATCAACCAGGCTCTGGATTTCGACACGGCCACTCTGGTGGCTTCCGAATTCGGTTACGAGGTGGAAAAGGCCGGCTTCTCCGAAGACGATTACCTGACCCCCAAGGAAGTGGACGCGCCCGAAACGCTCAAGCCGCGCCCGCCCGTTGTGACCATCATGGGCCACGTCGACCACGGCAAGACCTCTCTGCTTGACGCCATACGCAAGTCCAACGTCACCGGCGGCGAAGCCGGGGGCATTACCCAGCATATCGGCGCGTACCACGTCAAGACCAAACGCGGCGAAATTGTCTTCCTCGACACGCCCGGCCACGAAGCCTTTACGGCCATGCGTGCCCGCGGTGCGCAGGTGACAGACCTTGTCATCCTTGTGGTGGCCGCCGACGACGGCGTGATGGAGCAGACCCGCGAAGCCATCAACCATGCCCGTGCCGCCAACGTGCCCATCATGGTTGCCGTCAACAAGATGGACAAACCCAGTGCCGACCCCGACCGTGTCTTGCGCGAACTGGCCGAACTGGGCCTGCAGGCCGAAGAATGGGGCGGTGACACCATTGTTGCCAAGGTTGCTGCCAAGACCCGCATGGGCCTTGACGACCTGCTTGAAATGGTGGCCCTGCAGTCTGAAATTATGGAACTCAAGGCCAATCCCGACAAGGTCGCCAAAGGCCGCATCGTGGAAGCCAAGCTGGACAAGGGCCGTGGCCCCGTTGCCACCGTGCTTATTCAGGAAGGAACCCTGCATCAGGGCGACAGCTTTGTCTGCGGGCCGTTCTCCGGACGCGTTCGCGCGCTCATGAGCGATCAGGGCAAAAAGGTCAAGGAGGCCGGGCCGTCACTGCCTGTAGAAGTGCAGGGTTTTGAGGGCGTTCCGGAAGCTGGCGAAGAGTTCTTTGTGGTCAGCGATGAAAAGCTGGCACGCCGCATCGCCGATTCCCGCGCCATCAAACAGCGCGAACGTGAACTGGCCTCCGAATCGCGCGTAACGCTCGAAACATTCCTTTCGCAGCGCAAGTCCGATCAGGAAACCCTTACGCTCAACCTTGTGCTCAAGTCTGACGTGCAGGGCAGCCTGGAAGCCATCACCGAAGCTCTGGTCAAACAGAGCACGGACAAGGTGCGCATCAACGT
This sequence comes from uncultured bacterium, assembly GCA_905214305.1. Lineage (GTDB taxonomy): Bacteria > Desulfobacterota > Desulfovibrionia > Desulfovibrionales > Desulfovibrionaceae > Desulfovibrio. Next base: position 9,803 of record CAJMLK010000044.1, read on the forward strand.
TGTGCACGGTGGAACCGGCGCCATCACCGAATCGGACATTCTGCTGGCTTCCGCCTCGCAGGCCATCATCATCGGCTTCAACGTGCGGCCCGCAGCCAAGATCAAGGATGTGGCCGAACACGAGAACGTGGATATCCGTTTCTACGAGATCATCTACAAGCTGGTGGACGACATCAAGAGCGCCATGGCAGGCATGCTGGCTCCCGTGCAGCGTGAAGTCTACCTCGGTCAGGCCGAAGTGCGCGACACCTTCAGTGTGCCCAAGATCGGCATCATTGCCGGCTCCTACGTGGCCGACGGCAAGATCGCCCGTAATGCCGGGGTGCGCCTGCTGCGCGACGGCGTGGTGGTCTACACCGGCAAGATCTCTTCTCTCAAGCGCTTCAAGGATGACGCCAGAGAAGTGGTCAAGGGCAACGAATGCGGCGTGGGCCTGGAAAACTTCAATGACATCAAGATTGGTGACATCATTGAAGCATTCGAGACAGTCGAAGAAGCAGCCACGCTGTAGCCATATGCTCCAGCCGCGCGGCTGATAATCGCAGGTTTTCGGGGGAGGTTTCTTAAGCAAGAAGCCTCCCCCGCTGCCGCTCCGCGCTCCGGCAAGCCCCCTTACCGGCACGGCATGAGCACCGGCGGCACGGTATGCGCACGGCAAAAAGCTCCGCCAACGCCGCATGAAGGCACAGGGCTGCCGGCAGCGCACAGGGCGCACGGCAAAAAGCTTCGCCAGCGGCTGCAACACGGCCCGCTGAGCCAGACCCGGTGCTTTTCGGATGCGACAATAAAAAACTGGCATTATTCGACGCGGCCATATAGTATTAGTTCTGGAAACTATTAGCGCAGCGGCTACTGAAAGCACATGGTGGTTGAGCGTCACACGCGCGTCAGGGCGTTCAACAGCACAGATATTCAGCAGTTACACCTTTGTGGCAGCGTCTGCATGGCAGATGCCAGAGCGGTTTCAGCGTGAACCGGCTCCTGCCTCACCTCATAACACCGGCCCTCATGCCCGGCATGGCACGCGAAGTACCGGCACAGCAGTTTGCCCAGGCAAAAAGAGCCTCGCAACGGGCGACAAACGCCCCCTCCCTGTCATCGCCGCATGAAGTGCAACTATGTACGTATGACCATGTTCATGGCTGTTCTTACCGTGGAATTCAGTCTGCACGGCAATGATAACCTCAAGGCGAAGCGCCGCATTGCCAACAGCCTGAAGCAGAAGACCCGAAACAAATTCAACGTGGCCGTTGCCGAGTCAGGCACTGAGAACAGTCTCAGCAGTCTGCGGCTGGCCGTTGTCTCCATTTCCAACAGTGAAGGACATCTGCGTAGCCGCATGGACAAGTGCGCGCTCATGATGGAAGCCGTTTGCCCGGAAGAAATGGTGGACAGTCAGGTGGAAATATATGCAGCCGACTGATTTTATTCCCGCCCCCTATGTGCAGGACGCACACCGCATGGCGGAAGCCCTGAAAGGCATGGACCGCGTTGTGGTGGCCGGTCACGTCAATCCCGACGGCGACGCCGCCGGGTCAGTGGCAGCCGCCGGGCATATCCTGCGGGCCCTGGGCAAGGAATTCATGCTCTACGCCGCCCCGGGTCTGCCCCGCTATCTGGACTTTTTCCCCATGCCCGCTGTGGTGCATACAAGCCTCGCCCGCGCGCCCTTCACGCCCCGGTGCGCACTTTTGCTGGACTGCGGCGAGCCGGAACGCCTTGGAGCGGATCTGGCGGCCATGCTGCCTCAGCTGGACACCGTGAACATTGACCACCATCTGGGTGGCGACGGCATGGGCAGCCGGGGCAACTGGGTGGTTACCGAAGCGGCGGCCACGGCACAGCTTATGGCCTATGTCGCACTGGCGGCCGACCTGCCGCTTACGGGCGATCTGGGGCTTTCCATAGCGCTGGGGCTGCTGACGGACACCGGCGGCTTCTGCCACGGCAACACCAGCGCGGATGTGCTTGCACTGGCCTCGCATCTGGTTGCCAACGGCTGCAAGCTGCACTGGCTGCGCGAAAAGATGGACAACAACTGGAGTCTGGGCCGCTGGCGGCTCTGGGGCCAGCTTATGGAGCGCGCGGCTGTGGAGCATCACGGGCAGATTGCCTTTTGCCCTGTGAGCCTCAAGGACATTGGCCGCTGTCAGGCCCTCAAGGAAGACCTTGAAGGCTTTGTGGAACAGCTCAGACGACTGCACGGCGTCAAGGTCGCCGCCCTGCTGCGCGAAGAGGCCCCCAGGCTCTGCAAGTTCAGCCTGCGCTCCTACGGAGCCATCAACGTACGCGCCATGGCGGCCGATATGGGGGGCGGCGGCCACTTTAACGCCGCTGGCGGCAGCCTGCGCATGCCGCTGAAAAAAGCCTCGGAAGAACTTTTGCGACACATTGCCCTGCATCTGGACGGCCGTGTACCGTCAAAAATGGAATCGCCGGAAGACCCGGAAGCACCCGAAAAACAGTGAGCAGCCGCAACGCACAAATGGGGCGCGACCATGCCACAACGCCCGGAACGGCGTTTGGCCCCCCTTGGCTCCTCACGGCAGAAAATCTGCGGTGCAGCAGGGCAAAGCGGGCATTCTCCGGGGTATATCTTTTGACTTATGCCCCGGCAAAGGATATGTAACACTCTTGCGTATGGTCAAAAAAGATACAGTGGCACAAGCCCGCCCCAGCTACAGTCCGGAAAGCCCCGCGCCGAGCAGCCCCCTTGAGGGCGGTTCGGCTCTAGGCGTGTCCGGTCAGCACGAACAACGCGCCAGCGGCGCGGCGGACGGGCAAGGCCGACATGCGGCGCCTCTGCCGCAGCAGCACGGCGTGCTTGTGCTCAACAAGCCTTCCGGTCCCACCTCGGCCCGCTGCCTTACGGCCATTAAACGTCTGGGGCAAAAAAAGATCGGCCATGCCGGCACGCTGGACCCTCTGGCCTCGGGCGTGCTGCTGGTGCTGCTCGGGCAGGCCACCAAGCTTTCCGGCCACCTCATGGCCGAAGGCGGCAAGGTTTACAACGGTGTGCTGCGCCTTGGGCAAACCACCGATACCTGGGACATCGAGGGACAGGTGACCAATGAGGCCCCGTGGCAGCACATCAGCGAAGACGATGTGCGCCGGGAGGTTGCGGCATGGCTGGAATTGACCGAACAGCCCGTTCCGTCCTATTCCGCCGCAAAACATGAAGGCCAGCCCCTGTACAAGCTGGCCCGCAAGGGCATCAATGCCCCGCAAAAGACCAAGAACATGGAAATTTCACAGGCGGACGTGCTTGAAATAAGCCTGCCGCTTGTGCGCTTTCGGGTCGCATGCAGTTCCGGCACCTATATACGCTCCCTGGCCCACAGCTTGGGGATGCGACTTGGATGCGGAGCCGTGCTCACGGAACTGACCCGGGAGTACAGTCACCCCTTCGGCCTTGATGTGGCCCGCGATCCCGCGGACTTCACGGCTGATCCCGCCCTGCTGCCGGGCTGCGTCATTCCCGTTGCGGATGCGCTGCCCCACTGGCACAGGGTTGACCTCACGCCGGAAGAAGCCGCCCGCGTACGTAACGGCATAGCTGTGCCCTGCCGTGCGCCACAGGCTGAATCCGCCCCCGGCGAAGAACTCGCGTTTCTGATGGATCAGGGTCAGGCCCTGGCTCTGGCAAAACGCGAGATCACACCCGCCGGGCCGTGCTGGGCCGTAATGCGGGGACTTTGGAACTAGGGCAGCAATGCCCATAACATTGCCTTACTCAAGGAGAACTGCTGTGGTACTGGATCCTACTCAGAAAAAGACCGTTATTGATGCCCACGCCAAGCACGAGGGCGACACCGGCTCCCCCGAGGTGCAGGTGGCCCTTCTTACCGCCCGTATTGAAGACCTCACCGGTCACTTCAAAGAGCACAAGAAGGACTTTCACTCCCGCACCGGCCTGCTGAAGCTCGTGGGCCGCCGTCGCAACATCCTCAACTATCTGAAGAAAACAGACGTTCAGCGCTACCGTGCCCTGATCGAAAAACTTGGCCTGCGCAAGTAGGTTTTTTGGCTGCAAGGGGGGAGCCTGAGGCTCCCCCTTGCCACATATACATGCAAACTGCCCCCAAGAGGGCGCAACGCCAGAAGGGGGGTCCGGGAAAATCAGGCAGGGACGTGCGGCTCTGCCCGCTTTTACCGGAATCCCCTTCGCCTGTGCAAAGGAAATCACATGTTACAAGACATTTTCACTCCCACCCGCGTCTCCTGCCAGGTGGGCGGCAAGGAAATCATCATCGAAAGCGGCCGTATGGCAAATCAGGCCCACGGTGAAGTATGGGTTCAGTGCGGCGGCACCGTGGTGCTCGTTACCGTCTGCTCCCAGCCGCTTGAATTCGACAAGGGCTTCTTTCCCCTCACTGTCGAATATTCTGAAAAAATGTACGCCGCCGGACGTATCCCCGGCAGCTTCTTCCGCCGCGAAATCGGCCGTCCGTCCGAACGCGAAACTCTGGTTTCGCGCCTTATCGACCGCCCCATCCGCCCGCTCTTTCCCAAGGGCCTGAACGAAGACGTGCAGGTGCTTGCCAGCGTTATCTCCGCTGATCAGGAAAACGAATCCGATGTGCTGGCCCTTACCGGCGCTTCGGCGGCCCTCATGCTCTCGCCCCTGCCCTTTGAAGGCCCCGTGGCCGGTGGCCGCATTGCCCGCGTAGGCGGTCAGTTTGTGCTCAACCCCACCTTTGAGCAGCAGGCCCAGAGCGATCTCAACATCGTTTTTGCCGCCTCCGGCGACGCCCTCACCATGGTGGAAGGCGATGCCCGCTTTATTTCCGAAGATGTCATCATCGAAGCTCTTGAATGGGGCCGCCAGCAGATTCTGCCTCTGGTGGAAATCCAGCACAGGCTGCGCGAACTTTGCGGCAAGCCCAAGATGAACTTCACCCCCCATCAGGACGATGAAGCCCTTGTGGCCCGCGTGCACGAACTGGCCCTTGCCAACGGCATGGAAGAAGCCCTGCGCGTGCCCGAAAAAATGGCCCGCAAGGATGCCCGCAAGGCCGTGAAAGAAAAAGTGATGGAAGCCCTCAAGGCTGACGCCGCATGGGCTGAAAACGAAGTCGCCCTCAAGGCCGTGTCCGACGTTCTGGGCGGGCTTGAAAAGAAGCTCGTGCGCGCCCGCATTGTCAACGAAGGCACGCGCATCGACGGCCGCGACACTACCACCGTGCGCCCCATCCAGATCCAGACCGGTCTTCTGCCCCGCGCTCACGGCTCCGCCCTGTTCCGCCGCGGCGAAACCAAGTCTCTTGTGGTCGCCACCCTTGGCTCTTCCACTGACGAACAGCGCATGGACTCCCTCACCGGCGACGTGACCAAGCGCTTTATGCTGCACTACAACTTCCCGCCCTTCTCCGTGGGCGAAGTGAAGCCCGTGCGCGTGTCCCGCCGCGAAATCGGCCACGGCGCTCTGGCGGAAAAATCGCTGCGCCCCGTGCTGCCCGCTGACGCCGACTTTCCCTTTACCCTGCGCGTAGTGGCCGAAACCATGGAATCCAACGGTTCCTCGTCCATGGCTGCCGTGTGCGGCGGTTCGCTTTCCCTTATGGATGCCGGTGTGCCTGTGAGCGCCCCGGTGGCCGGTGTGGCTATGGGCCTCATCAAGGAAGGCGACAAGTTCATTGTTCTTACCGACATTCTCGGTGATGAAGACGCCCTGGGCGACATGGACTTCAAGATCGCCGGTACTGCTGAAGGCGTCACCGGCGTGCAGATGGACATCAAGATCACGGGCCTCACCACCGAAATCATGCGCACTGCCATGCAGCAGGCCCGTGAAGGCCGCCTGCATATCCTTGAGGAAATGGCCAAGGCCATCGCCTCGCCGCGCACGGAGCTTTCACGCTACGCGCCGCAGCACGCCGAAGTGTTCGTCAATCCTGACATCATCCGCCTGATCATCGGTCCCGGCGGCAAGAACATCAAGGCCATCACCTCGGCCACCGGCGCTTCCGTGGACATCGAAGACTCGGGCCGCGTGTCCATCTTCGCGCCCACTGCCGAAGCTCTGGAAAAAGCCCGTGAAATGGTTTCCTACTACGACCAGCGCCCCGACATTGGCAAAAACTACAATGCCAAGGTGCGCAAAATCATGGAAATCGGCGCCATTGTCGAAGTGCTGCCCAATGTGGAAGCCCTCGTGCACGTGTCGCAGCTTGACGTGAACCGCGTGGAACAGCCCGGCGACGTTGCGCGCCTTGGCGAAGACATGGTGGTCAAGGTCATCGAGATCAACGGCGACCGCATCCGCGCCAGCCGCAAGGCCGTGCTGCTGGAAGAACAGGGCCATCCCTGGAATCCTGAAGACACCGCCCGCCCGCCGCGCTCCGACAGGGGCGACCGCGGCGACAGACGCGGCGATCGCGGCGACCGTGGCGGACGTGACCGTCGCGACCGTAATGATCGTGGCGACAGGCGCTGACCGTCACCACCAAAGACTGAATTGAAACGGCCCGGCCGGGCGCAAGGCGCGTCCGGCCAGCCGCTGAAAGAGTGATAAAGGAAATTCCCATGTCCAAAAAGAACAAAAGCGGCGAGCCTGAAACCGCTGACAAGGAAAATTCCGTGAAGCAGCACGCCGCTGACGGGGCAGAAGCTCAAGACCACGCCGAGGACAACGCCCGCATACACCATGAAGCCCTGGGCGATGCCTGGGTCGTGCTGACGGGCCGCAACCCGGCAGAAATCATGGGCCAGATTGTGGGCACTGTCCTGCACGAAGGCGGTACGCGCCCTTCGTGGCAGTGGAAGCACGGCGGCAAAGACCATATCATGATGGCCTGGCCGCAGGATCAGCCTGTGCGCGCTTCTGTTCTGATGGTAGGAGAGGAAGGCGAAAAGCTGAATCCTGTTTCTGCCGTTCCCCTGCTGGACGGCCTGCCCAACGACCTTACGGTGGAGGGCGTCTTTCCCTGGCAGAGCGGCCTTGGGGCCAACGTGGCGGTAAGCATGATCGAGGGCAAGAACCCCATGTGGTTTTTCGACCCCCTTTATGGCCGCGACAAGAACGACCTCACCCCGGAGATCACCCACACCTTTCTGCTGGCCGGTCTGGCCTTTGCCGTACGCAAGGCCCTGCTGGACCACATGACCATCACCCAGGGGCCGCAGTACGAAGCCCACGCCGAGGCATGGCTTGAGGCCAATCCCGGCAAGGGACGTCTGGACGTGCCGCCCCTTCAGGTGGATGTGAGCGATCGTCACATGATCATGCCCGGCCGCAATTTTTGCGAATACCAGATGCGCGCCGTTATCGAAGAAGTGCAGGACTATCAGCTGGAGCAAATGCCCGTCAAAGCCCTGTACGTTACCTTTCCCTTTGAAAACCGCCCGTCCATGCGCCTTGTCATCTATGCGTCAAAGATGACCCTGGGCGACTTTGAACCTGAGGCGGGGCAGGCCATTGATGCCTACATCTGGCTTCAGGGCCGTGTCATCGACTTTGACCAGGGCCCGCAACAGTAGCGGCCCAACGGTTTTACACGGCATGGCGGGGGCCTGCCCCGCAGGCAGCGCCTCCGCCATGCAAGACAGAAAAAACAGCGGCACACCGCCCCGGCGCACACGGCTGGCCGCACGGAAGACATTATGAACGCGCCTTTGCTCTGGTTTATTCTGGGGGCGGCCTTTTTTGTGGCCGAACTCATGACCCCGGCCATGGTCCTGCTTTTCTTCGGTGTGGGCGCATGGGCAGCGGCTCTGGCCGCCCTTATGGGCCTGGGCTTCGCCTGGCAGCTCATTACCTTTATCTGCCTTTCCCTTCTTACCCTGCTCTTTCTGCGCCGCCGCCTGCGCGCGGTTTTTGGCGGACGCGCCCACCGCGTACCTGCCGGAAACTGCAACGGCCACGGTGAGGAATCCTGCACCACACATCCCCTGGCAGGCCGACAGGGCGTCATCAGCAAGGTTGTTTACCCGGGCAAGATCGGAGAAGTCAGCATTGACGGCAGCTTCTGGCGCGCCACAGCCCACGAAAAGCTGACGGAAGGCAGCCCGGTGCGCGTTCAGGGGGCCGACCCCGCCGATGCGCTGGTTCTGCACGTCATCCCGGTAACGAAATCCTGAACCGCAAACCCGCAACACGATTTCAGGCAACCATAAAGGTCGCCGACCCACTGGGCACATGTACGGGCAAGCGACGCGCATTCCCGGCACAAGCGCCCCGGCGGGCCACCCTGCGGCCCGCACAGCACCATTCCGCGCTCCATGCAGGGCCGCCACGCCTGCAATCACCACGCGCAAAGCGCAGCGCATATAAGCATCTACGAGGTATATATGGAACTAATTAACAGTTTCGGTTGGCTCATCCTGTTGGCCGTATTGGTTATCATCATTCTCATCAAAACGGCCGTGGTGGTTCCCAACCAGTCGGCCTTCGTTGTGGAGCGTCTCGGCAAATTCAGCAAGGTGCTCTACGCGGGCTTTCACATTCTTGTGCCCTTTGTGGATGTCATCTCCTACAAGCGCAGCCTCAAGGAGCAGGTGCTGGACGTTCCCAAGCAGACCTGCATCACCCGCGACAACGTGAGCGTGGACATCGACGGCGTGCTCTACCTCCAGATCATTACCCCCGAAAAATCCGCCTATGGCATCTCGGATTACGAATGGGGGGCCATCCAGCTTGCGCAGACCTCGCTGCGTTCTGTCATAGGCACGCTGGAACTTGACCGCACCTTTGAAGAGCGCAACCGCATCAATCAGGATGTGGTGGAAGCCCTCGATGCCGCCACCTCCCCCTGGGGCGTCAAGGTGCTGCGCTACGAAATCCGCGACATCACGCCGCCCATCACTGTCATGGAAGCCATGGAAAAGCAGATGCGCGCCGAACGCGAAAAACGCGCCGCCATTGCCCAGTCCGAAGGCGAAATGCAGTCGCGCATCAACCTGGCTGAAGGCGCAAAGGCAGCAGCCATTGCCCAGTCCGAAGGCGAAAAGCAGGCCATTATCAATCAGGCCGAAGGCGAAGCCGCGCAAATCCGCACTGTGGCGCAGGCCACAGCCGAGGGCCTGCGCATTGTGGGCGAGCCGCTGGGCAACGACAGCGTAGCCGCCGCCCAGCTGCGTCTGGCAGAAGCCTACATCACCCAGTTCGGCCATATCGCCAAGCAGGGCAACAGCCTGATCATTCCGGCCGACATTGCCGATACGGCGGGCATGGTGGCTGCGGTCAGCAAGATCATCAAGCCCGGTGAAGGACTGAGCAAAAACGTCAGCCGTCCCCAGGGCTAGCGCGGTTCAGCCCCAACTGACGGCGGGAACTGCAATAGAGCAGCGTCAAAGTGAAATTGCTCTGATACGCTGCCGTTCCGCAGGCAGTGGGGACTGAAAGAGCACTCCCCTCCTGTTTCTCGACAGATGGTGTCTGCCCGCCGAGAACAGGCAAAAAATACGATAACGGCCCCTCTGCTCGCAAAAACGGGCAGAGGGGCCGTTATCGTCTGATAGCGCATTTAACACTTGAAATGCTCGCTTACGGCAGGCAAAAGCCTGCTTTCTCGCATTTCGTGGCAAGGATTTTCAAGAAAATCCTTGCAGAGCAGTTAACTCATTTCATTCGTTAATTGTTCCAGCCCTGCCGGTTGACAGCAGTGCCTGTGCCATGCCGGGCACACAGGTCACGCTGATGCTGCCGCCTGCACCGGGCCTCGCGGCCCCACAATCACGGCGCACAACAGCCACGGAGACAGTCCGGAACCGAGCGGCCCACCCGGCACAAGGCAAGGTGGGCCGCAACAGCCTGCGCCGGGCTACAGGCGCGCCCGGCGGGGCATGAGACATGCCAATCAGGCTTTGTAAAGATTATACCCCAGTTCTCCGGCAACAAAGGCCGCCATCTTTTGTCCGCGTACGCTGTTGCCCACACTGTCCAGAGGCGGTGAAAATGCCGCAATCGCCAGCACCCCCGGCACAATCGTCAATATGCCGCCTCCAACGCCGCTCTTGCCCGGCAGCCCCACCCTGTAGGCCCAGTCACCCGAACTGTCATACATGCCTTCCATCGTCATTTCAGCCATGATGCAGGGGCAGTGCTCCGGCCTGAGCACCTGTTCTCCGGTAACGGGATTACGCCCGCGCGCGGCGATGGTCGCGCCGATGGTGGCAAGTTCAACGGTATTGAGCAGGGTCGAGCACTGGCGTGTGTAGACATCGCAGGCTTCCATAGGGTCACAGTACATGTAGCCTGCGGAATACAGCAGCCAGGCAATGCCGCGATTATGAAAGTTCGTGGTCTGCTCCGACTGGTTCAGCTCGTCAGAGATGGCTATTTCCTTTGAACCGAGCCTGCGCTGCATGTCCAGTATGCGTTGCCAGCGTTCTTCGGTGGAATGCGCCTTCACAAGGCTGGCCGAGGCCATTGCCCCGGCGTTGACCAGCGGCGAAAGCGGCTTGTCGCCGTGCAGCTCCAGCGCCATGACCGAGTTGAACGGCAGGCCCGTTGGGCTGGTTCCGATTTTTTCCTGCACAGCCTGCGGGCCAAAGTCTTCCAGCGCCAGAGCCAGCGTGCAGACCTTGGAAATGGATTCAATGGCAAAGCGGTAGTCCGCATCACCGGCCGCCGCGGTTTGCCCCTGCGCCGTCACAACGGCCACGGCCGCGAGGTCGCTGGGGATATTCGCCAGAAAGGGGATATAGTCGGCATTGGCCCCGCCCGGGGCCTTGCTGAATTGCGCGTGGGCGCTGTTCACCACAGACTGGATATTTGCAATGTCAGGCATGGTGTTTTCCTTTTGATAAAGCCGCAATAGCTGAGCTATCACGGCTTTATCATAAACAGTCATGTTGTCATGAAACCCCGGACACTAGCTTCCGGCCTGCGTTCCGGCCGGCGGCTGTGCAGGGGCCTGCACCTGAGCCTTTTCCTTTTCCCAGGTGAACGGTTCAAAGTCTGAATCGGGATCGCGCCATTCGGGCTTGCGCAGGGCGAAGATCGTCAGCGGAATCGCCACAAAGATGACTACCAGCACGATGAGGTACATCATGTAGGTTTCAGGGCTGCCGATGGAAATCTGGCTCGGCGGCACAAAGCTGAGCGCAAAGGCCAGCATTGAACCGAGAAAACCCAGACTGGCCCACAGATACATACCGGGAACCCGGTAAGGCCGCGGGCGTGTGGGCTGGCTCAGTCGCAGGCGGATGCCGCTGGCGAACATGAGCATGTACATGACCAGATACAGAATGACCGTAAGCTGCGACAATATCTGAAAGGCTGCCTGCACCGAGGGCATGACCACAAAGGTGATGGACAGGATGGTAACAACCACCGCCTGCACGATCATGAGATGACTGCCCATGCCGAAACGGTTGGTCTTCTGGAACCAGCGGGGCAGATACCCGGCCTTGGCAACAGCCAGCACACCGGTATTGGGGCCGGCAATCCAGGTGACCACGCCACCCAGCACGCCAAAAGCCAGCATGACGGCCAGCACGGAGCCAAGCCATTCGGCATTGATCCACTTGAAGAGCAGGTCATAGGCCATGAGCAGGCTCTGGGTAAGGTTGATGTCCTGCTTGGGAACCACAAAGGCGATGCCAAGGGTGCTCAGCAGGAAGATGGCTACCGTGCCCACCGAGGCGATGGTGATGGCTATGGGATACTTTTTGGTGGGATTATCCATGTCCTTGACGTGTACGGCGTTCATTTCCATACCCGCGTAGGCCAGGAAGATGCTGGCCGCAAGAACGATGTTGCTGAAGTTGGTAAAGTCGGGAATCAGCGCCCCCCAGCTCAGTTCAATCAACGGCGGCTTGCCGCTGCAGAAAAGATAGGCGAAGCCCAGCACAACCACGACCCCGGCGGGGATGATCGTGCCCACGATACCGCACCATTTTGACACCCGCGCAAATATGCCGACCCCACGCAGGGCAATGAACACCGAAACCCAGTATACAATCAGCACAAAGCTCGTGATGTACCATTTGTTGGCCGCAATGGTTTCGGCCATGCTCACATTGGGATCCATAAAGGCGATGGACACGGCCCCGAAGGTCAGCACCGTGGGAAAGTAGGGGATGACCTCGATCCACAGCATTGCCATGGCCAAAAAGCCCCAGCGCGGCCCGAACGCCTCGCTGACCCATCGAAAAACACCACCCTTCTCCGGGTAGGTGGTTGCCAGCTCGGCGGCCACCAGCGCCATGGGCACCAGAAAAACCAGAGCTGCAAACGCATAGTAAAAAATTGCGCCCAATCCGTATTCCGCTTCGGAAGGGAGAAAGCGCAGGCTGACGACCGCAGTGATATTCATGATGACTCAATGTTGTCCGGTTAAGCACCCATAGCTAACAGGCTATAACTATAGGTGTTTA
>CAJMLK010000045.1 GCA_905214305.1 uncultured bacterium
GCGAGAAGGCAGGCTTTTGCCTGCCGTAAATGAGCATTTCAAGTGTTAAATGCTCCAAAGGCGCTTGCCCGGCCTTTTTCGCGGCTTGCCCGGACTGGCTTGCCGCCTTCCTGTCAGGATTTTTCATCTGTTTTTTAACATGTTCCAGATTTTTCAGGAGGATGCGACCAATGCTCACAACGCTTGTGATCTATCTTGCCTGTGGCGCGGTGGCCGGGGTGCTGGCCGGGCTTCTGGGCGTCGGGGGCGGTATTGTGCTCGTGCCCATGATGGTGGCTATTTTTCCCACCGTGGGCGTGCCGGCGGAATATGTGCAGCAGATGGCTCTTGGCACGTCGCTTGCCTCCATCATGATCACATCCATCTCCAGCGCCCGTGCCCACAACAAACGCGGAGCCGTGCACTGGGACATTTTCCGCAACATCACTCCCGGCATTCTTCTGGGCACGTTCGCGGGCGGGCTTATTGCCACGCACATGCCCACTCTGACGCTCAAGATCATCTTCATCTGCTTTCTGGTGGTGGTCGCAGCGCAGATGCTTTCCGGCTACCGGCCCCCGGCCACGCGCAACATGCCGGGCTTTGCGGGCACATCGGGCGTGGGCCTGGGCATAGGGCTGCTTTCAAGCTTTGTGGGCATCGGCGGCGGCACGCTTTCGGTTCCGTTCATGTCCACATGTAACGTCCCCCTGCACCATGCCGTGGGCACTTCGGCCGCCATCGGCTTTCCCATCGCCGTGGCGGGCACACTGGGCTATATCATCGGCGGATGGGGACGCCCCGATCTGCCCGCCATGACTCTGGGCTTTGTAAACCTGTGGGCATTGCTCGGCATTGCCTCAGCCAGCTTTCTTACAGCGCCCCTGGGCGTCAGGCTTTCGCATTCTCTGCCCGCAGACAAGCTCAAGCGCGGCTTTGCCTGCTTTCTGATTATCGTGGCCGCCAGGATGGCCTGGGGATTGCTGTAACCATAATTTACTGTCAGGATGGCGGTATGAAACTCTATTCCTACAATCACAAGCTGGCCGAATCCGTCTGGTGGAATCTGCTCTGGCTGACTCTCGGCGGTCTGCTCATGACCATCTGCGTGCAAAGCGTGGCAGCACCCCACGACTTTCTCGCCGGGGGCATCATGGGCGTGGCCCTGCTGACCAACTACTGGACAGGCACGCTTACCCCGCTTGTCTGGTATGCGCTGCTGTGCACGCCGGTCTATATTTTCGGCTGGTTTTTTGTGGGGAAACGGTTCTTGCTTTACACAGCCTACGGAACCCTGTGCACCACGATCTTCGGCTTTTTTATCGACTTTACCATCCCCGTGCAGGACGACCTGTACGCTGCGGTGGTGGGCGGCGTGCTGCACGGCACGGCCTGTGGCATGATGCTGCGCACCCTTGGCAGCGGCGGCGGCACTGACGTTATCGCCGTTGTGCTCAAAGACCGCTGGAATTTTTCCATCGGGCAGTTCAACGTCATTTTCAACGGCCTGCTTTTTCTGCTTGGCGCGTACCGCCTGCCGCTTGACCTCATCGTGGCCTCAATGATCATGATGTTCATCTCGTCCAGTGCGCTCGAGTATGTGCTGGGCATGTTCAACAGGCGCAAGCTGGTCATGGTCATCTCTGACCACGGCGAAGAAATCAGCGAGGCCATCCTTGTGACGGAACGCTTTGGGGCAACCATGCTGCGCGGCAAGGGAGCCTATTCCGGCTCCGACCGCGAGATACTGCTTACCGTCACCACCAATATCGCCCTCAAACGGCTGGAAAATCTGGTGTACAGCATTGACCCCAATGCCCTCTTTATTGTTGAAAACACCTTCTATGTCTCCGGCGGGCAATTTGCCCGGCGCGGACGCTAGAGCAGCTTGCGAATGAAATGAGTTAGCAGCTCTGCAGGGATTTTCAGAAAATCCCTGCCACGAACTACGGGCAGGCAGGCTTCTGTCTGCCGCACGTGCGTGTTTCACGTATCTGCCGCCAAGGAACAGGCATGCACCCCAAGGAGCATTCAGACTCCCCCAACGGTTCGCAGACGGCGGCCGCACAGACCGAAAACGGCAACGGAGCCGCCTGTGCCGCCCAGACCGCTGAACCCGCTCTGGCGATCAGAGCCAGAAGCATCGTGACCCTGGCTGGCGAAGGCCCGTCCAGGGGGGCGAGGCTGTTTGCGCCCCTGAAAAAGATCGACAATGCCGTGCTGATCGTGCGCGGGGGGCTGGTGGAAGAGGTGCGGCCCTGGTCGGCCGCCGCGGCTCCTGCCGGGGCCGTGGTGCGCGATCTGGGCAGCGTGTGTCTGGCCCCGGCCTGCGTCAACGCGCATACGCATATCGAGCTTTCACACCTTGCGGGGCTAACGTCATGGGGCAAGGGCTTTACCGCATGGCTGCAAAGTCTTGTTCCCCTGCTGCGTGAAACCCGCGACGCTCAGGCAGTGGAAAATGCCTGCGCACACATGGCCGGAACCGGAACCCTGTGCGCGGGAAATATTACCGGATCCCTGCCGGGCGGCACGCTTCTGGCTGACGCCGCCTGCCGTGAAACAGGCATTACGGCGAGTCATTTTTGCGAATGGTTCGGTTTTGGCGCCCCCTTTGCCGACGGTATCCGCCCGTGGCCCCCGCGCTGCCGCGAAGCACTCCGCGATGATCCTTTTCTGGCGGCCCGCTGCGCCCCCGGTGGTCACGCCCTTTACTCCACCGGTCCCGACATCCTGACCGCTGCCCGGCAGGACTGTACCCGCATGGGGCGGGTTTTCAGCTTTCATCTGGCGGAATCGCCCGAGGAAACGCAGATGCTGGTCTCGGGCGATGGCCCGCTGCGCCTTTTCTATGAACATGCCGTCCTGCCCGAAAACTGGCAGGCTCCCGGCCTGCGTCCTCTGGCCTATGCCGTCAAGCTGGGCCTTCTGGGTGCGGGCGTGCTTGCTGTACACGGCACGCAGCTTGACGCCCAGGAAGTGGAGGTGCTGGCGGCCAGCGGCTCGGCCCTGTGCCTTTGCCCGCGCTCCAACCGCAATCTGGGGCTTGGTGTGCCGCCGGTGCGCGACCTGCTGGAAAGCGGCTGTCTGCTCTGCCTCGGCACGGACGGCCTGACCAGCAATCATGATCTGGACGTGCGGCAGGAGGCCGTGTGGCTGCGCGAAAACCTCGATGTTCCCCCCGAGGCTCTGGTGCGCCTCATGACCATCAACGGCGCCGCCGCCCTCAATCTGCTCCCCAGTGGCGCAGGCCGCCTGGAGCCGGGCAGCCCGGCTGCTTTCTGCGTTTTGCCCGAAGCTCTTGTCTACTAGAGCATTTAACACTTGAAATGCTCGCTTACGGCAGGCAAAAGCCTGCCTTCTCGCATTTCGTGGCAAGGATTTTCAAGAAAATACTTGCAGAGCAGCTAACTCATTTCATTCGTTAACTGCTCTACATCTAGAGTAATTTCAGAGTGAAGCTGCTCTGGCGATGGCGGGAGCAGACGCAATCCGCCTGCACCGCCCAGCACCGAAACGAACAGGTCAAACAGGGCCAGTGGCCGCCAGCCGCCCCCACCGCCACAGCAATTGTCAGGCAATCCTGTCTGCCCCGGCAGGCCAGCGAAAGAAAAAAACACCTGTCAACATTTTCTCCCTTTTGCCTTCATCCGGGCCTCAAACGGCCCTGCCAGCCGCCCGCGCCGACAGACAGGCAGTGCCCCCCTGCAACAATCGGCACTTTATGCCAATAAAATTATTGTCATGCGCCAGCCTAACTGGCAGTATTTGCCCACACCAATTCTGCTTGTCTGGAGTACCAAGGGATCACTGCCCCCGCCGTGATCCTGGCGGCATCTGCCGTCTGTTATCAACCTGCGCCAAGAAGGAAATCATGACCGAGGAATTACTGGACTGGAAGGACGCCATGAGCCGTGTGCTCAACAAGCGCGACCTTTACGTCAAGCTGCTGGGCAAATTTATTGAAACGGAACGCGACACTCCCGACAAGGTGGCTGTGGCCCTCAAGAACGGCAAAACCGAAGAAGCCCGGGAACTGGTACACAGCACCAAGGGCGCTGCGGCCAATCTGGGGGCCAAGGCACTGGCCGCTGCCGCTCTGGAACTGGAGATGGCAATCAGGGCCGGGGCAGACACTGGCCGTGCGCTCAGCCATTTCAGCACCACCGTCATGGAAACCCTGGTGACCATGCACGCCTTCATGACCCAGTAGTTCTGAAGTTTTCTGATTTATCCCTGACCACTACAAAAATAGAAACGCCGCTCCGGCCCGTTACGGCAGGAGCGGCGAAAGTTCACGCCGTGTCCGGTCATGCCGCAATCGCTTCATGAACAACGCGGTTGCGGCATGGCACTTGAGCATTTATAGCGTTTTCGCATTGAGAATATCCATTCCAATGCTCCCAGAGCGCCAGCTTCGGCGCGTAGCAGCGCAAACAGATAGCTCCGGCTGAAACGCTTGCCCGCGGCAGGCAAAAGCCTGCCTGCCCGTAGTTCGTGGCAAGGATTTTCATGAAAATCCCTGCAAAACAGTTTGCGGATGAAATGAGCTAGCTGCTCTGGTTTTCTATCTTGAAAAACCGCAGCCTCAGGGCATTGGTCACCACTGACACCGACGACAGGGCCATGGCCGTGCCCGCTATCATGGGCGAGAGCATGGGCCCGCCAAAAGCATGCAAAAGACCGGCCGCCACGGGCAGCCCCAGCACGTTATAGCCAAAGGCCCAAAAAAGGTTCTGGCGGATATTGCGCATGGTAGCCCGCGAAAGCGCCAGCGCGGTGAGCACGGCCTCCATGCCGCCGCGCATCAGCACAATGTCTCCGGCTTCGGCGCTCACGTCCACGCCCGTGCCTACGGCCATGCCCACATTTGCCAAAGCCAGCGCCGGGGCGTCATTGATGCCGTCACCCACCATGCCCACCACATGCCCCTGCTCCTGCAGGCGGCGCACATAGTCGGCCTTTTCGGCAGGCAGCAGCCCGGCCGCCACTTCGTCGACGCCCACCTGAGCGGCCACAGCCCGGGCCGTACGCTCATTGTCGCCCGTGAGCATGACTACGCGCACGCCCATTTCCCGAAGGCGCGCCACCACTGAAGGCGATTCCGGCCGTATGCCGTCGGCCAGCGCCAATATGCCCGCCAGACGGCTTTCACCGTTCCGTTCAAGCGCCAGCAGCAGGGGGGTCTGCCCGGCTTCCGCCAGTACGGCCAGCCGGGCCGTAACGTCCTGCGAAACCTCAAGGCCGCACTCTTTCATAAACGCGCGATTGCCCACGGCCACACGAAAGCCCTGCTCGTCTGCAAACACCCGCCCTGCAATGCCCATCCCGGGCGTCACCACCACATCCTCCACCCGTCGCGGGGGCAGGCTGCGGTCGCGCCCGGCCCTGATCAGGGCCTGAGCCAGCGGATGCTCTGAACGCGCCTCAAGGGCAGCGGCCAGACTCAAAAGACCGTTTTCGTCAAAATCTCCCGCTCCTTCCAGCAGGGTCACCCCGGTAAGCACGGGTTTGCCCGTGGTCAGGGTTCCTGTCTTGTCCACGGCAAGCACATTGATATGCCCGGCCTGCTCCAGAGCCGAACCATTCTTGATGAGCACGCCAAGCTGCGCGCCGCGCCCGGTTCCCACCATGATGGACATGGGCGTGGCAAGGCCCATGGCACACGGGCAGGCCATCACCAGCACGGCCACAAAAATGGTCAGCGGCGTGGTGACCGGTTCGGAACTGAACACCAGCCATGCCAGCGCCGCCAGCACCGCATAGATCATGACCGCGGGAACAAAATAGTAGCTCACCCGGTCGGCCAGACGGGCAATGGGCGCCTTGCTGCCCTGAGCCTCACGAACCAGCCGGATAATACGTGCAAGGCGCGTGTTGCGTCCCACCGCATCGGCCCTGAGGGTAAGCGAACCTTCACCGTTGACGCTGCCCGCCACCAGCTTGTCCCCCGGCCCCACCGCCACGGGAATGGATTCGCCCGTGAGCAGGGAAAGGTCCACGGCGCTCTTGCCGGTGAGCACCTCGCCATCCACGGGCACGCGCCCGCCGGGGCGCAGCAGCAGGTGGTCGCCCGCCTTGACGGCAGACAGGGGAACCTCGCGCGGGGGCTGGGCCTCGTTCGCCGGATCAAGCTGCAAGGCCGTTTCGGGGGTGAGGCTCATGAGCGCGCCCATGGCGTCTCCGGCCTTGCGCTTTGCCGTGGCCTCAAGAAACTGCCCCAGTTCTATCATGGTCAGCAGTACGGCCCCGGACTCGTAATAAAGATTCATGGCCCGTTCCACCGGATCGAGGCCCATGAGGCCAAGCACCGTGTTGACCAGACTGTAAGCAAAAGCCGCACCCGTACCCACGGCCACCAGACTGTCCATTGCCGGAGCCTTGCGCAGCAACGCGCGGATGCCGTCCACGTAAAAGTGGCGTCCAAGCCAGACTATGGGCAGGCTGAGAAAAAGCTGCACGAGCATGAAGGTGCGCGGCGAAGCATGCGGATCAAGCCAGCCGGGCAGATCAAGCCCCACCATATGCCCCATTGATACGACAAGCAGGGGTACGGCAAAGCAGGCCATCGGCACAAGGCGGCGCAGACGGTCGCGCGAGTCCTTGAGAGCCTTGACCCTGCCCTCGGCAAATTCTGCGGAGGCATCGTCATCGGCGGCGGGTGTGGCGCTGAAACCGAGGGTGGCTACCCGCTCCATTATTTCATGCTGCACCTCGTCTTCGCGGCCGGGGCTGGCCCATACTTCCGCCTTGGCTGTGGCAAGGTTGACGCTGATTTTTTCCACACCGTCCATACGCCCCACCACGCGTTCAATGCGTGACGAGCAGGCGGCGCAGTGCATGCCCCCGATATCAAAATGCAGGGGGCAGGCCCCTTCGGCGGCGTCATTACCCGCAATGGCCTCGCTCATAATTGTCCTCCAGCCTTTTCCGTTCCGGACGCGGCGCTGCACTGAGCGGCCCGGCTTTCCGGTTTGGGGTTATTTTGCCGTGGCTTGTCATTTGCCATGACCGCGCGTAAACTTGCACTACATTGAAATTGAAAACTGTTTCCCAAGGAGGATATGATGAAAAGCCTGAAAGTCAATGGTATGCGTTGCGGGCACTGCAAGGCCGCTGTGGAAGAAGCGGCGGGCAAGATTTCCGGCATAAGAAACCCGCTGGTTGATCTGGACGAAAAAGTTTTGCGCTACGAAGAAGACGGTCCGGTGGATACGGACGCCCTGCGCACGGCCATCAGCAATATCGGTTTTGACCCGGAATAGGCATGCCTTCGGCCTGCCCGGCTTCACGCGGCGGCTCGGCGCCGGTTTTTTCAGCCGAAACAACCGGCGCGGGCTGCGCGCCCGGACACAAACAATCCCAGCCCGCCGAAAAACCCTTTATCTTGCCGTTCGCGCCTGCATGGCGTACAAGTAAGGCCCGTTATGCCATACTGCCGCACGCCTGTCGCGGCGCTTTCGCTGCCGCAGGCAGAGAACGAAAAGCCGCAGGCGCAAGTCCTGCCCGGTCATCTGCTGCACCAAGCGGCGTCATCGACGCCTTGCCGCAGAATCATGCCGGTCGCAACGCCCAATACCGCAGCACGGCATGAGCAACGGGGACCGGCAGCACAACAGCCGCCAAAACACAGACAGCACAGCCCGGGCAACCATGCGCCCGAACCGTACCGCCATGCAAGTATACAAATCTTTCTCACAAGCGCGCAAGAGGCACAGAGGCCTGTCCACGGCGCAGCGACATATTTGCAGCCTGCTCATGTGCTGTACCCTGCTCTGCCTGACGGTCGGCGCGCGGGCGCAGGATGCTTTTCCTCTGGATTTCACTGTAGTCCACCTGGGGAGCGGGCCGCGCACAGTGCTTGTGGTGGGTGGCATACAGGGCGATGAACCGGGCGGTTTTTCGGCCGCAAGCTTGCTGACCACCCACTACACCGTGGAAAACGGCAGCGTGTGGGTAGTGCCAAACCTCAATTTTCCAAGCATCATCAAACGGTCTCGCGGCTTGCACGGCGACATGAACCGCAAGTTCGCGCGCCTTGACCACAGCGACCCGGAATACGTTACTGTTCGCCGCATACAGAAACTCATTGATCACCCTGATGTGGCTCTGGTGCTGAACCTGCACGATGGCAGCGGTTACTACCGCCACAAATACGAAAGCAGGCTGCGCAATCCCGCCCGCTGGGGGCAGTCGGTCATTATTGACCAGACCAGCCTGCCGGGCGCGTTCATGAGCTCTCTGGGCGCAATGGCCGACGAGGCCGTGGCCGCCGCCAATGCCGGGCTTCTGGCCCCCGACCACCGCCTGCATGTGCGCAATACCAATACATCGGCGGGCGACCGCGAAATGGAAAAAAGCCTTTCCTACTATGCCGTGCGGCAAGGCAAGGCCGCCTTCGGCCTTGAGGCCAGCAAGGAATTTTCCGTTGAACTGCGCGCCTATTACCATCTTTTGATGGTGGAATCCTTTTTCCGTCAGGCAGGTGTGGACTTCAGCCGCTCGTTTGCCCTTACCCCCCAGGGCGTTCGCGAGGCGCTTCAGGACGATCTCGCCGTCTCCTTTGCCGACAACCGGGTCTTCTTGCCTCTGGAAAACGTCCGCCCGGCCATCAATTACCTTCCCCTGCCCAAAAGCGCCCCGGCCCGCGCCGTGCCCACCAAGCACATCATGGCGGTGCTGCCCTGCGACAGGGGCGACCCGGGCCAGTACTGCGTGCACTATGGCAACCGCATGATCACCCTCATCCGCCCCGAATGGCGCGAGGTGGACGACAGCCTTGCCGCAGCCCCGGTGCGCGTGGACGGGCAGGACACCCTGATCCCCTTCGGGCAGATCGTTTACGTCAAGGACAGCCTGCTGGTGCATCCTCTTGAAGGCTACAGAGTCAATGCCATCGGCTTTGACAACGGCCAGCCCGACGAAGCGGGCGTGGAACTGCGCCTCAAAGACTTTTCGCCGCGTTTTTCCGTGGACAGGCAGGCCAGAATCTTCCGGGTAGAAGTTTACCGGGACCGGTTCTTCAGCGGCATGTTTCTGATCTGCTTTGGCGATGGACCTCAGAAGCGTCCGGCGGCTTCGCGCACGGCGCGCAACGCTGCCCCGCTGCCCGCTGTTGCCGGGCCGGAATCCGCCCTGGGCTTTTAGGGCGTTTTCGCCTTGCGAATACCCGCTCTTGATGCTTCCAGGACGTTTCGGCGCGTAGCAGGGCAAATACGCGATTCTGCTGTCCTGACGGCAGTTGTTGGCGAGTCTGCGAGCCTTGCGGATGGCGGCAGGGATTGTGAGAAAGCAGGCCGATCATTGCACATGCGTCTGCAGGCATGGTTTCCTGCGCTACAGCGGCTGAAACTGCGCTTACGCCTCGGCAGCGGTCGTATGCTCCCGCATCCGCCAGAGCACTTTCGATATGAGACTGCCCCCGGCGTTTCAGATCTGGCTGCTTCAGCCATGCTGCAGGGCACGCCTGCTGTTCTGACAATTGCAGTACCATGCTCCGCCCTGAAGCAGGACTCTTGCTTGAACTGCAAACCACAGTTTTTTACAGTGAACTCTTTATAACGACAGGTGCAGAAAAGGTATGGCTGATAAAATTTCCGTCTGTGTGGCCGGTGGCGGCAGCTGGGGAACGGCCCTCGGGCATCTGCTGGCCCGTGGCGGACACGATGTGAGCCTGTGGCTGCGCGATGAAGCCGTAGCCAGCGCCATCAACCAGAAGCATGAAAACCCGCGCTATCTGCCCGGCCTGTCGCTTGATCCCCGCCTTGCCGCCACTACAGACCCTGCCGTGCTTGCCCGGCCTCTGGTGGTGCTTGCGGTTCCCTGCCAGCAGCTGCGGCGCTGGCTTGTCGCGCATGCCCGCCATTTTCAGCCGGGCGTGGTTCTTGTCAATGCGGCCAAGGGCATAGAAACCGGCTCCCTGTCTACCTGCGCGGAGATAACGGCTCAGGAACTTGGCGGCCTCAATCCGCGCTATGCGGTATTGTCCGGCCCGTCCTTTGCTGCGGATGTATTGCGCGACCTGCCCACCGCCGTTGTACTGGCTTCCTGTGACGAAGCTCTGGGGCGTCACCTGCGCGGCGTCTTTTCCGGCCCTGCCTTTCGCTGCTACTCCAGCACGGATGTGGTGGGGGTGGAGATGGGCGGTGCGCTCAAAAACGTCATGGCCATCGCGGCCGGCACGTGCGACGGACTGGGCCTGGGAGCCAACAGCCGGGCGGCGCTCGTTACACGCGGTCTGGCGGAAATGAGCCGCCTTGGTGTTGCGCGCGGCGCGCAGGCGCATACCTTTATGGGACTTTCAGGACTGGGCGACCTGACCCTGACCTGTACCGACGACCTTTCGCGCAACCGCCAGGTGGGTCTGCGTCTTGGCCGGGGCGAAAAGCTTGACCATATCACGCAGAGCCTCGGCATGGTGGCCGAAGGCGTAAAAACCACGGCCGCCATCCATGAGATGGCGCAAGAACTCCAGGTGGAAGCCCCGCTGACCAGAGCCGTTTACGGCATCCTTTATAAAGAAATGGCCCCGCCCACAGTGCTGCGCGACCTGATGTCCAGAGATCTGCGCGAAGAATGATCGACAGGCAACGCCTCCACGCCATGCTCTGCCGCGGGCCATCTCGCCCTGTACACAGGGCGTGAATACGCCGCGCACCCCGCATGAACCGGCACAATGCCCTTGCATGACGGAATCTGCGTGCCAAAGCATGGCTGCAGCGACAACGGCAAAGGGCGTTCGCCCTCAGGGGCCATCCCTGCTCAGCGCCCTGCAAATAACTGTTAATAAAGACAGCATATTACTCGTTACAACTGCAATACGGCGCAGTAACTACGGTAAAAACCTTGGGAATACACATTCGCAAAGGTAAAACGCGCCACAAGACAGTTCCGCCCCGCACTGCCCCCAGCCCTCCTGCTGCACCTCCTGCGCTCTCACATGGGATTTTCTGCGGAATTTCTGTTAACGTTTTTCAGCAACGTAAGAATATTGTTGAAAAAGTAAAACAGTACACATTACAATAGCCCAATAAATCACATGCTGACTTTTCACAAAAAACGGTTTGCGCTGAAAATTTTTTTCAGTAGCACGATATTTTTAAAAACACCCACCCTTCTGGCGGGGTCTTGCAGCGCAGCCTTGCGGTCAAAAAGCACAATGGGAGCATAATCATTTAAAGACATAGGCAATTCAAATACTGTTTGTTCATACAACTAATTTAAAGCAAATGTGAACTGAATGAACAGTCAACACACAAATTTATGCAATTCAAATACATGCTGTTCTGCTGTGAATTATTGCACACACTGCAAGTTTACACAAAAAACCAGCGCCACACCTGTGCAATTTGACGTAACCTCTATTTTTTCAGTGGAATAATCAGCACTTGCGCAGAGTAGCGAAGTGCGATAAGGCTGGTAACACTCTTTTTACTATTTTTTTCACGATATGGTATGGATGTGATACCATGCCAGAAGAGAGCATAGTCGGGGCAAGCACGGGGCTGGCCCGGAAGACCCGCAAACTACGGGGCGAATTATGACGGAATCATTGTTCTCGGCTGGCGGCCTGCTGGTGCCGCTTCTGGTGGGCATGGCCCTTATGCTGTACGCGGCGGCTCAGGCCGTGCGCCAGCGCAAGGATCCACGACGCCTGATCCTCTGGGGCGCCCTGCACGATGCGGGCATTGTCTGCCTGGGGCTTGGGGCGGGAACCGCCGCCGGTGCCACCGGCTTATGGCTCTTCATACTGTTTCAGGCCGCCGCGCGTGGGCTGGCCTGGACCGCACTGGCCCGGCTTTCTTCCGCCTGCCAGACAGGCACGGCCTGTAGCCACGGCCCCATCGCGCTGGACGACCTTGTCGGGTCAGGCCAACGCCACCCCTGGACGGCTGCGCTGTTCGCTCTGGGGCTGCTGGCCTCGGTGGGCGGTTCGCCGTTTCTGCTGCCCGAAGCCCGCCTTTTCATCAATGCGGCGGTGCTTGAAGCCATTCCGGGCGGGCTTGTGGCCCTGCTGGTCATGGCGCTGGCTACCACCATCTTCATCTGGCTGTATGTGGACGCCGTGCGCCGCGTGACGCTGGAAGAAGCCTCGGAAGACACCCATACCGCCCTTGGTCCCATGCGCGGCAGCAGCCTGCCGGTGCTTGCACTGGCTGCGGCCGTGGCCCTCATGGGCCTTCTGCGCGGGCCGCTCACCGGGCTTATTGGCGGCCAGTACGGATTTTTCGCGCCCCATGCGGCCGTACATCCGGCCTACTGGTGCTACTATCTCGGCGCCTTTGTTGCCGGGGGGGCCTTTCTGGCCCGCCTGCGGCAGGCCCCGCTTGTGGGCACGGTTTTCGCGGCTCTGGCTCTGGTGCTGGCCCTCGCCATTGAAGCCGGCCCCACCGCCAAGCTGTTTCTGACCATGACCAGTCTGGTGGCTCTGGTGGTCTGCGTATATTCGCAGGGCTATATCCACGGGCAACATCAGGGACGCTACTGGTTTTTCCTGCTGCTCACCTTTGCCTCTCTGGCAGGCATCGTCTCAAGCTCCGACGCCCCGGGCCTTTACGGCTACTGGGAACTCATGACCTTCGCCTCCTACTTTCTGGTGGTGCATGAGGGACGACGCAGCGCCTTTGACGCTGGCCTCAAATACTACATCATGTGCGCGGGCGGCGCACTTTTCATGCTGCCCGGCCTGCTCATGCTCGGTCAGGGCTTTGTGCCCACCCCCGTGATACAGGCGGCCTTTGTGCTCTGCCTTGCGGGCTTTGGCGTCAAGGCCGGCCTTGTGCCCCTGCACTCATGGCTGCCCGACGCCCACCCTGCCGCTCCTTCATCGGTTTCGGCCCCCCTGTCGGGCATCATTACCAAGATGGGCATCTTCGGCATTGTGGCCGTGCTGCTCATGCGGCCCATGGTCAGCACGCTGCCGGGCCTGTTCGGGCTTTCCTGGCTCGGCACGGGTCTGGTCTTCACGGGTGCGGCCACGCTCATTCTGGGCGAGGTCATGGCCCTGCGGCAGGACGACATCAAGCGCATGCTGGCCTACTCCACCCTGGGGCAGATCGGTGAAATCGCGCTGGTACTCGGCATCGGCACGTGGCTTTCCACAACCGGCGCCCTGTGGCACATGTTCAACCACGCCATCATGAAAGACCTGCTCTTCCTTGGCGCGGGCGCACTTATCCTGCGCAGCGGCAGCCGCAAGCTTGCCGATCTGCGCGGCCTCGGCCGCCAGATGCCCTTCACCGTGGCCTGCATGGGCATTGGCCTTGTGAGCATTATGGGGCTGCCGCCCTTCGGTGCTTTCTACAGCAAGTTCCTGATGATACAGGCCGCTGCCGAAGCCGGGCAGCTCTGGCTGGCCGCCCTTATTCTCGGCGGCTCGCTGGTGGGCCTTGTGTACTACACGCGTATCCTCAAGACGCTGGTCTTTGAGGAACGCCCCGACTACCTGCCCGCAGCCACCGAGGCCCCGCTGACCATGCGTCTTGGCATGGGTGTGCTGGCTGCCCTGTGCCTGCTGCTCGGCCTTGCGCCGCAGCTGCCCATGCAGCTTGTGGTTCCTGTGGCAGGCCTTGCCTTTGTGCCCAATCCTTCTGACGCGCTGGTGCTGCTGGCCGTCAACGTGAACTGGCCCATCTATGTGGTCGTGCCCATATTCGGCGCGCTTTTGCCCGCCATCTTCCACAAGAACCGCGTTATGGCAGGCAAGACCAGCGTGGCTGTGCTGCTTGCCACCGCCCTGCTGGTGATCCTGTTCGGACGCGGGCTGGACACGCTCTCCTTCTGCTTTGCCCTTATTGTCCCCCTGCTCGGGGCGGTCAACATGGCCTATGCTCTGGGCTATATGGAGCACAGCCACAGACAGTGGCGCTTCTACTGTGCCTTTACCGCCATGTGCGGCGGTCTGGTGGGCATGGCGGCCAGCCAGTATCTGCTGAGCTTCTTCCTGTTCTGGGAAATCATGAGCTCGTGGACGCTGTATCTGGCCATTGCCCACGAAGGCGACAGGGCGTCCCTGCGTGAGGCGTTCAAGTACTTTATCTTCAACGTCTTCGGCGCGGGCTTCATCTTTGTGGGCCTGTGCGTTATCGGGCCGTTTACGCCCTTCAGCACCCTGCTGCTGGACGGCATGGCTCCCGTCGTGTCTTCCGGCGCGGCCTGGCTTGGCATGGCCCTGCTGGCCGCCGGTTTTGTCATGAAGGCAGCCCAGCTGCCCTTCCGCATTGACTGGCAGATGCACCCGGCCCTTGCCCCGACCCCCGTGTCCGGCTACATCTCTTCGGTGCTGCTGAAGAGCGCCATACTGGGGCTTATCAAGCTGTTCATGCTGCTCGGCGGCGGCTTTGCCCTTGCCGGCATTCTGGGCGGTGCGGAACAGGGGATCATCAGCACGAGTGTCATGTGGATAGGCGGCATCACCATCATCATGGCCGCTCTTCAGGCTCTGCGCAGCAACGGCATCAAGCTCATATTCATCTACTCGACGGTAAGCCAGCTCGGCTACATGGTGCTTGCCGTGGCAGCAGGCGGCGCGCTCGGCTATGCGGGCGGCATGCTGCACGTCATCAACCACGTCTTCTTCAAGGACCTGCTCTTCCTTGTGTGCGGCGCAGTCATGTTTGCCAGCCACAAGGAAACACTGGACGATCTGGGCGGCATCGGCCGCAAGATGCCCTTTACCCTGGCGATGTTCGCCATTGCCGGGCTTTCTGTGGTGGGCGTTCCCCCCACCAGCGGCTTCTCGTCCAAATGGCTTATCTACCACGCCCTCATGGAAGCCGGGCAGCCCTTCCTGGCGCTGCTTTCCCTCATCGGCAGCGTGCTGACCATGGCCTATATCGCCAAGTTCCTGCACGCGGCCTTTCTGGGCCAGCCCGCCCGCGACCTTGACCAGATCAGGGAAGTGCCGCGCATCATGCGTATACCCATGGGCATTCTGGCCGCGGGCTGTCTGCTTACGGGCATCTTCCCCGGGCTTGCGCTCGGCCCCATCAACTCTGTGCTGTTTGAATACGGCTTCATGCCTCTGAACGTGGGCCTTTCCGGCGTGCTTTCAGGCGCGGGAGCCTGGAACGCCACGGGCATGTTCGTGATGATGGCCCTGGCTTTCGCGGGCGGTTGCTGGTTTGTGAAGCGCTTTACCCGCCTGCGCGAAATTGACGTGCACACCTGCGGCCTGCCGCCCGAAACGGCCACCAGCCGCATGACGCCTTCCAGCATTTACGGCGGCCTCACGCGCCTTCTCGGCAGTGAGCGCGCGTCCAAGGAGAACCGCTCATGAGCGATACCCTGCTTGCCATCCTGCATATGTGCGTCTTCCCCGGCGGGGCCTTTGCCCTCATGGTAGCCATGTTCTTCAAGGGACTTGACCGCCGGGTGGAAGCCCGCCTGCAACGCCGTGTGGGACCGCCACTGGTGCAGCCCTGGCTGGACATTGCCAAGCTGCTGACCAAGGAAACCATGATCCCGCGCACCGCCTGCCGCCCGGCATTTTTGCTGGCCCCGGTTTTCGGCTTTACCGGCATGGCCGTGTGTGCCGCCTTCATACCCATTACGGGCGTGTATAACGGCCTGTTCAACATGGGCGACCTGCTGGTGATCTTTTACCTGCTGCCCATCCCGGCCATGGCCATCATGCTTGGCGGCTCCGCCTCCAGTTCGCCCTTCGGCGCAGTGGGCTTTTCACGCGAGATGACCCTCATGTTCGCATATGAAACGCCCCTGCTCATGATTTTGCTGGCCGTAGCCATGCTGACAGGCAAAACCCTTGCGGGCGGAGCCTGGGGCGCGGAATTCTCGCTTTACAAAATCGTGGCCCTGCAACAGCAGACCGGGTCTTTCGGCTTCAATCCGTCCATGATCCCGGCGTTTCTGGCCTATCTGATCTTTCTTCCCGGAACTATGGGGGTCGTGCCCTTTGACATCCCCGAAGCCGAAACAGAAATCATCGAAGGCCCGCTGCTGGAGTACGGCGGCCCGCTGCTGGCGCTTTTTCAGATCACGTCGGCGCTCAAGACCTTCGTTGTTCTGGGGCTGGGGGTTGCGCTTTTCTTTCCCGGCACCATATCTGGATGGTGGCCCATCAATCTGTTGTGGTTCCTGTTCAAGTGTTTCGCACTCATGCTGGTTTCGCTCACCCTGGTCAAGTCGGCCACCGGGCGTTTCCGCATTGACCAGGCGTTTCGCTTTTATGTGACTGTGCCCACAGCCCTTGCGCTGTGCAGCCTGATACTGGTCTGGGTGATGTAAGGAGGCCGCCGTGTCGCTTGACAATATGCTTAAAAAACTTTCCGTGCGTTCGCCGTGGCTGTTCCGCATCAACGCCGGTTCCTGCAATGGATGTGACGTGGAACTGGCCACCACGGCCTGTATCCCACGCTATGACGTGGAGCGTCTCGGCTGCCGTTACTGCGGCAGCCCGCGCCACGCCGATATTGTGCTTATTACCGGCCCCCTTACCACAAGGGTGCGCGACCGCGTGCTGCGGGTATGGGATGAAATTCCCGAACCCAAGGTTACGGTGGCCGTGGGCATCTGCCCCATATCTGGCGGGGTCTTTCGCGAAGGCTATTCCATTGAAGGCCCCATTGACCGCTACCTGCCCGTGGATGTGAACGTACCCGGCTGTCCCCCGCGCCCTCAGGCCATACTTGAAGGCGTGGTGCTGGCCCGGTCCATCTGGCTGAAAAAACTGGGCGTGGAGGAATAACATGGCGGGCTTTCTTAAAGTTTTATTCCGCAACCTGCTTGAAGGCCCCAGCACCGATCCTTTTCCTCTGGGCGAAACCTTCACCCCCGAGCGCCTGCGCGGCAGGGCCGTGGTTGACCCCGACCTGTGCATGGGCTGCGGCATCTGCCGCCACTCCTGCGCTGCGGGGGCCATCCATATCGGCCAGTTGCCCGACAGCTCGGGCTTTACCATAACCATCTGGCAAAACTCGTGCTGCCTCTGCGCTTCGTGCCGCCACTACTGCCCCACCGGGGCCATGAGCATCAGCACTGACTGGCACTCGGCCCACGCGCAGACCGAGAAATATAAAAGGCTTGAGCAGCATACCATCAAGTATGAACCGTGCGCCCAGTGCGGCGAGCTCATGCGGCCCATACCCAAGGCGCTGGCTGAAAAGCTCTATGCCTGGAACGAAGAGATAGACCCCGAGCTGACCCGCAGGCTTTGCCCCAAATGTCGTCAGATTGAAGACGCCAAGCGCAATGCCTGCCTGCTGCCGGAGCCGGGCGAAGCCCCGGTGGAAAAGGCCGTAACCTCGGCGGCTCCTACAAAAGATTAGCGGTCTGCACCGCGGAGAACATATGCAAGAGACCATCAACGGCAACGCCAGAGTCATCGAGGAACTTTCCCTCCTCTGCACCGAGGCCGACGCCATCCACCATAGTACCGACAGTTTCG
Organism: uncultured bacterium; assembly: GCA_905214305.1. GTDB lineage: Bacteria > Desulfobacterota > Desulfovibrionia > Desulfovibrionales > Desulfovibrionaceae > Desulfovibrio. Next base: position 17,384 of record CAJMLK010000045.1, read on the forward strand.
GCAACGCCTTCCACTGGTTTCGCCTTGGTACGCCGCGCATGCTCACCCGTGGCGCGGAAATACTGCGCCAGGCCGAAGCCCGCCTTGCCATGGTGACGGCCTACAACCGCCGTCAGCTCAGCGAGCCCATGCAGGAAGTGTGTTATCACTTTGAACTGGACGGCGTTGTTTACAACATGACCGTTACCCTCAACGGCGAGTGGCCCACCGTGCCCTCCATCACGCCGCTGTTCGCCAACGCGGACTGGCACGAGCGTGAAATGATGGAACTTTACGGCATCCAGGTCACGGGGCAGCCCAATCCCCGCCGCCTCTTTCTTGATGAAGAGCTGGACGCGGGCATTCTCAACGAAGCCGTGCCGCTCTCCATCATGATGAACGGCGCCTGCACCACCGACCTGTGGGAACGCATCCTCAAGGATAAGGAGAACCCGTCATGACCAGCACCTTCACCATGCCTCTCGGGCCGGTACACGTGGCCCTTGAGGAACCGGTATACTTCCACCTGACGGTGGATGGTGAAACCGTGCGCCACGTTGAGCTGACCTCCGGTCACGTGCACCGCGGCATGGAGGCCATGGCTACCCAGCGCAACCTGGTCAAGAACGTCACGCTGACCGAGCGGGTGTGCTCCCTGTGTTCCAACAGCCACTCCTTCACCTACAGCATGGTGGTGGAAAACGTGCTGGGCATCACCATCCCCGACCGCGCGCGCTATCTGCGCGTGGTGGCGGAAGAAATCAAGCGCATAGCCTCGCACCTTTTCAACACGGCCATTCAGGCGCACATCATCGGCTTCAAGTCGCTGTTCATGCACGTCATGGAAGTGCGCGAAATGATGCAGGACCTGAAAGAAACGGTTTATGGCAACCGCATGAACCTGGCTGCCAACTGCATCGGCGGCGTGAAATACAATGTGGATGCCGAACTGCTGGACTACATGCGCAAGATGCTGGACAAGGTGGAGCCGCAGGTGGATGAAATCCGCGACATTTACGACTCCAACAGCATGGTGCTGGCCCGCACAAAGGGGCTTGGCGTGCTGCCCAGAGAAGACGCCATCCGCCTTGGCGTGGTGGGCCCGGTGGCGCGCGGTTCCGGTCTGCATCTGGACGTGCGCAAGGATTCGCCCTACGCCGCCTATCCTGATGTGGAATTCAAGACCATTGTGGAACAGAGCGGCTGCATTCATGCCCGTACCATGGTGCGCATGCACGAAGTGCTTGAATCCTTCAGCATTATCCGCCAGTGCATCGCGCGCATGCCCGGAGGCGAGGTTACGGCTCCCATGCGCCAGATACGCACGGCCGAAGCCTGCGCCCGCTCCGAAGCGCCGCGCGGCGAGGTTTTCTACTATATCCGTACCAATGATACGGATATACCCTCGCGGCTCAAGTGGCGTGTGCCTTCCTACATGAACTGGGAGGCTCTGGGCGTGATGATGCGCGACTGCAATGTGGCCGACGTGGCCCTGATTACCAACAGTATCGACCCCTGCGTATCCTGCACGGAACGCTAGAGCACTTGACGCCTGAAATGGTTGCCTGGCGACAAAACAGGTTCGCCATGCAACCATTTCGCGGCGCGGATTAAAAAAATCCGCGCAGAGCGCTCCAACTTTTTCAAAGTTGAACTGCTCTGGACAGCACGGCGGCGCATGCCGGATGCTCCCGGGAAAACGGATTTTCCTAGCGGAACGCCCCTTGCGGCGTTCCGCCGGATAAAAACCGGCCCGGCGCAGGCGGCAACACCGTCCGCCGGAGTGTCGTAAAAGTTGAAGCGGCGGGAAAAACATGCATGAAGCAAGTCTGGTTCAGGGCCTTCTGGACATCTGCCTGAAGTCTCTGAGCGATCATAACGAGGCGCATCCTGAAAATCAGGTGGAGCGCATATGCAAGGTGGAGTGCCAGCTTGGCCTTATCGCCTGCGTGGAGGCGCAAACCCTTACCGCCTGTTTTGAGCTTTTTGCGGAAGGAACCCCGGCCGAAGGAGCGCAACTGCTTTTGCACACAGCGCCCCTGCCCTGCCGCTGTACTGATTGCAGCCATGAATTCAGCCTGACGCAACGGCATTTCGTCTGTCCCAGTTGCGGCGGCGAGAACATCCACTTCAACGGGGGCCACGGACTTACCCTGATGGCCCTGCACGTTGCATCCGAGGAAACGGACCATGACTGAACATATCCAGGTCGTACCCGACAAATGCCGCGCCTGTCGCCGCTGTGAAGTGGCCTGTATTGCCGCCCACCACGGCATGAGTTTCAAAGAAGCCATGAAGCATCGCGATGAGCTGGTATCGCGCGTGCAGGTGGTCAAGGCCGAAGGCTTCAAAACCACCGTACGCTGTCACCAGTGCCCTCATGCGCCCTGCGTCAACGTCTGTCCCACCGGGGCACTCCAGCAGGATGATCAGGGGCGCATCATCATGCGCGTCCAGTATTGCGTGGCCTGCAAAATGTGCATGGCGGCCTGCCCTTACGGAACCATCACGATGGAAACCATCGGCATGCCCTCGGTGGACGGCGAAGACGGCGAAACTCTCGCCCAGCGCGCCCGCCGCGAGGTAGCCGTGCGTTGCGACATGTGCCGCGCATGGCGTGTGGAAAACGGCAAACGCATTACTGCCTGCATGGAAGCCTGCCCCGCCCACGCCCTTTCACTGGTGCTGGCTGACGGAACAGTTGTGGAAGCGCCCAAGCCTGAAAAGAAGGCCGTGCCCGCCGCAGCCGGAAGCGAAAACGCTCCCAGAGCCGAAGCTCCCAAAGTTGAAGCTCCCAAAGCCGAAGCGGCCCCGGCAGGCACTACGCCGTCAGCCGCTGAAGCCGCGGATGCGGAAAGCCAAAAGACGGCTGCCAAGGCGCAAGAGATTCCCGTAGCAACGGCTGTGCCCGAGGCAGAAGCTCCTGCTGCGCCCGACACCAAGGCTGCGTCCGAAACCCCGACCGCACCCGCGCCGGAGCATAAAGCCGATGCCGCGCCTGCGCCGGAAACGGCTGCGACCGTCAGGCCTGAAGAAAAAAACGCTGCCGAAACCGCCCCCGGCGCCACGGCAAAGGCCGCTGAGGCCCCTGCGGAACAGGCAAAGGCAGATGAGGCTCCTGCGGCAAAAAGCGCAGACAGCACCGCACCTTCTTCCGACGCAACGGGCAAGGTTGCGCCCGTAAACGCTCAGGAAGACGCGGCCAAAGCTTCAGCCGAACCTGCCGCCCAGAAAGTTCCTGAGCCGGTGAAGACTGTGGAACAGCCTGCGGTGGAAGAAAAGCCCGCTGCTGCCCCCAAAGCTGAAAAAGCGCCCCAGCCAGCCGCTGCGGCCCCGAAAGAAAAGGCCGCCCCCAAAAAGAGCGCGGCAAAGAGCAGCAAAAAAACCGGGAAAAAGAGCGGCAAAAAATAGAGCAATGGCATTTTAACCATGCTCCCCTGACGGCGCGGGCCACAACGCCCGCCACCATAGAGCGCGCACACGCGGTTTGGGTGGCTATGCGTCAAAGTGAGCGCCGTCCCGCTGAGGATGCTCTCCCAGCGGCCCAATTGCCCCATGAATATACGAGGCCCGTTTGCACTCTGGTGCGAACGGGCCTCGACGTTCTGATCCCCGGCGAACAGAAAGCAGAGAGGATTCCGCCGTCAGGCGGGCATCCCAGGGGCCAAATTCTATGGCATTGCGCGGCGCGGAGGGAGATCGCCGAGCGCAGCGAGGAGGCTCCCGCAGCACAAGCCGCGCAGCCCTCGCAACTGCAAGGCAGTTGAAAACCTGGGGGGGGTCCGGGGTGAGTGCAGAGGGGCCTCGGAGGGTGCAGCCCCTGACAGGCCCCCTCTGCCGCACGCCGCGCAGGCGCCAAAATGGAGACAATGAGAACATTTCAGGCAGACTGCGACAGAATAGATGCGCGGCACATGGGGCACGCAATGTACGAAAGC
>CAJMLK010000046.1 GCA_905214305.1 uncultured bacterium
CCGTGGCGTAGCTGTCTTCTTCCACCAGCCGCGCCGTGTCGCCCAGGGCCACATCCCGCACAAGACCGCCGGACAGCGCCACCAGCACTCCCAATATAAGACAGCCGACAACACCGAGGCCAAAAACAGCGCCGCGCACCGCCGCCACCCCGGCCGCCAGACCAAGGCTCAGGCTGTCCAGCCAGTAAAACGCCCGCCACGCGTACCCAAGTCGTGCGGCCAGAGTCCCTGCCAGCGCGCCGGCTACGGCCGCAGCAAGATAATCTCCCCTGTTCAGCGCCAGCACGGGATGCCCCAGGAGGACATCACGCAAAAGCGGCGCGGCCAGACCGGCCAGACAGGCCAGAACTGCCGCGCCGCTGAAGTGCGCTCCGCCGGTACGCGCCCGGCAGGATGCGGCGGCGGCCAGCATAAAGCTGGCCGCCAGATCAAGTACATATAGAAGAGGGTCTTGTATCATTGCCGTATGTCCGGCCCGGACCCGCGTCGCCCTGCTTACTTAGCCAGGCCCACGGCGCGCCGCTCACGGATGACCGTTACGCGGATCTGCCCGGGATATGTCAGATTTTTTTCAATTTTTTCAGCTATATCCTTGCAAAGGATATAGGTCGTGTCGTCATCGACCTGATCAGAGTTGACCATTACGCGGATTTCCCGCCCGGCCTGAATGGCGTAAGCCTTGCTGACGCCTTCAAAACTGGTGGCGATACCTTCAAGATCTTCCAGCCGTTTCACGTAGTTTTCCAACAATTCCTTGCGTGCGCCGGGGCGAGCACCGGAAATTGAGTCCGCAGCCTGCACCAGCACGGCCAGAGCCGTCGAGGGGCGCTGATCTTCATGGTGAGCGGCGATGGCGTGGATGATTTCCTGGCTTTCGTTATACTTCTTTGCCAGATCCGCGCCGATGAGGGCATGCGGGCCTTCAACTTCGTGGTCCACGGCCTTGCCGATATCGTGCAGCAAACCGGCGCGCTTGGCTTTTTTCACGTCCATGCCAAGCTCTGCCGCCATCATGCCGCACAGGGCCGACACCTCAAGCGAATGTTGCAGGACATTTTGCGTAAAGGACGTACGGTAACGCAACTGGCCGAGAAGGCGAACAATTTCAGGATGAATGCCGTGCACGCCTGCATCGAAGGTGGCCTGTTCGCCCACTTCGCGCACCTGTGCATCCAGCTCCTGCTCACACTTCTGGACGATGTCCTCAATGCGCGCGGGATGGATGCGCCCGTCCTGAATAAGACGCTCCAGCGCCATCTTGGCGACCTGACGGCGCAAGGGGCTGTACGCGGAAAGAATGACGGTCTCGGGGGTGTCATCGATGATGAGGTCCACACCGGTGGCGGACTCAAGAGCGCGAATATTGCGCCCTTCGCGACCGATGATGCGGCCCTTCATGTCTTCGCTGGGCAGGGTAACCGCGGTAACGGTTTGCTCGTTTACGTAGTCGCCCGCGTAGCGCTGAATGACATTACAGAGAATTTCCTTGGCCTTGCGGTCTGCGGTTTCGCGGGCTTCCATCTCGATCTGCCGGATCATTTTGGCAGATTCGTGCCGCGTTTTCGCTTCCACTTCCATAAACAGCTGCGCCTTGGCCTCGTCAGCGGTGAAGCCAGATATCTGCGACAGGCGCTGCTCCTGCTCCTCGATACGGGTCTGCAGGAACATCTCTGTTTCTGAAAGCTGCCGCTCCTTGCGGGCCAAGTCTTTTTCTGAAGCGAGCAGCTCATGCTCCTTGGCGGTAGCTTTTTCAAGCTTTTCCTCAAGGCGTCCGCTCATTTCCTCAAGCTTGCGCTCGCGGGTTTTAACCTCGCGTTCGCGCTCCTTGAATTCGTTTTCCAGCTCGCGTTTCTGGTTGAACAGGTCGTCCTGACCCTGGAGCAAAATTTCTTTCTTCTGGGCTTGTGCTTCCTTGCGGGCCTCGGCCACAATGCGCTTGGCCAGATCATCGGCATCGCCTATGCGCTTTGTTGTAGACCGTTTGCACACCATCGCGCCCAGTGCCGCCCCCAGCACCACAGACGCGATCAGCGCCGCTATAACTAATGGGTCCATGAATCCAGCCTCTCTTTTATCAATACGGGACCGGCCCTGAAAAGAGCCCGCCCGGCGAACACCGGCAGCCCGTGACGTGCCGCCGTAGCAATTTAGCCCAAAGGGCTGCTGAAACCCTGGCTGGATGCCGCAGGCGCGGCAACATGGATGGTGTTGCAAGAAAGAAGTGAAGACCCCAACGCGGAAGCCGGAACCCAAACTGCTCTGCTTCTGAAAGCGGCTTTCCCCAGAGAGCCGTGTCATGCGTGCGGTACAGAACCTGGATAACCAGGTCGGGAGCCAGTATGTCCCCTTCAGGCGTCCCGGTCGAGCCGGGCATGCACACAGAGGACAGAGACAACTCCCTTTAACATACTTGTCAGGTTAGCACCGAGGCATAAATCACGCGCCCCCCAGGGAAGCGCCCTCGGGATCTAGACAGATCCCTCTATCTTGGAAAGCATGGCGGTTACGCGCTCTTGCACGCCTGCCAGCTCTTTTTGCGATTGCAACAAATCATCCGCCAGTCCAAGGGCCATAAAGGTCAGCAGAATGTCCTTGGTCTGCCCTCCGTGGAACCTCAGCTTCTGGTCAGTAAACCGTTCTTCTACGAGCCTTACAGCTTCCTGCACGCGGTCCATGTCTGCACCGGGCTTGAAGGCTATGCTCAGTCCAAGAACGGTAAGGTTGATAGCTTCCTGATTCACAAAAACCTACTCTACGCTGTCATGCTCCTGAATGTTGCGCAACACGGCGTCAATGCGTTTGAGCGCGTGGGCACGGAGCTGCTCTTCATTTTCAAGCGCTTCGCGCAGCCTGTGGTTTTCATCTTCCAGGGCGGCCTTTTCCTCCCCCAAAACGGCAGACTCGGCGCTAATGCGCTCGTTTTCCGCCCGAAGGCGGTCAAGCCTGGCCAGAAGAGCCGCAACTTGCGTCTCAAGCTTTTCCAGAAGTTCCATGCCTGATAAATAGCACCGCACCAGAACCTTGGCAAGAATGGAAGAGGTAAAGTCGAAAAAAAACCACACCGCTCGACGCCCGGCGCAACGGACAAAGTCCGCAGCCGGACGCTTCCGGCTGCGGCAACCTCTGAAAAAACAGCCTCCGCCCTGCCCGACAGGCATATGCCTGCCCGGATCAAGCCCCCAAAGGGCGGTTCCTGCAAAAAAGCAAATACCTGTCAGGACTTCCTGCGCGGCAGATTCCTCTGCTTTTCGCGGGCAATGCCCAGTTCCCCGGCAGGCACATCGTGCGTGATGACCGAGCCGGCCCCCACAAGGGCTTCGTCGCCCACGCGCACCGGGGCCACCAGAGCCGTATTGCTGCCGATAAAGGCGCGCTGCCCTATCTGTGTGAGATGCTTGTTTTTTCCATCATAGTTGCAGGTAATGGTGCCTGCACCGATATTGCTGCCCGCGCCGATTTCCGCATCACCGAGATAGCTCAGATGATTGGCCTTGGCCCCTTGACCCAGTCGCGTTTTTTTCAGTTCCACAAAATTGCCCACATGGGACTGCTCCTCAAGAACAGCACCGGGCCGCAGCCGCGCGTATGGCCCCACCAGCGCGCCTTCACCCACATCCGCCCCTTCGAGGTGCGAGAATGAATGTATCCGCGCTCCACCGCTCACCACACTGTCGCGCAGCACGCAGTGCGAGGCTATGGAGGCCCCACGCAAAATCCGTGAGCGCCCGTATATTTCACAGGGACCGGTGATCTCCACTCCGGCTTCCACATGAGCCAGAGGCCCCACGCGCACGCTTGCCGCCGCGTGTATGATAACGCCCGAAGCAAGCAGGTCATGCACACGGCGCTCACGCAGGGCTTCTTCCATACGCTCCAGCTCTACGGGAGAATTCACACCCATGAGACCGTCGTCGCGTCCGCAACGCACACCCTGCACATTGTATTTTTCGGCTACGGCCAGCCCGATCAGGTCGGTGATGTAGTACTCGCCGCTCTTGTTGGCATTATCAAGCCGGGGCAGCAGGCATTCCACGGCGTCCAGCGCGCAAAAGTACATGCCCGCATTAACTTCGCCCGTGGGCGGGCCGTAAAGAGCCGGGTCGTAGTCCTTGGCCTCGACAATGGCGCGCACGTCATCCCCTTCCCGCACCACCCGGCCGTAGGCCCCGGGACTATCAAGGTCAATGGTGGCAAAGGCAAGGTCAGCGCCCACGGCCTCGGCCAGGAACTGACGCACCAGGCTTTCTGAAAGCAGGGGTGCATCGCCGTTGACGACCAGCAGATGGGTATAGCCTGCCGCAGTGAGCGCCGGCAGGGCCTGCATGAGGGCATGGCCTGTGCCGAGCTGCTGCTCCTGCAGAACGCAGGGAACATCCGGAAAGGCAGCCCTGACCATCTCTGCCCGGTGACCGGCCACAAGCCACACATCGTCAGCAAACACGGGGCGCAAGGCCTCAAGCACACAGGCCAGCATGGGCTCGCCCAACAGCGTCTGCAAAACCTTGGGCCTGTCGGAATGCATGCGGGTGCCCTTGCCCGCCGCCAGAATAAGAGCCGCGTTCTTCGGCATCGGTATCTCCTTCATCTCCGCGCAAAAGCGGAAGAACTTCACGCAGTGCAATAGCCTCTTGCCTGAAAAACGGCAAGGCAAATGCCATGCCTGCCCTCCCTGACGGCTCCGGCCCATGTGGAACTTGAACCACCGCCAAGGCGCAGCAGGCCTGTTCCCGCCAACACATCCCACCCGTGCGGCTCCAGAGCCTGAAGGCTGGTTCAGGCAAACATGCCCTGAGGGCATGCCTCACCGTCTGGAAAATTTCTATTCTGCCTGCCTGCGTACCAGAGGATTTGAGAGGCAGAGCCGGGCGTAATTTTTCGCTGCCCGCGCCTCCATTGCCTGAGGCGAGAGCTGCCCGGTTTCAGGAAAAAGATGTCTCAGTATCATGATCGCCCTTGCTGCCTCGGGGGCCAGATTTTCTTCCAGCGGCTGAGCCAGAAACAGGCATTTTGAGACATAGTATGAGCGGATGCGCAGCAGCCGCGCGTCTGTTTCTCCTCGTTTTTCCTTGACCAGCGATGCCGCACGGCGCACAGCCTGCGCAAAGAGGTCCTGCATCTTGTCCGACATGCCTTTGTTGAAGGACATGGCTCCGGCAGAGAACAGGCAGGCCGCCGCGTGGGCCAGCCAGCCGCCGAGCTTGTCCGAAGGATAGGCGGGCAAGTCTGTGAGCATGCCGTGAACCTTGATGTGCATGAGCGCGTCGTGAAAAAACATGCGCTCGGCATTATGCGTCATGTTTTCGCCGTGCTTTCGGTAAACAACAAGCCCCAGAGGGTTCACCCCCACCCTTGCTCCCACGCCGTAGCAACGCAGCCAGAAATCATGATCCTCGCAGGATTTGAGCGCCGTATCAAAAAAGCCCACCCTGCGCACAAGCTCCATCCGCGCAAGATGGCAGTGCACCGGAGCCAGATTGGCATGACAGGAATGCACGTCCCAATGACTGCTGACCAAAGGCCACATGTGCAGAGCGCCCGAACCCGCACCTTCCTGCTTTTCCACGCAACGGCAGATGACCATATCCAGATCGGGGTGTTCGGCAAAAATTTTCAGCTGACCGGCCAGAAGATCTTCGGCATACAGATCGTCCGCATCAAGAAACGCCGCGTAATCTCCCCGCGCAGCACGCAGACCGGTGTTGCGCGCTGCGGCAAGCCCTTGATTTTTCTGCCGGATATAGACAATATCCGGCTCCAGTGATCTGGCAACTTCGGGTGTATTGTCCGTGGAGCCGTCATCGACCACAATAACTTCCACACCAAGGGCATCAGACCGTTGCGCAAGCGCGCTGGACACGGCCTCCGGCAGCAGCGATCCGTAATTATAGGAAGGGATGACAACAGAAACCAGCGGCACTGCGGTCACGCTTTGCACTGGAACAGATGGCGTGTGGAACACTGCGGACGCTCCTCACTTCATTAGGAAAGGCCAGAGAGACCGCCACAACGGGTGGCGAAGAGCATGCCTGAACAGACCTCGGAGGGAACTTCAGCATAAAGGCTTGCCCCGCTGGGGCGAATGGCCTCAAGAAGTTTTTCCCAATTGCCGCGCCGGTCCGGTTTGCACGAACCGGCGCGGGTGACGCGGCAAGCCCGTTGCCGCGCAGTGCTCTTAATCCTGCCAGATAAACGTAAAGACCTGCTCCACTTCGGGGTGCAGCGTCAGATGCACGGGGCAGGATGTAGTGCAGCGCTCTATACTCGCCCTGTCTCTGGCGGAATACACGCGCGGCGGCATTTTGAAGACAACCTCAATCCTGTCGATGCGGCGCGGGTCGTCGCTCATGATCTTGGTGATTTCCACTTCTGTCCCGGTGACATCCAGATCGTGGTTTTTTGCGTAAATGCCCACGATGGTCATGGCGCAGGTCCCAAGGGCCGTGGCGCAAAGATCTGTGGGAGAAAACGCATTGCCTTTGCCCTGATTGTCGCAGGGGGCATCCGTAATAATTTTGATTCCGCTCTGGTTATGCACGCATTCCACGCGCAGATCCCCGAGGTATTTAGCACTAACAGTAGACATGGGGCCTCCTTGTTCTCCACCGTGCAGACTGGCCTGCCGGGCTTTCGGGCCGGGCAGACGAGCTCAGGCGGGCGTAATTTCAGAAAACCTGATGCTCACGCAGAATGTTGCAGGCAATGGCAAGCAGCGTCAAGCCTCCCGCCAGCTCCGCCCATCCGTTGAGAGCACAGAGGTTTGCCAGGGTTTTACCAAGATAGACGCCGCAGGCCGTAATTACCGCGCACACGATGCCGATTATGGCCGCATCCGCCCAGATGGGCGTTCCAAGAATAGCCAGAGAAAGGCCCACGGCCAGAGCATCGATGCTGGTAGCTACGCCAAGCACCACAAGATTGCTCCCTGCAGTGGGATCGACCCCGGGGCAGACGCAGGATTCACGATGTTTAAGTCCACGCAGCCCTGAAAGGGCCATCTTGCCGCCAATCCAGCCCAGCAGCACAAAGGCAATCCAATGATCCCATGCTTCCATATATTCCCGAACGGACACGCCCAGCCACCATCCGATAACCGGCATGGCAAACTGAAAAAAGCCAAAGGTGGCAGAAAGGCGCACGTAATGGCGAATCCTGGGCTTCTGCAAGGCACAGCCAGAAACCACAGCCACGGCAAAAGCATCCATCGACAGGGCCAGAGCCAGTAAAAAGACGGCAAAAATCGTCATGAAAGTACATCTCGTGCTCGGGCACACGCCCGACTGTTTACGGTTGCGAGTCGGGGCACTATAAGTCAAGCCCCTGCACTGTACAAGTAACCGGTCTGGCAGCGGCAACACGCGCATCAACGCCGCAATTCCTCAAAAAGCGCCCGGCCCGAAAGCCGCAAACCCGCGCCGCTGCAAGCCCCATGCGCTGCCGCGCCAAACGGCAAAGCCCGCACGCGCATCTTGCTAGCGAGCCGCTCACAGGCTACAAGACGGCATGCAAAACATACCTGAATGGCTTTTTTACTGGCAATGGGCTTCCGGCATTTTGAGCATCGGCATGAACGCCGCAGCCGCCCTGCCTGTCATCCTGGCCCTGACCCTGCTGGCCGGACGGCGGGGCAACGGGCGCCTGTGCGCGGCCGGGGCGCGCCGCCTCACACGCCTGACTTTTGGACTGGGCCTGCTCGGCCCCCTGCTCACCGCCGCCAGTCTGGCGAGCACAATCATCAGCATCGGCGGTTCCGGCAGCGACATCAGCGGTCTGGGCCTGTGGGACGATGCGGTGCTGCCATACACGACCACGGTTCTGGCATGGATTGCCGGCCTGTGCTGCCTCTGGCTGGTCACATGGATGGACAGAAACAGCCCCCTCGCCACAAGCCAGACCTCCGATGTGTCCGGCGCGACCACCGGCGGGCGGAGCAGCAGGGGGCATTCAGCCCGCAAAGCCCGCAGGGCGACGCCCCCCGCGGAGGGTGACGCTGCTGCCGACCGGCTTGACACTGACGCCCTGCACGGCAGACTGTTCTTGTACCTTATGGCGATAGCCTGTTTTTTTGCGGCCCACGCCCTGCCCAACTGGTCTTTTTCCGGGCCGCCACAGGGACTGGACTGGAGCCGCATGGTTTCAGCGGTGCTCGGCACTGCCACCCATGACTATTTTACAAATTTCGCCCCTGCCGGAGCCGTGGCCCTGCTGGCGATATCGCTGGCCCTGCGTGAGCGTGACGGCACTGCCGCCGCCATGCCGATAAAAAGCGTCCTTGCCGTACCGGATATGGAAAAGGCCGTTCGCTGGAGCGCCCTGTGGGCCATGATCGGCTACATACCCCGCTGCATCGACCGCTGGGGCCTGTTTATCGGGCTTTCCTTCAGCGGCCAGACGCTGCCGGACTGGCTCATGCCCCAGATTGCGAGCCTTGTGCCTCTGACACTGGCGGTAATCTGCTGGGCCATACTGTTTACCCTGCGGTCCCGGGTGCAGTTTCTGTGGCTCAACTGGCTGGCGCTGGCCCTTCTGGTCATACGGCAGAGCCTGCCGTTCATCACCTTCCTGCTGCGCCGCGCGGCCTGAGCCGCACAAATGCCATGCCGTCCCAGGCTGCACGGATCATAACGCCAAGACAAAGCGAGGCCCGTATGCGTTTCACCACTTTTTTTCTGCTGCTTCTGATCTGCGCCCTGACCGTGGGCAACGTCGCTCATGCCGCACAGACCGCTCCTGACGCGAACGGGGCGGAGGCCAGAGACTTCACCCGCTTCAGCGCCGTCCTGCCCGCCGGATGGGACGGAGAAGAACGCACGGGCTTTCATTCCGGCAAGGATGAAGAATGCATGCTCATTCTGGGCGTCAAGGATGAGGCCGGAGAGAACTACCGGGGGCTTGTGAGCATTTTTGTGCTGCCCAATGACAGGCAGACCACCAGTGAAAACCTTGCCCGTGAGCTGACGCGTTTTCAGGTTGATGCCACAGAACCTGCGCAGGAAGGACATTTCTGGTCATTTACGGGCGAGCCGCGCAGTCAGGCGTTCAAGGCCCCGGCGCTGACAAAAGTGCATGCCACAGCAGACATGGTGCTCATTGCCATTATTCAGGACCCTGAAGGTCTGGGCGGTCAGGCCGCTTTTGAAAGCCTGCGGGGCCTCACCCCCCAGACCCGCCAACTGCTTGGCCGGTAAGCGATTTTTTACACTTCGCAGGCACTGAGCAGCCTTTCGCCGGACATTGGCGGAAGGCTGCTTTTGTGTGTGACGCGGCCGTGCCCACCGCACGGACTTGACTCCCCCCGTGAAATTACCTAGTAGTCAACACCAACATGCACCTTTAACCAAGGCAAAGGACCGTAATGGACAGCGTACCCGGTAGTACGGAATATCCCAGTAGTCGCTGGGAACACACCATAACCAGGTTGCCACGGGCAACAGGTCCCGGTCTGTAACGGATTCTTCCCGCTCGCCGTCGCCTGTTCCGGGCATCGGAGGCGAGCCATGAAACTCTCCCTTTTTTCCTGCGTCATGCTGGCCGTGTTTTTTTCCGCCAGCAGCTTTGTACTGACTTTCACCGTATCGTCCAGAAATCTGCGGCTTTTCACCGCGGAATCCCTGGCTTCTCATATTACGTCCGCCAAAATTCCCCCTGTGAAATCCGACGGACGCCAATACCCCGAACCGAATCCCCTCACACGCGCGCCCAGCGCATAGACGCGCTGTCTTTTCGACAGATGCAACGAAAGGAGCTTTCCGAAAATGGACCATCCTCCTAGTCGACCCGCAGCGTCTTTTTCAGCAAAACACGCAGCGGGTATGGTATTTTCAACTTTCTTGCCTCTGCGCCCGCATACAGCGACATAGCCTGACATTCTACAGCAGGCATGCGCGCCGTCTGCCGGGTGCAGGAGGAGACATGCCATGTTTTTTACTTTTTCCAATAAAAATCAGCCCGACAAGGCCCATAAGGGCCAGTGGGCCGCCCGGTCTACCGAACAGACCGTGGATGCGCTTTTCACAAAACTCGACAGCGAAAAAGACGGACTGACCGAAAACGATGCCCGCACGCGCCTTGAGTCCGAAGGACGCAACGAAGTTGCCCGCGAGCGTGTTCCCAATCCTCTGGTGCAGCTCTTTCACGCTTTCAACAATCCGTTTATCTACGTTCTGCTTATCATAAGTGCCGTCAGCTTTTACAGCGACTACTGGCTTCCGCTCCAGAACGGTGAAGAAACCGACGGCACGGGCGCAACCATCATCGTGACCATGGTTCTGATCAGCGGCATCATGCGCTTCTGGCAGGAGTTCCGCTCCAACAAGGCCGCTCAGGCCCTGCAGGCCATGGTGCACACCACCGCAACGGTTACCCGCCGTGATGCGCACAATGAGTCTGTAACCCGCGAAATCCCCCTGGATGAACTGGTGCGGGGCGACGTGGTGCGCCTTTCTGCCGGGGACATGGTTCCCGCAGATGTGCGCCTGCTTGACTCCCGCGACCTTTTCGTCAGTCAGGCGGTGCTCACCGGCGAATCCCTGCCCGTGGAAAAATACGACACCCTGTCCGACGTGGCGGAAAAAAGCGCTGACGCTCAGGGGTCATCCGGGCAGGCGCTTGATTCACGCAACATGTGCTTCATGGGAACCAACGTGGTCAGCGGCACGGCCACGGCCCTTGTGGTCGCCACGGGCGCACGCACCTACTTCGGCTCACTGGCGAAAAACATTGTGGGCAGCCGCTCGCAGACCGCCTTTGACAAGGGGGTCAACAGCGTAAGCCGCCTGCTCATCCGTTTCATGCTCTTTATGGTTCCCGTTGTTTTTTTCATCAACGGCTTTACCAAGGGAGACTGGAGCGACGCCTTCATGTTTGCCCTTGCCATCGCCGTGGGCCTGACGCCTGAAATGCTGCCAATGATTGTCAGCGCCAATCTGGCAAAAGGCGCTGTTGCCATGTCCCGTCGGCAGGTTGTGGTCAAACGGCTGAACTCCATTCAGAACTTCGGTGCAATGGACATCCTGTGCACCGATAAAACCGGAACTCTGACTCAGGACAGGATCATCCTTGAGCGCCACGTCAACCCGCTGGGCTTTATGGACGAATCAGTGCTGGAACTTGCGTGGCTCAACAGCTTTCACCAGAGCGGCATGAAAAACCTCATGGACAGGGCCATTGTCAGCTATGGCGATACTGAGGGAAACAGCCTGCCGCGCCATCTGCGCAAGGTGGACGAACTGCCGTTTGACTTTGTTCGCCGCCGCCTTTCCGTGATTGTGGCCGAGTCCGATACGGAGCACCTGCTGGTATGCAAGGGAGCTGTGGAAGAAATGCTTTCCATCGCCTCCAGCGTATATGTGCAGGGCAAAGTTGTGGAGATGAACGAAAAATGGCGCGAAAGGCTCATGGACCTTGCGCGCTCCTACAACCGTGACGGCTTCCGCGTGCTGGCGCTTGGCACAAAGGTTTTCAGGGGCAGCGAGGTTCGTGAGCAGTACACCGCCGCAGCAGAAGGCAACCTTGCCATCCGGGGCTTCCTGACCTTTCTTGATCCGCCCAAGGACAGCGCCGGGCCGGCCATTGCCGCGCTGCGCGAGCATGGGGTGACCGTCAAGGTGCTTACGGGCGACACGCCAGTCATCACGGCCAAAATCTGCCATGACGTGGGTCTTGAACCGGGAACGGTTCTGACCGGCAATGATGT
Organism: uncultured bacterium; assembly: GCA_905214305.1. Classification (GTDB taxonomy): domain Bacteria; phylum Desulfobacterota; class Desulfovibrionia; order Desulfovibrionales; family Desulfovibrionaceae; genus Desulfovibrio. The sequence continues at coordinate 11,693 of CAJMLK010000046.1, forward strand.
GGATGCCATGAATGATACCGAGCTGCTGGCTGCCTGCGACAGCCATGACGTGTTCGCCAAGCTCACGCCCATGCAGAAGTCGCGTATCATCAAGACACTGCAGCATGGCGGGCATACCGTGGGCTTTCTTGGCGACGGCATCAATGATGCGCCCGGCCTGCGTGACGCCGACGTGGGCATTTCTGTGGATACGGCTGCTGACATCGCCAAGGAATCCGCAGACATCATTCTGCTGGAAAAAAGCCTCATGGTTCTTGAACAGGGGGTTGTCAAAGGCAGGGAAACATTTGGCAACATCATGAAATACCTTAACATGACCGCAAGTTCCAACTTTGGGAACGTGTTTTCGGTATTGGTTGCCAGCGCCTTTATTCCCTTTTTGCCCATGCTGCCCGTGCAGTTGCTGCTTCAGAACCTGATGTACGACTTTTCTCAGCTTTCCCTGCCCTGGGACACGGTAGACAAGGAGTTTTTACAAAAACCGCGCAAGTGGGATGCGCAAAACATCGGCCGTTTCATGGTCTGGCTCGGTCCCACCTCTTCAATCTTTGACATTACCACCTATGCGCTCATGTGGTTCGTCTTTGGCGCAACCAGTGTGGAGATGCAGTCCCTCTTCCAGTCCGGCTGGTTTGTGGAAGGGCTTCTTTCCCAGACGCTGGTGGTGCACATGCTCCGCACCAGAAAAATCCCCTTTGTGCAAAGCACGGCGGCCCTGCCCGTTCTGCTGCTTACAGGGGCCGTCATGGCACTGGGCATTTACCTGCCCTTCTCGCCGCTGGGCGGGCTGGTGGGGCTTGAGCCGTTGCCCTGGAGCTACTTTCCCTGGCTGGTCGCGACGCTGCTTTGCTACTGCTGCGTGGCTCAGGGCATGAAGGTTGTTTACATCCGCAGGTTCGGCCGCTGGTACTAGCGTATTGCAACAACAGGGCAATATCACTTTGAAATTTCCCTGTTTGGGCCGCCTGCGCCGCTTACGGCGCAGGCGGCTTGGCCGGACGAAAAACGCGCAGGAAACCCGTCACGGTTTCCTGCGCGTTTTCATCTGCATGCGAGAAATGTTCTGTCTGGCGGGCCACGTTTGCGCCGCTGCCGGGTTATTCCTGCTCAAGTTCGTGCTTGAGCCATGTTCTGACCGCAGGAGTGGGCGCGCTGATTCCGCGCCACTCGCCGTGCTCCTTACGAAAATCTTCCATCAGATTCTTGGGCAGGGGCAGACTTATAAGGTCATCGGCCCTTTCGGAGTTGCGGCGCACAAGGCGAATCATGGGCGGGCTCTGCCAGCTGTCCACCACAAAGTAATGGGCCACGTCATCCTTTGAGCGAACCGGAGGATACTCCGAATGCCAGTCATTGTTACCCCATTCAAGATACATGGTCACGGCATGTTCGGGGGTCAGGTTCCAGTCTATATCGTAAAGTGCGAAGTCCTTTAGTTGCGACATGGTGTCCTCCTCATGGGCTTTCTTTAACAATAATCATTCTTGACAGAGCTGGCAAGGGGTGCGCATGCCAAAAACATACACTCTTCTCACGTTTTAAAAGTGACCACAGTCACAAAACATTGAAATCAGCGCGCCTGGCAGCAGCCCGAAAACCCTACCCAATGCCACAATTCAGATTTCCTTTACAAGAATACAGGATCAGGATTGTCTACTAATAAAACACGTGTTAATCACTATAGGTAACACTAACCCCAACGGTATACCGTGGAGGACACCATGACGAAAACCATCCGTCAGGTTACATTTGAACTTTTGCGCGAACTGGGCATAACCACCATTTTTGGCAACCCCGGCTCCACAGAAGAAACATTCCTGAAAGATTTTCCCAAAGATTTCAGATATATTCAAACACTGCAAGAAGCCTCCGCCGTGGGCGCCGCCGATGGCTACGCCCAGGCCACACGCAAACCGGCGCTGGTGAACGTGCATACTTCAGCCGGTCTGTGCAATGCCATGAGCAATATCCTGACGGCCAGCATGAACAAGACTCCGCTGATCATCACGGCAGGCAACCAGACACGCGACATGCTCCTCATGGAGCCGTGGCTCACCAACGTTGAGCCTGCCGAGCTGCCCAAGCCCTGGGTCAAATGGAGCTACGAGCCGGTACGCGCCGAAGATGTGCCCGCGGCCTTCATGCGCGCCTATGCCATGGCCATGCAGCCTCCGGCCGGGCCTGTTTTTCTTTCCATTCCCCTTGATGACTGGGACAAGCCCGCGCTGGGCACACCTGTGGCGCGCAGCCTTGCCGGCCGCATCGGCCCCGACCCGAAACGCCTTGCCGAATTTGCCGACCTGCTTTCCAAAGCCAAAAATCCCGCTCTTATCTACGGTGCGGCCATTGCCAAAGGCGATGGCTGGAAGCAGGCCGTGGCTCTGGCCGAAAAACTCAACGCCAAGGTATGGGCAGCCCCCGCATCGGAGCGCCCGCCCTTTCCCGAAACCCATCCGCTGTATGCGGGCGGCCTGCCCTTTGCCATCGGCCCGCTGGCCAAAAAGCTTGAAGGCCACGACGTTGCCATTGTGATCGGCGCCCCCGTATTCCGCTATTATCCCTATGTAGAGGGTCAGTATATCCCCGACGGCCTGCGCCTGCTGCACATTTCTGACGACCCCGCCGAAACGGGCCGCGCCCCGGTGGGCGACAGCATGCTGTGCGATGCGGTGCTGGCTCTGGAGGCGCTGGAAACGCTGGTACAGGCGCGCTCGGCCTCGTGCCAGGTGTGCAGGCAGCCCCACTGCATGGCCCCCCACGCGGCGGCTCCGGCCACCGCCCCCGGCAAGGTCATGACTGCGCTGGAACTCTTCAGGACCCTGCGTGAATGCACCCCCGCCGAAACGGTTCTGGTGGAAGAATCCCCCTCCAATCTGGGTGAACTGCACACGGCCTGGCCTGTGGAACGGCCGGACTCTTTCTACACCTTTGCCAGCGGCAGCCTGGGCTGGAACCTGCCCGCAAGCATTGGTATCGCCCTTGCCGAACGCGACAGCGGGCGCAACCGCCCGGTGGTTGCCATCATCGGTGACGGTTCCATGCAATATTCTGTTCAGGGACTGTGGACAGCGGCCCAGCAGGGTCTGCCCATCCTTTTTGTCATACCGAGAAACGGCGAATACGCTATTCTGAAGTCCTTTGCCGTTCTGGAAGAAACCCCCGGCGTGCCGGGTCTTGACCTGCCGGGCCTTGATACGGTTGCCATTGCCAAGGGCTATGGTTGCGAAGCCGTACGCGCCGAAACGGTGGACGAGGTACGCAAGGTCTGCGCCGAAGCGTTCAGGCGTTCTGGCCCCACCCTTATCGAAGTGCCCATCGTGCCCACAATCCCCCCCCTGCTTTAGGCCAGAACCAAACACCGTGCCCGGACCCCGGTGGTCCCGGGCACGGCTAAAAGGAACCGCCCATGCTTGAAACAATAATCATGGCACTGCTGCCCATTGTCGTGACCCTGCTGCTGGGTCTTCTGGCCGGGTGGCGGCACGACTTCAGCCAGGATCAGGCATCTGTCCTCAACCGCATGGTCATGCTTTATGCGCTGCCCATGCTTCTTTTTGCAGGCATTCTCGGCACACCGCTTGATGAGGTATTGAAAAACGCGCAGGTATTTGTGTGGATAGCCATCGGCATGGCCGGGGGCTTTGTGCTTGTTTTTCTGATTTCGCGCCTTGTCTTCAGGTCTGACGTAAAACTTGCGGCCCTGCGCGGTCTGGCAATCGCCGGGCCAGCCGTGCCTTTTGTGGGAACGCCTGTTCTGGGCATGCTTTTTCCCGTTGACGCCGATCTGGCTATTGCTGCGGGCAGCATCCTCATGAACCTTGTGCAGGTTCCGCTGGCCCTCATCTTTCTTGTGGGCGAGAGCGGCGACGGCTCTTCCGGTCAGAAAAAAGGTCCCGTATCCATTGTTGTCGACAGCATCGCCAATGCCGTCAAACAGCCGGTGGTGTGGGCTCCGGTGCTGGCTTTTGTGCTCCTGCTGGCCGGGCTGGACATGCCCAAAGTGCTTAAAGGCTCATTTTTGCTGCTGGGGCAGGCCACGGGCGGCGTAGCCCTGTTTGCCGTGGGCGCGGTGCTTTTTGCCCAAAAGGTGAGCATGTCCCTGCCTGTGATCATCAACGTCATCTGCAAAAACGTCCTGCTGCCCGGTCTTGTGCTTGTGGTCATGATCTGGCTGGCCGTGCCCGTTACGGAACGCGGCCTCGTGGCTGTGACTCTGGCTATTCCCACAGCCTCCATCGCCGTCATCTTTGCCGTGGAATACAGGTCCGGCGAACAGGAAATGGCTTCAACCCTGTTCTGGAGCACCATATTGTCCGTCATCACCATGGGCGGATTTATCTGGCTGACCTGATGCAGAAATCTGAAAGAAAAAACAAAACAGACTGAAAAAACATATGAAAATCCGCCCGGCAGTTTTACCGGGCGGATTTTCATATGCGCATGCGCAGGTGCAATCTTGCCCCGGCCAAGCGAAATTGCGGGATATGCAGATGGGTGGGTCACGTGGACATGCTGACAGGAAAAGACCGTCCGTCAGGCGTCCGTATTTTCCTTCAGTTTGCGCTGCGCCCTTTTGGCAGCCACAACCTCGCGCTCACGTCGGCTTTTTTCGTCTTCAGCACGGCGCTGCTTGCGGATACGCTCAAGGCGCGTCTGCTGTGCCTGCTCGCGCTGCTTGCGGGCCTGCTCCAGCAACTTTTCCCGCTTGCGGTCAAAGACCAGCGTGGTGCGCAGTGCCGCCAGTCCGAAAGAAATGACCGTAATAATAAGAATAAGCACCTTCTGGATAGACCACTGATCTTCCCCCAGAATTTCCCGCAGCCAACCCAGTCGCAAGCTGTCTCCCCAGAAAACCACAACAGGAACCCCGATAAAGCAGAGCAGCAACCCTGCAATTTCAATCCACATGAAGGTCTTGCCCATGGTCAGGCCAAACAGGGTTCCATCGCGCACCATGCGCAAAAACTGCAAACGCTTGCGCAGGTTGCGCAACAGCTCCGCCAGACGCGGGGTATCCGCCTGCACCTGCTTGAAGGCTGCGGCATCGCGAAAGTTGCAGGAAAAGGCGCGGTTGATGATGCCGGCACTTTCATTAAAATCGCGGCTGAACTCGCGCAGGGCCGAAGGAAAAGGAAACCATGAGGCTTCGTCACGTATTTCCTGAAGAATATCGAGATAATACTTATACCGGTTGCGCAGCTCTTCCACTTCGCGGTTGATGCATTCCTCAAGCTCCTTTTCCAGAGCCGGGCGCGTTTCAACAACCTTGAGAAAGGCCGTATAGCTGTTGATGCTGGCGAGTTTTTCCAGTCGCCGGATTTTTCCGCCCAGCAGCAACTGAACCGGGTGCTCTGGCGGAAACCAGTCGCTGAGCCGCGAATTCAGCGAGTTGATGGCTGGCCCCTCGGCCTCGGCCTTTTTTTTCGCTTCTGCCCAGAGATCATACAGAGATGAAAGAATAAGCAGACGCCCCCGCTCCAGAGCCGGGTCCATCAGAATATGGCTGAAGTAGGTGGGGTCTTCGCGAATGAGCTTTGTCATCGGGTCCAGCACCGCTTCCGCAAAGCCCATCTTAACCTTGCAGACCATCTCGCGGTACTGCGTCTCGCGCCACTGGGTCACACGCCATACCTGGCCGTACTGCTCGATGGCAGCGCCAAAATGTCCCTGCTCTTCCTCAAGCCGGGCCTGCAAAAACTCGTTCCACGCCTGAAGCATGGGCGAAGGCGTGAGCATGGCCGCCTCGCCAAAGCTGGCGGCGGCGCGGGCAAAGTCCTGCCGTTCCACATGGCAGAAGCCCTGCACCATGCGCAGGCGCGGGTCACGCTGATGACGGCTGATATTCTGGGCGATCTTTTTTTCCAGATCCGCCAGGTCTTCAGGACTGGAAGCAACCAGCCTGTCCAGCATCTCCCATGCCGGGCTGTCATCACGGGGCGGCAGCTCTTCCCCCGGTTCCGGTTCGCGCATGCGATACAGCCAGTTGCGGGGCACGTTGCGCAACTGGCAGGCGCTGTTCAGGTCCAGCACCCCCTGCAGCACAAGGGCGGCATCACCGCCGTCACGCATCAGGGCGGCATAGCCCGCAACGCCATCCTCGTTAAGCACCTGCTCTATGCGGCGAAAGCCCTCGTTGACAGCCTCCAGATCCAGCACGGCGATCTTGTCCCAAAGGTCGGGCGAGGCCGCCGGGCACGACCGCGTCGGGCACTGGGCCGCCGTATGACTGTGGATGCCGCAATAGAAGCAGCCCGGTTCCGCAGGATCACCGGCAGTGAGCCGCGCGGGCATGAGCAGGGGAATGGAACGCTCACTGAGGCTGTTTTCATTCAAAAGAACGTTGCACCAGTCGTCCATGCTGACCTGCTCGCCCGTATAGCGCAGGTCACGAACCGTAAACCCCTCACCCAGCAGATAGGCATTGCGGTAGCTCAGGTAGGGGAAGTCCGGCATGAGGTTGTCCCACTGCAGGCCGATCTTCTTGGGCAGGTCACTGTTGAAATTCAGGTTGTTGCGGTCGGCTATCACGCAGACGCAGGGCCAGTAGGCGCCGCCTTCGGCGGTTTCCTTGTCGAAGCTGTGCAGATAGTCACGTAAAAAGGTGCGCAGCATGAGGAGATTATCCATGGCCAGCATAACAAATGTTCCACTGACAATGGACTTGATCTTGAGCCGCTGCAAAAGGGCTTCCACCTTTTTGAACATGGCGCTCCAGCCGCTCTGGAATGCCTTGTCCAAAGGGCTGCCCAATGGGTGCAGCATGGCGAACCATGCGTGCGTGGAAGCATAGGGCATGCGCACGTCAACAATCATGGTGGCCCAATCAACAGAGCTCATGCCCTGACGGCCGGAACGTCGCTCAAAAGAAATGCCGGGCAGGCTTTTTTTGCCCTCGCGACTCTTGGGATGTACCCACAGCTCAAGACTGTCGCGCACCAGCATTTCCTGCGCCTGAAGGGCTGCATCAAGCAGCAGGCAGGCATCCTGCTTGCGGTCAAACTGCAAGCGCCCGGGGAAAAGCTCAATACTTACCGGAAGTTCATTAAAATTTCCCCATACAGTCAACCGCGCCAGAGCCAGAAAAACATCGTCGGTAAAGAAGAACCACAGGGCCTGTTCCTCTTCTTCGCCCACCAGCATGCCGCCATAATTGAGCAGGGTCTGTCCTACCGCGGGGGGCAGCTTGCCGTGCCAGCAGACCCAGAGCACATGCCCCATGGTACTCATGCGCACGTCCTTGCCCTCGGGAAGGCGAGACAGTAACTGTGATAGCTGGGGCATTAACAAAGTCCTTTATGGCGATACGGGCATGATATATACTGCCGAAAAAAATACGGCTGCGCGCGGCTCAAACAAAGGCGGTGCATATGGATATTAACAAAACTCTTCAGGAACTCAAATCCCGCCCCGGCTTCGCCGACCATGTGGGCATGATGCTTGTCCATAACGGCGTGGTGCGCGGCTGGTCACGCAATGACCACAGCACCGTAAGCTCTGTACACATCACCCCGGACAGGGAAAAGATGGCCTCCATCGTGCGCGAAATGGAACAGCGGCCCGGCATTTTTGCCATTGTGGCCGATGCCGAGGAAGGACTGCTCAAGCCCGGCGACGACGTGCTTTTTCTTGTGGTTGCCGGTGACATACGCGAGAACGTCAAGGCAACCTTTGCCGAACTGCTGGACAGAATCAAGGCCGAAGCCGTCATCAAGCAGGAAAATTTCGAGGCATGATCCAGCACTCCGGCTCGAACCGCTACATATAGCCTATCGGCCGTACCTGCTAAAAAATAAGCCTTTTATTCACTTTTTGCACTTTGCCGTGATCTCGCGTGTTTTGCCGTTGAAAAGCAGCGGCAAAACACGCCGGGCATGCGTCGGGACAAAAAAATACCTGAACACACCCCCGGCAAGCCGCGGAATACTTTTCATTTTTTTCAGTTGATGCCGCCGCAACCCGCATTGCCAACCCGGCATTTATGTCTTATTTTAAAGGGATGCCGCCAGCCCGAGGCTGCCCGGAACCACATTTTTCAGGGTATGCCCCAGTGCGCAACGTTGACGCGCTGGCAGGGCAAAAGGCGGTTTGCCCGCGCCCAACAGAGGAGACTTCATGTTCGGCTTTCTTTTCAAGAAAATATTCGGCAGCAAAAACGATCGTTATCTGCGCCGTCTGCGCTCTCAGGTACAGAGCATCAATGCTCTGGAACCACAAATGCAGGAACTGGCGGACGAAGACTTCGCCGCCCGCATTCTTCAGTACAAAAAGGCTGTGCAAGAAGACGGCCAGAGCCTTGATGCCCTGCTGCCGGAAGTGTTCGCCCTTGTGCGCGAAGCCTCGCGGCGTGTACTCGGCATGCGCCACTACGATGTGCAGCTGATAGGCGGCATGGTGCTGCACAAGGGCAAAATCGCCGAAATGAAGACAGGTGAAGGCAAAACCCTTGTGGCCACCCTGCCCGTGGTGCTCAACGCCCTGTCAGGCAAGGGCGTACACGTGGTTACTGTCAACGACTATCTGGCCCGGCGCGACGCGGCCTGGATGGGACAGCTCTATGGCTTTTTGGGCCTGAGCACCGGCGTCATCGTTCACGGTCTGGACGACAGCGAACGCAAGCAGCAGTATGAATCTGACATCACCTACGGAACCAACAACGAATTCGGCTTTGACTACCTGCGCGACAACATGAAGTTTTATGGGCATCAGCTGGTGCAGCGCGGGCACAATTATGCCATCGTTGACGAAGTTGACTCCATTCTCATTGACGAAGCCCGTACGCCCCTCATCATTTCCGGCGCGTCTGACGAGTCGGTGGGGATGTACCGCATCGTGGACGAGGTGGTTCGCAAGCTGCAGCCCGAGCACTATACCATTGACGAAAAGGCCCGCACCGCCATGCTCACTGATGAAGGCGTGGCCTGCTGCGAAGAGCTGCTCAAGCTGGACAACCTCTTTGATCCCGCCAATATCACGGCGCAGCACCATGTGATGCAGTCGCTCAAGGCCCATCAGGTTTTCAAGCGTGATGTGGACTACATCGTGCAGGAAGACCAGGTGGTCATTGTTGACGAATTTACCGGCCGCTTCATGTTCGGC